>CAIRSA010000452.1 GCA_903881085.1 uncultured Acidobacteriia bacterium
ACTGGAGTTCAGACGTGTGCTCTTCCGATCTGTCCGGAACAGCTTTCTTAACCTGACCATCCTGGCCCTGGCTCTTTCCGCAATCCTTCTGACGCCCGACTGGCTGGCGGACGGCACATGCTGGTTGAACAGTCAGGGGATTACTGCGTACTGGCCCGCTCTGATGGTGATTCCCGCCATTCTGATCGGCATTAATTTGAGGGCTTTCCGTCCGGAATCGACACAGGATTTTGTACGCTCGATGCTCTCGGATGAACGGGCAATTCTACGGTATATCCTCTTGCCCATCTTAGTTGGATCGTGTGCAGCCGGTTCTGTGGTTGCCTTCGATATGGCGCGGCTCTTGAAGCAACCCGATACCCAGAGGTACTTTGCTGAGACTGCGTTGAAATTCAGCGCCACCGTGGCAATGATGGTTTTGCTGGCTGGGCTTGTGGGGCAACTGCATCTGTCCCTGAGACCGGCATCCGGTCCCCAATGGCTCCGCTTCACCGCGGGAGTCGCGTGCCTGCTTCTCATCTGCCTGTTGGCGGCAGTTGCCACCGGATTCCTGGACTATTTCTGGCTGACTCATGTAAGCGCGGAGCTGCAGCCGCTGAGAAGCAACGAGGTGCGAATTCTGACTCTGAGCGTGCCGGTATTTCTCGCCATCCTCTCATTTGCGGTCTTCTTCTATATCGGATTGCTCGGGAGGCACCTGCCGGACGACCGGAGGGAATGGATCTCTCGGCTCGGCGGTTGGCTGGGAATCTGCGGTGTTGTGTGGCTGGGGATCAGCGGTATCACGGCCTTCGGACCCGCGATTGTGAAACGGGTCATTGTCTTGCTGGGCAGCGAGCTGCGAGGGCTCACAGCGGCGTCGGCCTTTACGGGTGCGGCTGGAATTGCATCATCGGTGCTGGCGAGGAAGGGAGCTTTTTCCCCTTCACCCACGTTTCGGCTGGCTGTCCGGCTGGTTCCGGCCGTTTTTGTGCTGGGTCTGCTTCTGCTGCTTTCTTACGGGCTCGAAAATCCGGAGATCAAAAGCTGGGGGGCACTCCCCCTGAGCGCCGGATGTTTGCTGTGCGCGATTTTTCTATCGTGGCGGATCGACATCAACGAATTTTCGCTGCACCAGTTCTACCGCAACCGGCTGGTGAGGTGTTATTTGGGCGGAGCTCGTTCAGGCATGCGACGTCCCAACAGGTTTACCGGATTCGACGAACAGGACGACTTCCGGCTTACAGCTCTTGCTCCCTCGGCGGGACACTCCGGACCGTACCCGATTCTCAACACGACGCTGAATGTGACTGACGGTGACGAGTTGGCGTGGCAGGAACGCAAGGCCGAATCGTTCGCCTTCACGCCCAGATTCTGCGGGTTTGAAGTGGGACGCGGGCGTGCGACGCATCCGCGGACCCCAGGCATCCCGCTTTCTTATGGGGGTTACCGGCCGACTGAAGATTATGCCTATCCGAACAAAAAAGACACCAGCAAGGTTTTTACCAACAGCGGAATCCGCGTAGGTACGGCGATGGCGATCTCGGGCGCGGCCGTGAGCCCGAACATGGCGGGTAAAACGGATTCGAGTATTGCATTTCTCCTGACGCTGCTTGATGTGCGGTTGGGGTGGTGGCTCGGCAACCCGCGCCGCACGGACACATGGACGAGGTCAGGCCCAGCCGTGGGCCTCGCGTGGCTCATGGCGGAATTAACCGGGAGCACCAACGACACCGGCCACTATGTCTATCTTTCTGACGGAGGCCATTTTGAGAACCTCGGCATTTACGAACTCGTCCGGCGACGCTGCCGGTACGTCGTTGCGTGCGATTCAGAAGAGGACAATGCATTCACATTTGGCGGGCTTGGTAACGCCATTCGAAAATGCAGGTCCGATTTCGGGGTCGAAATCGAAATCGATATCACAAAGCTGAAGCCTGCTGCCGGCCAAAGGTGTGCCGAAGCACATTGTGCGATTGGAACGATCCAATATCCCGCGCACGCCGGGGAGCCGGGGCCTAAGGGAACGCTGATTTATATCAAGATTTCTCTGACGGGTGACGAACCCGCCGACCTGAAGCAGTATTCGCTGGTCACGGAGGAGTTTCCCCATGAATCGACCGCCAACCAGTGGTTTGACGAGACGCAGTTTGAGAGTTACCGGACACTGGGCTTCCATGTTGCACGAAGCGTGTTCCTATCTCTTGGCATGTCCGACGGGCGGTGGGCGGGTAAAGACCGATTTAGCAAAGCCGCGCTTGAGGTCGCCAAAAAACTGGCGGCGGAAGCATCTGCGTAGAAACTAACCGTTGCGGCGCGCTTCGGTTCAGACCGGCAAGTGCTCCTGGAAACACCCGGTGTCAGAAGTACAAACTATGCCACAACGGGTGATAGACTCTGAACCGAGAAAGAGTAGTTGAACGCATCTGGGAAAGATAACTCCCATATTTGGCATTGGATGCAAGCAACGTGCTCGTCGCCTGCCGGGTGACTCGCATTGCGGGGAGTGTCGCGGGGGGCAAACCGGGACATCCAGCCATTTTCCGGCAGAAATCGCCGGAAAACGGAGGCAGTCCCTGGTTTGCAGAGTCGTGAATTTCCGCAGGATTTACGGGCACAGCTTTTTTCAGGCTGAAGAATTAATGCCATACAGAAATTCAGACATCCTGACCGCGGCGGGGAATTTTGCCGCTAGGTGGACATTCGATTGATCTCGAAAGACCGCTTACTTACGTGCGCGGCTCGGTTTGTAGCAGGCAACCGCTAGCCGCGCCGCGCAAGTCAGCGAAGCCCATCCTGATGAATTCATGGTCATGGTTGTAGATAGAGCCAGTTCTCATCGCTCCCAAGAACTAAAGATCCCAGAAAATATCCGGGTGCATCGGCTTCCAGGCTATTCACCGGAACTCAACCCCCAAGAGCATGTCTGGGATGAATTGAGGGAGAAGGAATTTCCAAACCGTGTCTTCGACTCCATGGAGGCAGTCATCAATCAACTTGAAGCGGGCATCCCGCGACTGGCGGCAGATGCAAATGCGGTACGCAGTCTCACGGCCTGGCCCCTCCCCAATAGGCGATGATGACTTCCGCTAATGTCGCGTTATGTCAACTCGGGACAATACCAAGGCATTCCTAGCGGATCCAATGCCAAATAAAAACTACGCAACCACAGTCAGCGCAGTCGCGAAGTGGAACCGCAGTTTTCCGTGGGCTTCGCGCAATGCGGCCTCTACTTGCGCGGGCGTGGCAGCGCGGGCGAAGAGGAAGCCGAGGTAGCTGTTGCCTTCGGGTAGGGGGACCATGCGCTGGCCTTCTTTGGCGGTGATGATGAGGTCTTCGATTCCTGTGATGGCGCGGGCTTCTTTGTCGCCGTCGTAGCGGTAGTAGATGCCGCCTTGACCGATGGGGATCATCATGACTCCGGCGGGGGTGGGATCGATCCCGATGGCGGTGATGTCTTCGCCTACGGCGTGGCGGAGGACCAGCTCTTCTTCGTTGCGGAGAACCCGGGAGCAGAGGCCGCCGATGGGGCGGGCGGCTACTTCGAGGATCCAGGGCCCGGCTTGGTTGTAGCGCATCTCGATGTGGACTGGTCCGTGCTGAATGTGGACGGCTTGGATGGCTCGCTGGGCGGTGCTGATCAGTTGCTCCTGCACGTGATCGGGCTCGCGCGAGGGGGTTGTGTAGATGGTCTCTTCGAAGAAGGGGCCGTTGAGTGGGTCCGGCTTGTCGAAGATGGCGAGGGTGCGCAGGCGGCCTTCCGTCACGATGCCTTCGAGCGCGAATTCACGGCCTTCGATGAAGCTTTCCACCTGGATGAATTGATCCTTTTCGTCGTGCAGGCGGCGGATTTCGGGCGAGTTCAACAAGGCACCGATGCGCTCGAAGGCGGCGCGGAATTGGTTGTCGTTATCGGCGCGGATGACGCCGCGGCTGCCGGAGAGTCCTAGCGGTTTGAGCACGCAGGGGTATTGCTGGGCAGAGGTGGGTGCGTCCTGCAGGGCAAAGCGTTCGTAGGTTGGCAGGCGCAGACCGGCGTGGGCGAAGCATTGCCGGGCGAGGTATTTGCTGCCACATGTGGCCACGCTTTCGGGCGTGCTGTAGGGGAGGCGAAGATACTTCGCTGCGACGGCGGCGACGAAGGCGGGCTTGTCGCCGAGGGCGACGATGCCATCGATGCGGCCGACGCGTTCTGCCAGGGCGGGCACGGCGCGTTCGGGGTCTTCGAAGCGGATGGGGACGGCGTGGTCGCCATACGGATCGTCAAGCACGTGGCAGCGGTCGGTGGCTAATATCACCTCCATGCTGAGGCGGGCAGCGGCTTCGGCGTAGGCTTCCGTCTGGTAGCCGGATTTGGCGGCGAACAGCAGTACGCGTTTCATTTGATGGGCTTCTTCTGGTAGGGCGCTGAGGGCAGCGTGTCAGGCAACACGCGGACGGCTGAGGTGAGTTTCATGGGGACGCCGCCGGGCATGTCGTAAGTCATTTCGACGAAGAAGGCCGTCCAGCCTTTGGCGGGTGCGTCTATTTTACCGATGTAGGTGCCGTTGCCTGTGTCTTTCACATCGGAGGATTTGTAGGCGTCGCCGATAGTCATTTTGCGGAAGTCGCGCGCGGTTGGGTTGGTGGCGGCCCATACCTTCACTTCTTTCGGCTTGGTTTTGGACTTCACTTTGATGGAGCCATCTTTTTCGAAGGTCCAGGAGTATTGCGGGCGGGCGTCGCCGCGGACGATGGCTTGGAAGTAGCTGGAGACGGTGTTCTGCACGTCGGAGCCGCGCAGGGAGTGGTCGGAGTTGGGAATATAGCGGAGGAGCTTTTCGCCCTTGAGGTCCTTGAAGTAGAACTGCGAGGAATCGGGCAGGAAGAACTGGTCGCCGGCGGAGTTGATCATGAGCTTGGGCATGGTGAAGCGGTCGCGGTATTGGTAGGGCTCTTCGATCTTCATCAGCGCGGAGTACTGCTTGCTGCCCACCCAGTCATGCAGATTGATGGCGGTGTAGTCGCCGACGGAGGGAGCCCAGAAGCCGTAGGCGCGGTAGTGGTGGTCCATGGATTTGTCGATGTTCAGGACGTCGATGACGAGGGGGACGATGGCGATGACGCGTTTGTCGACGGCGGCGGTGGTCCAGGTGGTCCAGCCGCGTTTGGAGCCGCCGGAGACGACGAACTTTTCGACCTTCACGCTGCCGCCTTCGGTGGTGGCGCTGAACTGTTGGACGGCGTCCATGGCGCGTACGGCGCTTTTGGTCATGGGGAGGCGGGCGGGCCAGCGCTCGTCGCCGCCACGGAGGAACTTGTCCCAGGTGTAGGCGATCAGGGAGTCTTCGACGCGGCCTTTGGTTTCGCCGGCGAAGATGAGGGGCTGGTTGGGGACCATGCGCAGTTCGGCGACGATGGCGCCGGAGTCTTTGGCGACCTTGAGCATCATAGGGTCGATGGAGTTGGGCTGCTTGCCGTCGTTAGCGCCGCCGGTGATGAAGAGGAAGGCGGTGGAGGATTTCACTTCGCTGGGGCGGATGATGGTGATCCAGTGTTGCCATTCGGTGCGGTTGACTTCCTTTTCGGTGCGCCAGGTTTGGGAGGTCATGTCGAGCAGGTTGGCGGTGACGCCATCGAGCTTCACGGTGCGGACCAGTTTGAATTTGAAGCTGGCGTCGGGGGCTTTGACATAGCGGTCAAGCGCGGTCTCCGCGGCGGGCAGTGGCGAAAGGAAGAATAGGAGAAAGAGTGCAAACCTTGTCATGGTTCCATGTTAGTGCAATCGGGTTTACGTGTGGCAACCGCAGTCCGAGCACTGTTGGCCTTTTAGGGCGTTGATGCCTTCGCGGGCGATGATGGGGACCATGGCGAGGGCGGCGGCGGGGTCGGCCCACCACCAACCGAGGGCCGCGTTGAGGGCGAGGCCGGCGAGCAGGATGGCGGAGAGGTAGGCGCAGAAGTCGGCCTGGCGCGAGTCGACCCTCATGGCGTTGCTGGCGAGGTTGGCGGCGACCTTTCGTTTGGCGCGGGCGAGTAGCGGCATGACGATGACGGATGCCGCAGCGACGACAATGCCTGCGGTGCTGTGGGCGGCTTCGGCGTGATTCCATAGCATGGTTGCGGAGTCGAGCGCGATGTAGGTGGCGAGGAGAATGAAGCACCAGCCGGTGATGCGCAGGGCAGCGCGTTCGAAGGTTGCATCGCGCAGGCGGAGGAGCATAGCGCCGCCGGAGGTGACTTCGATGAGGCTGTCGAGTCCGAAGCCGAGTAGCGAAATGGAACCGGAGGCGGTGCCGGCGATGAGTGCGACTGAGGCTTCGAGACAGTTGTAGAAGACGGTGAAGTATTGGAGTTGGCGGCCGCGGGCGACCGATTGCTGTTGGTCTGGCGTCACGATTTGATTATCGCCGATGGCGAATGGGGAGGCGCATTCGCGAGAGGCTGGCGTTCACGGTTTTGATGTCGAAGTCTTCGGCATGAAAGGGGCCGCCGGCCCAACGCACAATGTGGGGGAAGTCGATGTGGGTGGGGTCGAATATGACTTCGAGGAATTGCTGGTAGCCGGGGACGCCGCCGACGTCTTCGGGTGGGCAGTGGCGTTGGCCGTTAATGCAGAGCGGGGTTTTGAGATCGGGGTTGGGCGGGAGGATCTGTTCGAGCAGGATCTGATGGCTCCAATTGTCGCCGAAATCATAAAGGTAGTGGATGGCTTGGCCTTCTGCGGTGAGCAGTTCGGAGAGGTGGGTGGCATCCCCCCGAATTTGGCCGCCTTTTTTGAATTGGTGGAGGTGGCTGCCGGTCCAACCCATGACTACTTGTAGCGTGCTGTGCAGGCAGCAGAGCTTGATGGAGGCGGGGACGACGATGCGGCGCCAGATGGGTGGCTCGATGCCGTCGAGGGTGACCTTGAGAATGTATACAGGTGGCGCGGGCTTTCTGGCGGGCATAGAGATATTGTAGGGCAGTAGAGGGGTGTAGCTCATTCGAGACAGTGTCCTGTTAAACTGACAGTTAGATGCGAGCGGCTTGTTTTCTTTTTTGCGCGGGATGTGTTTGGGCGGCCGAGCCGGTGCGGCTCACGGTGGCGGCGGCGGCGAATTTGATGGGCGTGTGCGCGGAGGCGGGGCAGGCGTTTTATAAGAAGACTGGCATCGAGGTGGTGTGTTCGTACGGTTCGACGGCGCAGTTGGCGCAGCAGATGTCGAATGGTGCGCCGTTCGATGTGTTCGCGGGGGCGGATACGGAGCATGTGGATTCGCTGATTGCTAGCGGCGTGCTGGCGCGTGACAGCCGGGCGGTTTACGCGCGCGGACAGTTGGCGTTGTGGATTCCGAAGCGAACGGATATTCATGAGATTGCCGATTTAACGAAGGCGGCGGTGCGGTTTGTGGCAGTGGCGAAGCCGGAACTTGCGCCTTATGGATTGGCTTCTGTGCAGGCCTTGAAGTCGGCGCATTTGTGGGAAGCCGTGCAGGGAAAGGTGGTGTATCCGGCGAGCATCAATCAGGCGAAGCAGATGGCGGCTTCGGGCAATGCGGATGCGGCGTTCACGGCGTATTCGTTGTTGCTGCATGAGGAGGGCGCCGTTTTGAAGATTGATGCGAAGTTGTATCAGCCGATTCTGCAAGCTTTGGGCGTTGGGGCGAAGACGGCGCATGCGCGCGAGGCGTGGCGGTTTCGCGATTTTTTGTTAGGGCCGGAGGGGCAAGCGATTTTGGGGCGCAACGGGTATCTGGCGCCTTAGCGCGGTTTGATTTTACCTGGCGGCAGTGTGACGATCAGGCGCGCTGGCTGTGGCATCGGATTCAATAAATAAGATTGATTAACGAAGACCTGCGCGAGCAGCACGTCAGGCGAGACGCCTGAGGCAACGATGCGAATGTCGGCCTGCAATAGCGGCCTGTTTACAGGCTGCGGTAATTTGCTGACATACTGTGCGACCCAGGCATTGAGTGTGTGTTCGCAATCTTCAATGGAGATGAACGGTGCGGCCCAATCGTAAACCAGTGCACGGACATAATGGGCCGTGCTGGAAATGGCGAAGAGTTGTTGCGTGGGCTTGAACCAACCTTCCTGATCGAAGGCCGCGGCGATGCGGACGGCGGTGAGGGCCGCGTCCTGCAGTGATTAGGTGTCGATGACGAAGTGCGCGCTGTCGCTTTGTTGGAAGGAGCGCCATTTTGCGTAGAGTGGATTTGTCCGGATGGCGAGTTCCGAGATAGCGCCATGGTCGTTGAATTCAGGCGCGAGACCAATGATCAACGGCGCGTGGATGCCTTCCGCGATGTAGGCAAGTTGCTGGAGAAGCTCCACACTATTGGGCGATGCGTCAAAGTCCCAATCGCAGAGCAGGATGCCAAAGGGGCAGGGTGAGGCGACGCCGAAGATGTTGTCGTGAAGTTGTTTGAAGAGGCCGCTGTGCGCGAAGTCTAGGGCGCGTGCCAGGTCCCGCTCCACTTCGCGCCGAGTGACGTTGAGGATTTTGATTTGAATGCGATCAGAAACGGGTGTGCTCTGCATGAAGAACTTCAGAGCAGGGTTGAGCGCATCGGGAATTGGAGTGTGGCGAGTGACTTCCAGCCAGTGGCGATCTTTCAGGGGCACGTCCGATGGAGCGAGGGTTGCGAGGATTCCAATGACGAATGGGAGCTCGCGCTGCGGGCCGTTCCAAGTGCCTTGCGGGTAAGTGATTCGCACATTTCTATTTTGCTTTGTTTGAAGCAGCGATGCTAGCGGCAATTTGCTTGATGGACTTGTCGCTGACGCCGGCTTTCTGTGCGTGGCGAGGCCACTGGGCGACGGCCTTGCGGACTTTATCGAGAATCGCCGGGGCTTTTTTCAGGCCGTGTTCTTTTCCGAGGGCCGTGAGTTGTTGGATGCCAGGGTTCCGGCCCTCGCCCATCACCATGGTGCTTTGCTCGCCGCCGGGGCCTTCGGAGAACGTGAGATCGTAGGCGGGCGAAAAGACCCATGCGTTTTTTGCGTTCAAGAGGAAGGAGAAGTTCTTGGCGTGATCGTCGCGGTTGTGTGCGAGCACGTTGAAGCAGGCGAGGGCATAAGCCCTTTCGGCTTCGAGGAAGTTTTTAGTCAACGTCAGAACTACACTGAGAACCGTTTTGTAGTCGAGCGTTGGCGCGCGATGATCGGCGTGGATCAGGCCTGAGAGGCTGTGCATGTGAAGGCGCAAATCGCCCTGACGGTCAAAGCGCCTGATGCCGAAGTAGCCGCGCTTCCTGGTGCGGAAGAGGTGCGTTTCGGGCATCTGCACTCCGGCGGCCTTTGCCATCAGACTGTAGGCGTATTCGATTGCGCCAATGTCCTTAGGGTCGTGCGAGGAGCCGAACTTGATCATCCAATGTTCGAAGCCTGGTTTAAGAGCGGGCTGGCCATGAATAATTTCCTTTTTATCCGCGCTGACCTGGGCGACAATTTTCGGACGAGCACCCGAGGATGAGCCGTTGAGGCGCAACAGTTCGGCAAACACTTCTTCACTCTCTCCAGCGAGAATAATGGCTGATTCGTTTGCCAGTTTGTCGAGGACGAGCGGTTGGTCGGCGGCTGCATTTTCGCTGAGGTCAGGCTCATAGCTCAGCGCTCCCATGCCGTTGTGGCCAACATAGGCGAGCCGGTCGAGCGCGTTTAGTTGGCCGCGACGAATGCCGTGCTTTTCCACGGTGCGATCGATAAGCAGGCGGCCCCAGCCGTCGGGCAGGCTGTCGTTGAATAAGCCGAATAATCCGTCGAAGACCATGTCGGGCACCGTGAACACGCCCGATTTCAACGGTAGCTTGATTGGCGAAAGCTCAATTCCGGAGGCGATGAATGCCGGGTCGTATTCGAAGAGGGTTCGGCGCTGACGTAACGCAAGACGCCCGACCTTGCGGCGTTCGGCCGCCTCCAGATAAACGGTGAGCAACTCGGTTGGAGTGTAGGTCATTTGATGCGGCCCTTCTGACGCCGCTTGGGTTCAGCCAGAATTTCGTCGAGTGAAGTATTCGAAAACTCTTCCGTAGCATCCTCACAAATGCGCTCAAAATCGCCAAGACAACGAAGCACTAAGGCCAGCTTGAGCAAGGAATCGAAAGCGATCAAGCCGGTGCGCTCAAACCGCTTCAGGGAATTCCAGTTGACCCCCGAACGATTAGCCAAACCTTCCTGCGTCAGGTTCATCGCCAGCCGGCGTGCTTTGAAGCGGGCCGCAATTTCGCGTAAAGTGTCTTGTGGAGTGCCTTCGGTAATAGACATTATATTACCTCGTAAGTCAATTATAGCACGAAACGGGGTAATATGTTGTACGTTAATTACTTGCCGCGAAGTCGGAAAGTGATGCCAGCGACAACGTTCAACGGATAGCCCGGCGTGCCGTGGATGCGGCCAACGATGGAAGCCGTTGGCGCGACGCGCGAATCGAAAAAGTTTTGCGTTTCGTAATAATCGCGGTTGGTCATGTTGTCGAAGCTGACGTTGAACTCAATGCCGCGGCGGATCTGGCGCGAGAGGCCGAGATCGAATACCGTGTGGCCGCTGGCGACGATGGAGGGGTCATCGCCATCGAGCCGGTAGTGATTGATGGCGCGCATGCGCAACGAGCCGCTCCAACCATGATAACCAGCCATCGTCAATGCGGCGTTGGCTACGAAGTGTGGCGCGCTGTCGACATACACGCGATGATCTCCGCCCTTATAGAAAGCGTTGGCAACTTTGGTTACGCCACCATTTAGAGAGAAGGAACGGGTCAAGGCGATGGAGGCCTTGCTTTCGAAACCGTAGGCGCGGGTGGGGCCTTTGAATTCGAACGAGCCGTCGTCAGGGATGTAGACCTGTTCGTTGGAATGATCGATCAGGAAGGCGTCTGTACTGAACGACACGCGGCTGAAGTGCGTGGAAACGCCGGTTTGGTAAAAATCGGTTGCGGCGATGCGGGGGAGTTCGGGGCGCTGCACTACAGCGCGTGCATCAATGCTGTTGATGCCGCGGCCGTAGTTGGCGTGGAGCGTGAGGGGGAGCTTTCTGGAGGGTGTGTAGGCCAAGTTGCCTTTGCCCTGCCAGCGGGCGGCTGGTTGTAGGCCAATTTCGGCGACATCGAAACGGAAATAGTCGTAGCGCAGGCCGCCGCCGATCAACAGACGGTCGCCGAAGAGGCGCACAGTTTCCTGGATGTAGCCGGCGCCGTTGGTGACGTGGGCATTGGCGCGAGTCGTGACGCCGGTGGGCACGCGACCATCGCGCGGATAAAGGCCGACGTTGATTTCGTTGTCGTGGAAGTTCGCGCCGCTGACTAGGACTGCGCTGAGGCCGAACAATTTATGGATGTGCGTGTACTGCGTGTTGGCGCCCTGCTGAAGGCGCGAGTCGTGCTGCTGAAAGGCGTCGCCGTGAACGGGGTCGTTCAGATAGAAAGTGAAGTTTGAGTAGAGATCGAAGAGCGAACGGGCGAGAAAGGCGTCGGCCTTGAAGGTGTCACCGTTGGTGAAGCTCTTGCTGTAGTAGCTGGAGATGGTGCCGAGTTTGACGCGGCCGCCGTCGGTCGGGTCAGTGTAGCCGTAGCGGTTTAGCTGGCCGGAGGCTACGAGGTCGAGCGGGAGCTGGCCGGAGGAGTAAAAGTTGTTGCGGCCGAACAGGAAGCGGAAGCCGATCTTTTCGCTGTCGGAGAGATTCTTGGTCAAGTTGGCGTTGACGTTGTCGCGGCGGTAGCGGCCGGGGTTGAGGAAGGGGCCGTCGGTGTAGGAGCCTTCGTAGGCGACGTAGGCGTCAATTTTGTGCGTGTCGGGGCTGAAGGCTAGGAAGCTGCGCCCAGTGTTGAAATTGCCGCCCTGGAGGCGCAGGGTGATTTGTTCGGGGAGCGATTCACGCTGGCGGATGTGGACTACGCCGAGTCCGCTGAAATCGCCGTATTCAGCGCTGAAGGGGCCGTTGATGATGGTGACGTCCTGGATGAGTTCGGGGCTGAGGGCTTTCAGCGCGCCGAGGTAGCCTTGGCCGTGGCCTTGGGTGGCTTGATTTTGCTGGACGTCATCGACCAGGACTTTGAGGCCGCCGTTGACTCCACCGTGGTCGAGGTTGAAGCCGAAGCGGCGGATTTCAAGGGATTTGCCGCCGCCTTCGTGCTGGCCGGCGTCGATGCCGGCGTTGAGTTGCTGGAGGACCTGGTCGTCGCGGTTGAAGAGGGTGCGATTGAAGACCTCGGAGTTGCGCATGTCGATGCCGGGTTCGAGGGTGCTGGAGGTGATGACCAGGCTTTGGGTGCGTTTTTCAAGATCGGTAAAGGCGAGATCGACGATGGCCGCTTCACCGGGGAGGATGGATACTTCGCGGGTGATGGGGGTGAATCCTTTGGCTTCGGCGGTGAGGGTGTATTTGCCGGGGTTGAGGGCTTCGAACTGATATTGGCCCTGGGTGTTGGTGCGGAAGGTTTTGGAGGAGTTTTCTGTTTCGAGGCGGATGCTGGCCACGGAGATTACTTTGCCTTGCGGGTCCAAGGCGCGGCCCATGATCGTGCTTGCCGCCTGGCAGCAGACGGGGGATGCGATCAATAACGCCAACGTTGAAATCCAGAGTTGCATCACTCTACCTTTTGGATGGTAGCACGAGTGCTTGGGTCGTGCTACGCGAGATATCCTTCATGGAGTGATACGGTGTGGGAGGCGGATTGGATGTTACTTCCTTCCGCTGCGGTTAGGGGGTTAGCGGGATGCAACCAGTTGGAGCGCGCGAAGTCCCTCACGAAGCCGTCAACCTCTCCGGATAAGTGCTGGGAAGGTCATACAAAAGGTTGATGCACCCGGTTTGAATCACACGCGCGGTGTTGGGCTAACAAGCCAGCCGGATCAGGCGCTCTATTTCACATAGTCAGTGACAGTGCTGCCGATGGCACCACCCGGCGTAAATCCCTCTAGCTCCGCAGACATGGGCTTTCCGTCTATCTGCTGGGCTGCCGTTGGAGGGACTGTCCAATCGGGAAGGCCAAACCAGATCGTGGAGGTGGGACCATCCGCTCCGAGCAGCCGTTGACCCATGCAACGGCGTTTATGAATCCCTATCCCCGCCGCGCCCGGCCAATCGCCGTGAAGATGACCATTCTCCAAGGGGCGCGTAATTCGATCGGACTTCTCAAAATGGTGGACCAGATGACGCCTTCGACGCGCACCCCAGGCGTGCCGGAAATGGCAGAGGGTCAAAAAACATGCCTCGGGGTCGAGTCCCGAACTCTACCCTGCGCGACGACCGCGAGGACGCGATGCTTACGCTGCACCCGATCTGATTGTGAAACCCAACGTGTGTTAATATCTTTAAGCTGCGCCAATAGCCACTAGATCCTATACAAAGGAGTCATCGTGTACAAAGCTGTCTACGCCACTCTCATTCTCTTGATTTGCGTTGTACCGGGGAGGGCCCAGCGGATTACGCCTGACACTCCCGTATTCCAGTCGCTGAAAGAGGCCGCCGTCACCAGCGGAGTCGCGAAAGATATGCTGGCGCAGACGCCGCTGGGCTTCGAAGCCGCCTCATCCGGGCAGTCCACGCGATTTACCACCTCCACGTGGGACTATTCCCTGGCTTTCGCGAACGCGAGCGCCTCCATCCATTGGCTGGAAAAAAACGGAAAGGACGCCAGTATCACGATGCGCTGGCCGGGATCGCGCGCCGGAGCGGCGCCGGAGGGCTTGGAGCGCCAGCACGGCGTCTCGAACTATCTCACTGGCAGCGATCCTGCACAGTGGCGCACCGGGGTCGCACATTACGGGCGCGTGCGCTATCCCAACATCTACCCCGGTGTGGACCTGCTGTTCTACGGCGACGGACAAAAACTGGAGTACGACTTTGTGGTGGCGCCACACGCCGACCCGTCGCGCATCCGCATGGAATTCGATGGCGCCAGCCGCTTGTCGCTCGATGCCAAGGGCGAACTCTCGATTTTCGCCCACGGCCGGACGATACGGCAGAGCCTGCCGGCGATTTATCAAACCATTGGCGGTGTGCGCCGGTCCGTGTCCGGGCGGTTTGTTCTGGAAGGAAGTGCGGTGCGCATTGCGCTGGGCGATTATGACCGCTCCCTGGCTCTGGTTATCGATCCGGCCGTAATCACGGCCTCGCTTGGCGCCGCCGGGGCGACGGTACCCCGTGAAGTAGTCGTCGACGCGCAGGGGAATCTATACGTGGTGGGCGGGAGTGCGGCCGCAGACCTGCCCGGTGTCTCAACAGGGGCGCAACCGGCCTACGGCGGCGGCGGCGCGGACGTGTTCGTGTCGAAATTCGACGCGCAGGGAAATTTGGCCTGGGTCACGTACCTCGGGGGCTCCGGTAACGAAAGTTCGGGAGGAATAGCCCTTGACCGCGACGGCAACATCTACGTCGCCGGCTACACGGACTCAACCAATTTCCCCCCCAACCCGAGCGGTTTCCAGAAAACACGAGCCGGCGGGACAGATGTCTTCCTGGTCAAGCTCAACCCAGCCGGCTCCGCAATCCTGGCGTCAACCTACTTCGGGGGGACGGCGAATGACATCCCCACCAACCTCCAGCTCGATTCTGCGGGTAACGTCTACATCTGCGGCGCCACCGGTTCGGCGAACCTGCCGGTCAAGTCAGCCGCGCAAAGCACCGGCGGCGGCGGGTTGAGCGACGGCTTTATAGCCAAGTTCAGACCGGACCTCTCCGACTTGGTCTACTCCACCTTCCTGGGTGGAAGCTCAGAGGATCGGGTGGAGCTCATTCGGGTCGACGGCAAGGGCAATGCTTACGCCACCGGTTATACGCTTTCGACGAATTTCAAAACGATCGCCGGCGCCGCGCAGAGCACCAACAAAGGCGGACGCGATGTGTTCGTAGTCCGTTTGGATCCGGCGGGAGCGCTGGCGATGTCTACGCTCCTGGGCGGCTCCAAGGACGACTCGCCGCTAACAATGGCTTTGGCCCCGAGCGGTGATATCTATGTCGGCGGCACAACAGCTTCGGCGAATTTTCCGATGCTCGCCAAGGGATTTCAAACCACTTATGGGGGCGACCCTACGGATGGATTTCTGGTCCGCCTGACACCCGCCGGTGCGCTCGCCGCATCTACTTTTATGGGCGGCCCTGGCGACGACAGTGTGAATGGTTTGGCCTATACTTCCGATGGCAGTTTGAACGTTCTGGTGACTCTGGGCAGCAACATCGTTGGCTCAAGTTCCAAGGCGCGCGCAAGCGTCAGTTTGCCGCTCCTTGCGTACTACATCGACAAGCAGGGAGATCTTGAATCCTTCCTGTACTACCACGATTTCAGTTACGCGGAGACCGGCGCACTTCGCGGTTGCACGGTCGGAGAGACCCACACCTGCTGTACTGGGACCGTCACCGACCAAGCCACCGGGGTGCGCTCCTGCAAGCTCCTGTGCATTCTGAACGGGCTCATCGGGCGCCCCGCACTCTCGTCCAACTTCGATAATCCGCAGGCGGTTGCCGAGCCCATTTCCACCGCCACCGGGGAACTGTATCTCGCCCAAACGGACCTGGCGCGCAGTGGCGTGATGGGCCTGGAGTTCTCCCGCTACTACTCATCGCACCTCAGCAGCAATAACCTGAGCAGCGCGCTCGGTCTCAACTGGATGCACAACTATGAGACGGTATTGAGCGTGCTGGCCGATACAGCCAAGGTATTGCTGTACCCCGGCAAGACCGTCTCCTTCAAGCAAGCCGGCGGCGGTTGGGTTCAGTCCAGCGCCCTCAGCACCGGCTATCAGTTCGCGGTTACGCCGGGTGGATACCAGTTGCTTGATCCCACGGATAACCACATCTATACTTTCGGCCCCAGCGGCGCGCTAACGCGTATCGAGGACCGCAATGGAAACGCCCTTACCATCACGCAGGGCAGCGTGGGGCCGGTTTCCATTTCGGACGGCGCAGGCCGCACGCTTGCCTTCACCTACACCGGCAGCCAGTTGACCAAAGTGGAGGATCAATCCGGCCGTTCGGTGCTCTTCGGCTACACGGGGAATAATCTGACGTCGGTAACCGATCCCCTTGCCAGCGTCACGAAGTACTCTTACGCCACCTCCGGTCAGTATGCTGGCCTGCTGACGGCGGCGCTCAAGCCCGCGGGCAATACCCCTCAAACACAGACCTTCGACGACCAGGGCCGTGTGAGCAAACAGACCGACGCCAGCGGCAACACCATGAAGATGTCTTACGATGGGGACACCACCACCATAACCGATCCTCTTTCCGTCAGCGCGCAACACACTTACTCGAACGGCGCGCTATCCAAGATCGTGGACCCGGACCAGCAAACCATCTCCATGAGTTACGACAGCTCGAACCGCCTTACCGCGCTGACTGACCGCAATGGCGGCGTCACGCAATACACCAGCCATGCGGCCTCCGGTTATCCCGCTTCCTCCACGGACAGCCTGGGCAACACGACTACGTTTTCCTATACCGCGCAGCCCCAAGGCGGATTCACCTTCTACAATCTGACCGGCATCGCCTATTCCGACGGCAGCACGGCGGCTTTGACGTACGACGCCAAGGGTAACATTCTAACGCAAACCGATGCCGCGGGACGCAAGACTACGTTCACCTATACGCCCCGAGGACTACGGGCCACCTCGACGAGTCCTTCGGGAGCCACCGCCACGTTTACCTACAACTCTGACAATACGCTGGCGTCAGTCAAGGGCCCCACCGGCGACGTAACCTCCTTCGCTTACGATTCGGCCAAACGTGTATCCAAGATCACACAGGCAGACGGCAGCGTCCGGGAGTTGACCCACGACGCGCTCGACAATGTAACCTCGATCAAGAATGAAATGGGAGATTCGCGCTCCTTCACGTTTGACTCGAATAACCGCATCGCCACCGCTACGGATTACCTGGGCGGCGTCAAGTCTTACCGCTACGACGCCAACGACCAGATCTCGGCCTTCGTGGACGAACTGGGAAACGCCGTTACCTACACCTACGACGAACAGAACCGCCTGAGTTCCACCACCACGCCCAACGGCTACAGAGTCAAGCAGACTTACAACTCACAAGGGCGCGTGATCGGCTTGAGCGACGACGCGGGTCCGCTGTGGACCAAGACCTTCGACCGGGAAGCGCTGCCCGCTTCCACCACCGACGCCCTGGGCCGCACCTGGAAAACCACACGCGATGCGGTGGGCCAGGTTTCTCAAGTCACTGCGCCTTCCGGCGCTTCGTCGTCGATCACCTACGACAAACTCGGCCGCATCCTCCAGGCCACGGATGCCTCCTCGGTTGCTCTCGCCTACACTTACGACGCCGCGGGACTGGTTGCATCGGCTTCGCAAGGCAACACCGTGACGGCCAAGTTCACCCGTGACGCAGATGGGAACCGCACACGAATCAACGATGCCAATGGCAAGAATTGGGACTCCGCATTCGATGGCGCCGGACGTCTGGTGTCGCAGAAAGATCCGCTAGGGAACGTCACGACCTTTGAATACAACACGCGGCAGCTTGTTTCCAAAGTCAACATGCCCTCGGCCAGCCTCAACGTCACTTACAATGCCGCCGGCCGGCCAATCCGGCGGTTGTACTCCGACGGCGTCGATCTCCAGTTCACCTACAACAAGACCGGCCAGTTGACCGCCGCCAATGGTGTGACGCTGGCCTACGACGCCGCGCGAAACATGGTTTCTTCGAACGGCATCGGCGTCGGACGCGATTCCTCGGGGCGCATCGCGACAGTGACCATGGGCGCCGGCCGAGTTGTGACGTACACCTATAATGATCGAGGACTCCTAAGCTCGGTCCGCGACTGGACCGGCGGCGGGATGGACTTCACCTTCGACGCGTCTCGCGCGCTGGCCGGCATATCCCGGACCAACGGCGTTTCCACCGCCTTCGCCTACGATTCCGATGCGAACCCAAACTCGATCGTGGACAGCGGCGCGAGCGGCGTCATCGCCTCCATCGCTCTGATCTACGACGGCGCGGGCAAGGTGCTTTCCTCAGACCGCAATCTGCCGGGGACCGTCACCCTTCCGGCCGTTGCGCAAGCCTACACCTACGATGCCGCCAGCCAGATTTCCGGCGCGACCTATGATGCCCTGGGGCGGCTGACCGGCGACGGCTCGCGTAAGTTTAGTTGGGATGCGGCATCGCGGCTGACGGCCTACACTCCGTCCGCCGGCGTCTCCCCGGTGGCTTTCAGCTACGATGCGTTTGGCTCCATGATCGGCCGCGGATCCCGAACGTTTGTAGTCAACTACGCGCTGGGGCAGGGCGCCGTTGGAATCGTGCGCGACGGCGCCACGGACACGCGCTATTATGTCCACACGCCCGGTGGGCTTCTGCTATATAGCGTGGAGGCCGACGGCGGCGTCCATCGCTTCTACCATTTCGACGAAAGCGGCAACACCGTCTACCTGACCGGCGACACGGGCGACATCACCGACACCTACGGCATCACACCGTTCGGCGAAACGGTCATCCGGACCGGGCAATCGGACAATCCGTTCACGTTCCAGGGAGTCGCCGGCGTCATGCAGGAAGGCTCCAGCAGCCTCTACTACATGCGCGCCCGCTTCTACGACGGAGCCACCGCGCGCTTTCTGTCGCGGGATCCCCTTTCCATCCCGCTTCGGCCGTTGAGCGTAAATCCTTATCAGTACGCCGAGTTGAACCCCATCACCAACGCAGACCCTTCCGGCTTGGGGACGCTCACGGCGGTGAACCAGAAGTATATTGACGCCTTCGGAAAGCTCGTCGCAGAAACCGTGACCGCCGAGCAGACCCGTCGTAGACAGGTGGCAGCCTACCAGGATTGGCTCGCTTCCCTGAGCCTTGTCGAGCGGGCGGCGCTGGCCATAGCAAGCGACCGCGCCAACCAGCTCGCCAAACAGCTTGGATACCCGGCGGGCGATCCCAGAATCCAGACGCTGACCCAAATCCTCTGGAACGCCAGCTTAGATGTCGTCGAAGCCAAAGGCGGTACTCACCTCAACCAAGCCGCCTTGTCGGGAGCAGATGTGCTTGGAAAGGTCTCCAGTATCCTCTCTAATAACGAGAAGACCTTCACCAACAACGTCTCCTCGCTGCTCCACCAGGACGGGAGCGGCTTACTCCACCAGGACGGGAGCGGCTTACTCCACCAGGACGGTTCGGGCTTGATAATGGGCGCGCTCAACAGCCTGCTCCACCAGGACGGCTCGGGTTTGATCCTGGGTGCCGCCACGGGAGTTGTCGCGCAGGGCGGCGGGAACCTGTTCAATCTTGCTACCACGCTCCTCAACCAGGATGGTTCGGGGATAATCGGCCATAGCGGTTCGACCTTCCATTAGACGCTTTGAATTTGCTTTGAGGATACTTTTATGCTTAAACGAATCTGCTTGATACTGCTGACAGGGGCGCTGGCCGCCCAAGCTGTCACCTACTCCTACGACAGCGCCGGACGCCTCGTGAAGGCCGACTACGGCGCCGCGGGCGTGATCGTCTACGTCTACGATAACGCCGGCAACCTGGTAAACCGCACGGCGCAGGCTGGCGCGGGGAGCGTGTCCGCGGAGCCCCGGGCGAACTTGGAAGTACGCCCTGCTAAAACTGAGGTGCCCCCAGCGGGAAACCGTCAATCGGAGAGTCCGCGCAGCGCTAGCCCTGGCGCTCGATAACGCACTGTCGCTCTCCAGGCAATTTATCGAGCCCGCAATTATCACGATCACTCCCGATGGTGTCGTCAAGGTGCTGGACTTCGGACTCGCCAAACTGGCCCAGGATACAACCAGAGCGGGCGGCAGTTCAGAAAATGCACGCCACAGAGACGCAGATGTCTGTCGTAGAGCATCCTAGTGAGTGCGCTAGGACAACCGTAACGGCAGCTCGGATGGCGTTGGAGGAAACAGGAATCGGTTTAGCGTGGCGATGTCTCTGGTAGTGGCGTCGGAACCTTTATCTATCAGGACACGACGTGTAGCAACTGTGCGGCGAGTTCATGTAAGACGACCAGCGCGGCGCTTTCAATTGGCACTGGAAAACTAACGGATGGAGTTGTGCCAGCATCGGAATGGACGGCGGGAAATCCGGAAGGCTGAGGGGGGCAAAGACGTCGCCGGGCAACGTGGGCCCTCCAGGGTCGGTTTCCATCAACGGGACCAGCTTTGCAGGGATTCCATAGAACGCCTCGGAGATTCAGTCCTACATGATTACAGGGTTGAATCAGAAAGGGAGCAGCATCACGGTCCAGTTCTTCCAGGACTCATTGAATCCGTGGATCATGATCGGCAAGGTGAGTTTCTATACCGCGAACCTGCCGGAGCCTGGACTGGTGGCAAGCGGCCTGGCGGCGGTAGCGGCGCGGTGGCGCAGGCGAGGGCAGGACGCCTAGGTCTACTAGGCGGGGCCGGGCCTTTCTTTAGCAGCGACTAGCTGAGCTGAATAGCTCCTGTATAGTCGGCCTATCGGAGAAAGCATTCCGATTGGGAAGATCACTCCCGCTAAGTCGGCTTGTGGCCGCCAGCCGTCTGCGGCGGGCGGATCACGCACTACTCGGAAAGAGCTTGGACTAGAGGATGACACGGGCGGAAATTCCCCAGTTCTGACATGTTGGCGGTTCCGTCCGGGTCTTTGGTGTTCCGGGAAGTGCATTAGAAAAATAAACCAAAAGGGAACCCTTTCTCCCTCTGCCCCTGAAACGTTCTCCCATTCCCCCTGACCTGCTGGCGAAGGAGTCTGCGTGATATCGTTAGATGGTTTATGCTGATCTCAAGACGCGAAGCTTTGCTGCAGAGTGCGGTTCCGTTGCTCGCCCAGGCAAGGCCGAGCATTGCGATTACCATGGATGACGTCCATTGGGAGTATATCCCAGAAGACCGTCGCTCCGAAGCGGAGGACCGCCTTTTGAGTCATCTGTCGAAAACGCAGGCGTTTTTGTTTGCGGCAGGTGGGGCGGTTGACAATCCCCACGGCGCGGCCATCATGAAGAGTTGGAGCGCAGCCGGCCACCGCATCGGGAACCACACCTATAGTCACAAAGTATCCAACAAAATGAAGCCGGAGGAGTTCGAGGCGGACATTCTGCGCTGCGAAGGCGTGCTGCGCGGCTATTCCGGGTTTCGAAAATGGTTCCGTTTCCCCGCTCTCAAGGAGGGCCAGACAAGCGAGCTTCGCGACCGCTTTCGTTCCTTCCTGGCCCGGCACAACTATCGCAACGGCCCCATTACTGTCGACGCATCGGATTGGTATTACAACCAGCGTTTAATCTCGCGCCTGACGGCTGAGCGCGGGTTCGACGTTTCGCGCTACCGGGAGCCCTATCTTGCCCATGTTTGGGACCGTGCGCAGTTCTACGACCAACTTTCTCGCCAGGTGTTGGGGCGCAGCGTGCCGCACACTCTCGAACTCCACTACAATCTGGTGAATGCTCTGTTCCTGGGCGATTTACTGCGGATGTTCCGTTCGAAAGGTTGGGGTGTTATTGACGCGGAAGAAGCATTTTCGGATCAAGTGTTCACTCGCCAGCCGCACACCGCGCCGGCCGGTGAGAGCCTGCTCTGGGCACTGGCGAAGGAAACCGGCAAGTTTGCGGATCGCCTCCGTTACCCAGGCGAGAGCGGAGAGTACGAAAAGCCGTTGCTCGACCGTTTGGGCCTCTGAGTGTGATTGTTCGGCGAATTACGAGAACCTTCGCCGCCTCCACCTCACTTCCGAGCTGCAACTACGGACTCATGCTGTTCGCCAACGCCGCAAAACGAACGTCAGCCTCGCCAGGCGGCACGCAGTCACCGACCATTAACATTTATTTTCGTCCACCTCAAGTGCCCGGCATATTTCCGCAAACACATGAAAAACAGTGCATAAAGATCTTAATCATTTTCCGTTGCCGCTGAGCTCATCCGAAATTCTGGGAACTCGCCCAGCCGCCAATGTTACAAATGGATCGTAATGCAGACAATCACCCACATCATCAACCGCACTCCGCTGCCACTGCCGCGAGCCCGATTGGAAGCAAACCCACCCCACAAAACCTGAGCAAAACCTGTGGGCCTGTTAAATCAAACACAATCAATCGGTTAGGTTGCTGAAAAAATAATATTTCCGTGCTTTTTGTAAACATTTTTTCTCAGGTTTCCCGCCCGCCGTGGGTGGCGCAGGATTGCCAATCTGCCCACGTCAGGCGAAGGCTTCTGCCACGGGTTTGCCGCGATCGGTGATCGGCACGGGGCGGCTGCCGGCGTAGAGGTTCCTGGCTGGGTCGATGCCCATGGCGGCGTGGATCGTCGCGTGGAAATCGGGGACCGTGATTACGGAACCGGTTGATTTCTTGCCCAGTTCGTCGGTTTCGCCGAGGGCGCGGCCGAGGCGCAAGCCTCCTCCGGCTAGGACTCCGCTGAAGGCTTCGGCGTGGTGGCCGCGGCCGCCGCCGCTATCGAATTCCGGAGGACGGCCGAACTCCGTGGCGATGACGACCAGGGTGCGGTCGAGCATTTTGTTGGCTTCCAGATCGGTGAGCAGCGTGGCGAAAGCCTTGTCGAGGTCCTGAATCAGCAGGTGCTGATTGAGCTGACCTTCGTTGTGCGTGTCCCAACCGGAGCCGTTCAGGAAGTTAAGGTTGAACGATACTTCCACGAAGCGCACGCCGGATTGCACCAGGCGGCGGGCGAGCAGGCAGCGCTGACCGAATTCTTCACCGTAAGCTTCACGCAGGGCGGGCTTTTCGCGCTTCAAGTCGAAGACGTTCATGAACTGCGGGCCGGCGAGTTGGAAGCCCTGCTTGCTGACTTCGGCCTGCTGGCGGATCATCGGGTCGTCGGGGTTGTGACGGACGAAGTTGTCGCGCATGGAGCCGAGCAGCGACTCGCGGCGGTCCTGGCGGCTGGAGTCGACATCGGGGGGGCGGATGAAGCCGTTGGGGCCGGTCTCGGTTTGGGTGAGGTAGACGTAGCCGTACTTGGCACCGAGGAAGCCGGGGTCGCGGGTGATGTTGGGGTAGCCCATGACGACGTAGGCCGGGACCTTTTCGGTCTTGGGGCCTAACTCGTGGGAGATGATGGAACCGATGGAGGGATAGGTCAGGGTGCCGCTGGGTTTGCGTCCGGTGTGGAGCAGGTTGGCTGCTGCGGCATGCTCGCTGATAATGTCGTGCGAGAGGGTGCGCATGACGATGCAGCGGTCGAGCAGGGGGGCGGTGTTTTTGAGGTGCTCGCTGACGCGGACCTGATGGACGGCGGTTTCGATGGAGTCGTAGTAGGAGCCGGGCTTGCGCTTGCCGTCGCCGCGGACTTTGGGGTCGAAAGTGTCGAGGTGGGCTGCGCCTCCGCCGAGCCAGAGGAAGATGCAGGCGTCGGCTTTGCCTTTGGGCACGGCAGCCATGAGGGGCGCGGTGGCGCCGAGTTTCAAGAGATCGCGACGGGTTGGATTCATCATTTAAGGCACCACCACAAATTCGGGAGAGTTGAACATGGCCCAGAGCGCGTCCTCCATGCGGGCGGCGAACTCTGGAGTGAGCTTGTTGGTTGGCTTGTCGCCGAGGCGGAGGCGGCGTTCCTCTTCCATGCGGATGAGGGTGGCTTCGGCGCTGAGGTGATTCGACCAGGATACGCGACTGTCGGTCTTGCGGGCGCTGGAGACGGCCTCGGCGTTGCTGACCTTGCGCGTGGCGTAGGACGCGCGGAGCAGGTTGCCGTAGAGCTTCTGCTCTTCGGGGCGCGCGGGGCGGGTCAGGATTCGCACGAACATTTCGTCGATCATTTGTTCCAGCGACTGATCCTTCAGCGTCATGGCAGTGAAGGAACTGTCGTCAGAAAGGCGGACGATGCGGGTGCCGAGGATGCCATTGGCGAGGATGAGGGTTTGCATTGGCGACGGGGCGTCGTCACGCGTGGTGGCGGCGTTCTGGCGGGACTGACGCCAGCCGTAGGCGGTCATCACATCGACGAGCGATTGGGCGATGGGGAGGGCGAGGGCTGGGCGGTCGCGTTCGTTCGATAGCGCGGTGAGTTGCCAACCGCGTTCGGGGCGGCCGAGGTTGAGGAACTGCGACGGAGCGCGGTCGCCTGCGGGGTTGAGGTTCATCTCTTCGCAGTCGAAGGGCTTGCCGACGGCGAGGTGGAGAGAATCGACCAGCTGTTCGGCGGTCATGTTGTGGCGCACGGGGCCGGCGAAGAGGCGTGTTTTTTCGGGCTCGGCTTTGCGCTGGTAGGCTTCGCTCAGGAAGATCGTGCGGGCAAGCTGCTTCATGTCGTAGCCGTTGCGCATGAATTCTTTGGCCAGGTAGTCGAGCAGTTCGGGGTGGGACGGCTTGGCGGTGGACCAGTCGTCTGCGGGTTCGACGATTCCCTGGCCCATGTAGCGTTTCCACACGCGGTTGACGACGACCTGCGCGAAGCGGCCGTTTTCAGGCGAGACAATGAGTGAGGCCAGTTCGCGGCGCGATTGGACGCCGGTGCTGGAGGGTGGCGCGCCGAACTCGGAGTGCTCAATGAGTTTTTTGAACGGCCAGTCGGGAGCGATGGCTTCGCCAGCTTTGAGGCTGATCTTCACCATTGGGACGCGTGCGCCCTCGACGAGTTGGACGGTGCTGGTGACGGGAAGTTTCTGTGGCTTGCCGCCGAGCATGGCGGCGAGGCTGAACAGATCCTTCTGTTGGAAGGGGTGGAACGGTGCGTCGTGGCAGCGGGCGCAGCCGAGTTTCTGGCCGAGAAAAGCCTGGGCGACGATGTCGGCTTTGGCGGCCATGGGGGCATCGTTCAGTGTGGCTTGAGCGAAGGCGGCGGGACCACCGAGGGTGGGGCTGCCTTCCATTTCAACCAACTCGGCCGCCATGCGGTCGAAAGGCATGTTTTCCTGGAACGATTGATAGAGCCAATAGCGGAAGGGGCCGGTGTTGTTAAGGTCGGGCTTGAGTATGCCGGGGTTTTCGGCGAGCACGTCCTGCCAGTAGCTGACCCAGTGGTCGGCCCAGGAGGGGTTGGCCAGCAGGCGGTCGATGGCTCTGATGCGGCGCTGGGCTTGCGGTTCGGCGAGGTAGGCGCGGACTTCTTCGGGCGTGGGGATGAGTCCGGTGATGTCGAGCGATACGCGGCGCAGGAATTCGAGGTCGCTGATTGCGCCTGTGGGCTTGGCGGCGGCTTCTTTCAGTTTGGCGTTGATGTAGAAATCGATATTGCGGCCTGTGGGCGGCGGGGCGATGGTGTCGCGGACTTTGGTGTGGCGCTCGGTCCATTTGGCGGCGGTTTCGACGCCTGCTTCTTTGCGGCGCTGGCGGTCCATCGCGTCGTGGCGGGCATGGGATTTGGCTACCAGGACGGCCCAATCGTCGTCGGTGAGGGCGGGCGAGCCGGCGGGGCCGAGCAGGTGCTCCATCTTTTCATTGGCGCGGGCGTAGGTGACGGCGAGTTCGCCGGGGGTGGGCATCAGGCCTTTGCCGCCGATGGTGGCGGTGAGGAGGAAGGTGTGGGGCGCGCCGTCGAGCGTGATCTTGAAGGTTGCGTCCTGGTGGGGGAACGGCGCGGGGCGAAGGCCTGATTCATCGCGGACTTCGGGAGGCGGGACGGGGTCGTCGCCGGTTTTGTTGGGGGGCTGGGGTTTGGTGGAGGCTAGCGGTTTGCTGTCGATTTCGAGTTGGGCTGCGCCGCGGGCGCGGAGCCGGAAGCGGTATTCGCCGGCGGGGAGGGCGGCTTCGTAGACGGCGCGGAGTTCGAAGGGGTCTTTGCGGTCGAGCGGCAGGGCGGCCGGGGAATACTTGATGGGTGTGCGGACGAAGCCCATGTAGGGTTCCGTGTAGCGCTCGGAGACCTTTTTATCTTCAATTAATTCAACGCGCACAACAGTTTGTGCGCTGAGTGTCGCCAGGGACACGAGCAGCGTAGGCCAGCTTCGACGCATCTGTCTAAAACCTCAGTTGAGATTCTATAACAAGTGAAGGACAAGCGGAATGGGAGGAGTGCAAGTGCCGATTGCATGCCACCTGTTTTTTGAAAACTGCTTAGTAAGTGGACAGGCGAATCGCCCGTCCTACCCTTTCAGGTCTTTGGGGAAGACAGCGTAGCCCTTGGGCGGCGGATAGGCGGAATGGCCGGGGGCCGATTGGTAGTCCAATGCCGCACGGTTTTCGAAAACGGTTTGATTGAAGACGTCCGTCCCCGAGCGGAGGAAAAATCTTGAGTTAGTCAGGGCAGGCAAATTGCCCGCCCCACCCTTTCTAATTCTTCAGGTCTTCCGGGAAGACGGCGTAGCCCTTGGGCGGCGGGAAGTGTTTGCGCAGCAGTTCCAGGCGCTTGCGCATGTGGCGGCTGGCGAGTTGGCGCGGGCCGGTTTCGACGTCGATGTCGCAGCAGATGCCGTGCAGGAAGAGGGTTAGGGTATCGATGAAGCTTTGGCGGGCGTACATGACGAACGCTTTGCTTTCGCGGCGGACTCCGGTCTTTGAGCGGCGCAGCGTCTGCTTCAAGCGCCACGCGCCTTCATCCACTTCGCCGTGCACTTCGGCGTTGAGTTCGTCGCGCAGCAGCGAGGCGTAGGCCGTCAGGATCTCTTCACTGATTGCTCCGCTCATGAGTACGGCGATGCCGTGGAACAGGTGGTAGTGATAGTCGGCCATCTCCTGCTCTTTGACGCCGAAGGCCATTACGTGGCCCTTCTTGGTGTCCCACGCGGAGGCCCAGACCAGTTTCGTTTCAGCCGGGCGTTCCATGGCGATCAGATCGGTGCGGCCGGTGGTGGGCTTGCCGTTTTTCTTTTCCAGATACGGAACCAACAAGAGCAGGATCTTGGGCAGTGCTGCGGCGATGCTTGGCGGCAGGGCGGCGATCGGCTCGTTCAGATACTCGCGCGACTCCATCTCCGTCAGCGGCGGGATGGCGCAGTAATAAGAAAACGTCGGGCCGAGGGAGATGCTTTCGTTACGGAACCGCTCGGCGAATTCCGTCGCGCTTAACTTTTTGATGTCAGGTACAGCCATTTTCGATTTCAATTCCATTCTAGCGTTTGCGTGCCAATGCGGCGAGGGATTCTTTGTAGGGAGCGCGGGCCACTCCGTTTTCGGTGATGATGGCGGTGACGTAACGGTTCGGAGTTACGTCGAAGGCGGGGTTCTGCACGGCGATGTCGTGCGGCGCGATGTGGACACCGTGGACGTGGGTCACTTCCGAGGCGGGACGCTGTTCGATGGGGATGCCGTCGCCGGATTCGAGTGTGAGGTCGAGCGTGGAGACTGGCGCGGCGACGTAGAAGGGGACGTTATTTTCCTTGGCAAGCACGGCGACGGAGTAGGTGCCGATTTTGTTGGCGACGTCGCCGTTGGCGGCGATGCGATCCGCGCCAACGATCACGCAACCGATGCGACCCAACTTCATAAAGTAGCCGGCCATGTTGTCTGTGATGACCGTAGTTGGAATACCATCCTGCTGCAACTCCCACGCCGTGAGGCGTGCGCCTTGCAGGAAGGGGCGGGTCTCGTCGGCGAACACGTCGATCTTCTTGCCCATTTCGACGGCGGCGCGGATGACGCCGAGCGCGGTGCCGTAGCCTGCAGTGGCGAGCGCGCCGGCGTTGCAGTGGGTGAGCACTGTTTTGCCATCTGGCACGAGCGGGGCGCCGTGGCGTCCCATGGCTTTGTTGATTTCGATGTCTTCCAGGCGGACCTGTTTGGCTTCTTCGATCAAGGCGGCGCGGATCTCAGCGAGGGGGTTTTCGCGCAGCGTCTGATAGAGGCTCTTCATGCGCTTGGTGGCCCAGAACAAATTCACGGCGGTGGGGCGTGTGGCGTCGAGCGTGGCGCAGATGAGATCGACTTCGGCGTCGAGATTTTCGGCGGTAGATTTCTGTACGCCGATGGCGACGCCCATGGCGGCGGCAACGCCGATGGCCGGGGCTCCGCGAATAACCATCGAGCGGATGGCCTCGGCGACTTCTTTATAGTCGCGGCAAATTACGTCAACAGTTGTGTGTGGCAGTTTGGTCTGGTCAATCATGACCACGCCTTCGTCTGTCCACAGAATGGTTTCTACCATGTTTGCGTGGAATCCTTCCCCAAAAGAATGAATGTCAAGAAGTAAGAGAAATTATACGCCGCGTGCGTGACCGTGGAGGCGATGGTGGAGCCGGAACGGTGCCGCACCCAGCCAAACGTTGTGCCGGCAAAGGTCAATAGAGTCAGATGTTGCCAACTCCATTTATACTGCGCGCCATGCAGAAGCGCAAAGGGGAGCGCGGTCAAGACGATGCCCGGCCAAGTGCCGACGGAGTGCGCCAGCAGCGGCTGCAGAAAGCCGCGGAAGGCCAACTCTTCGCACACCGGAGCAAGTGTGACCGCGGAGAAGCCGACGAGGAAGATGGAGCCTGCACCTTGCAGAAGCTCATCCATTGGCGTTTGGACATGAGGCGTTTTGAGCATGGCACCCATGATGATGACGCACACCGTGAGAACGAAACCGATGACCGCGTGAACGGCAAGGTTTTCCTTGGGCCAGCGCCAATTCAGTGAGGCCCAGAAGGGGCGATCGTAGCGGGCGAGAAACAGCCAGCGCAGTTCGATGTACCAAATCAGATAGCCAAGAAACTGGCCAGGCAAGGCCTTCATGGCCTTGGTTGGCGTGAGGCCGGGAATGAGCGCGAGCAGTCCCTGGCCGACGAACAAGCCGAGGAACATGGACGGCAACGCCAGTCCGGCGAAGATCAGGAAGTCGCGCCAATTCCAGAATGGCGCGCCGGGCCTTTGGATCACTGTTCGCTCTCAATCAGGGCGGCGGCCAGCAGTGGGATGGTCAATTCGTGATGGCCGGTGATGGAGTAGCCTTTGCCGCCGGCGTTGGCATGTGGGCGGTCGACCACGTTTGCCTTGGGCCGGTAGTGCTGGAGGAAATCGAAGTTGGCGGTGGTGAAGTTAGCGAGCCGATAGCCGAGATTGCGTACCACGGAAACGGCTTTCAAAAACACTTCCGGCATGACAACCGCGGAGCCCACGTTGAGATACACGCCACCATCGTCGAGGCCGCGAACGAGCGAGCAGAAGAGCCGGAAATCGTGATGAGTGCCGATGCCGATTGCTGATGGATTCACTGCTGGATGAGTGTGCGGCGTGTCGGTTCCGACGGCGACGTGAACGGTGACCGGGATATCGTGGCGGTAGCATTCAAGCAGCAGGCTTTGGGAGGCATATTCGGGCTTGGCGATGCTCTCCAGTTTGCGGCCGAGGGCTTGCCCCATGCCGATGGCACGGGTGATTCCTTCGGCGATGGCGACGTTCATTTCGCGGCCGGTCTCTTCGGCTGAGCCGAAGCTGCCATCGGGCAACACGGCTTCGACATCTTCACTGGTGTAGCCGGCGAGGGCGATTTCAAAATCGTGGATGGAGCCCGCGCCGTTCATGGCGAAGGCGGTGGCGAAGCCGCGGCGGGCGAGATCGATCAACACGGGTGCGAGGCCACACTTAATGACGTGGCCGCCGATGCCCCAGATGATCTGGCGATCTTTTTCGCGGGCTTCCCTCAAGCTGTTGACAATGGCGCGGAACGAATCCGCGGCGAGGATATGGGGAAGGCTGGCGAGCAGGCCTTCGACGCCCGAGCCCTTTTGGTACGGCTGCGCGAAGTCTTCCGTGCGTACCTTTCCGCCGCGGGAATAGAGGGACACGGTCTTCAGCTTGGCGAAATCGAGCGGTTCGATGGAGTATTTGCTCATTACTTTCCGAGTACCTTTATCAGCGCTTGCGCGGTAAAACTTTTTTTGTTCTTGACCACTTGTTCAGGCGTTCCGGCGACGACCAACGTTCCGCCACGCTCGCCGCCTTCGGGGCCGAGATCGATGATCCAGTCGGCTGACTTGATCACATCCAGATTATGCTCAATCACCAATACGGTGTTGCCCAGATCGACCAGGCGCTGCAAAACTTCCAGCAGTTTGCGCACGTCTTCAAAATGCAGGCCGGTGGTTGGCTCGTCCAAAATATACATGGTCCGGCCGGTTTGCCGCTTGCTCAATTCGCGCGCCAGTTTAATTCGCTGCGCTTCGCCGCCACTCAATGTGGTGGAGGATTGACCCAGGTGAATGTAGCCGAGGCCGACGTCGCACAGCGTTTCCAGCTTCATCTGCACCAGCGGAATGTTGGCCAGCACGTCGCGCGCCTGTTCCACCGTGGCTTCCAGAATGTCGGCAATGGAGTTCCCTTTGTATTTTACCGCCAGCGTCTCCTGATTGTAGCGACGGCCACGGCAAGCGTCGCAAGTGACGTAGACGTCGGGCAGGAAGTTCATCTCGATGCGCTTGAGCCCATCGCCCTGGCAGGCTTCGCAGCGTCCGCCTTTGACGTTGAAGCTGAAGCGGCCGGGCTTATAGCCGCGTTCGCGCGATTCGGGCAGGCGGGCGAAGATGTCGCGGATCTGCGAGAAGACCTGCGTGTAGGTGGCGGGGTTGGAGCGCGGCGTGCGGCCGATGGGAGATTGGTCGATCTCGACGATCTTATCAACCTGATCGATGCCGGTGATCTTGGCGTGGCGGCCGGGGTCGGCTTTGGAGTTGTAGATCTCTTTGGCCAGCGAGCGGTAGAGAATGTCGTGCACCAGGGTAGACTTGCCGCTGCCGCTGACGCCGGTGACGACCACCAGTTTGGCGAGCGGGAACTCTACGCTGAGGTCTTGCAGGTTGTGTTCCGTAGCCCCGGTAATTTTGATGGACTTACCGTTGCCCGGGCGGCGGACTTTGGAGTAGGCGATGGAGAGCTCGCCGGAGAGATAGCGGCCGGTGAGCGAGGCCGGATTTTGCTCGATCTGCTTAGGTGTACCGGCTGCCACCACCTCGCCGCCGAGGCGGCCCGCGCCGGGGCCGAGATCGATGACGTAATCGGCGCGTTCGATGGTTTCGGCGTCGTGCTCAACGACGAGGACGGTGTTGCCCAGGTCACGCAGGCGGGCGAGCGTGCCGAGCAGGCGTTCGTTGTCGCGCGGGTGTAGGCCGATGGATGGTTCGTCGAGGACGTACAAGACGCCGCGTAGCTTGGAGCCGATTTGGGTGGCGAGGCGGATGCGCTGCGCTTCGCCGCCGGAAAGTGTGGCGGAGGAGCGTTCGAGGTTGAGATAGTCGAGGCCGACGTCGAGCAGGAACTGCAGCCGGTTGACGATTTCTTCGCGGATTCGGCCGGCGATCAGGCTTTCGCGTTCGGTAAGCTTCCATCCGGCTGCGGTGGAAAGCGAGCGGCCGAGCGGCATGGCGGTGAAATCGGCGATGGAGCTGCCCTTCACGCGGACGGCGAGGCTGGAGGGTTTCAGACGGCGGCCCTGGCAATCGGGGCACTTGGTGGCTGTCATGAACTCCATGAGAAATTCTTTGTAGCCTTCGCCATACTCTTCGAAAATGCCGTCGAGAATCTTGAGGATGCCGGGGAAACCGTCGCCACCATCGAGCAGGGTGCGCTGAGTGGCTTTGGGCAGGTCTTCGAACGGGAGGCCGAGCTTTACCTTGGATTTGCGGGCGAATTCTTCCAGTCGGACAGTCATGTAACTGGCCGTTGCGCCTGGGCCGAGGCCGCCATCGAGCAGCGGTTTGGAGGAATCGACGATGACTTTGGCTGGATCGAAGGCCCAACGGCTGCCCAGTCCGGTGCAGGTTTCGCAGGCGCCGAAGGGGCTGTTGAAGGAGAACGAGCGCGGTTCCAACTGGGGCACGCCGGTGCCGCAATCGGGGCAGGCGAGCTTGCGGGAGTAGAGGTGTTCCTCGCCGTTGATGACGGCCACGATGACCAGGCCGTCGGCCAGTTTGGTTGCGGTTTCAATGGAGGCTTCGAGGCGGTGTTCGATGCCGGATTTGATGAGCAGGCGGTCGACCACGACTTCGATGGTGTGGTTTTTGCGCTTATCGAGAACGATCTCTTCGTCGAGGCCGCGCAGTTCGCCGTCGATGCGGGCCCGAACGAAGCCCTGGCGAAGGAATTTTTCCAGCTCTTTTTTGTACTCGCCTTTGCGGCCGCGGACCACGGGCGCGAGAATCATGATGCGCTCGTCGGTCTTGAGGGCGTGGATCTGTTCGAGGATCTGCTGGGTGCTCTGCTGCGAGATGGGGATGTTGCAGTTGGGGCAGTGGGGTTCGCCTATGGAGGAATACAACAGGCGGAGGTAGTCGTAGATCTCAGTGATGGTGCCGACGGTGGAGCGCGGACTGCGGTTGGTGGTCTTCTGCTCAATGGAGATGGCCGGGCTTAATCCTTCAATCGAATCGACTTCCGGACGTTCCAACTGGTCAAGAAACTGGCGGGCGTAGGGGGAGAGAGTTTCGACGTACCTCCGCTGTCCCTCGGCATAGATAGTGTCGAAGGCGAGCGACGATTTGCCGGATCCGCTCAAGCCAGTGATGACGGTGAGCGTATTGCGGGGGATTTCGACGCTGATGTTCTTCAGGTTGTGTTGGCGTGCGCCGTTTACGGTGATGCGGTCAAGCATTCTCGACCAAAACTCAATTCTAACATCTGCTGAGAAATTTCCGATCCCCCGATCAATTCTTTTTGTCTATTACGCTTTTATAACCAGAGGGCTGAATTGGGCTAGTGCCTGGCCGGGTTTCGGTCAATTTGGAGGAAGAAAGTGTTGAATTCGATATTTGGACGTCATAAGCAGGCGCCGGCCGCCCCGCTCAGCTCGATTGCGGTTGAAGAACCCAATATGGAATCTCCCATGTCGGCACAAGCGCGCCTCAGCTTTCCGAACGGACTTTCCTTCTGCGGCGAGGTGATACAAATTGTGCCTTGGGGGCGGCGGCTGTTTGTTGATTCCATAAGCTTTCAGGGTGTTTCGCTTGGAGGGCAGGGGTTGCTCAAAGTGACGACGATGGTGGCCGGGCAGGTGAAGTCGTACGTCATTCCAGCGATTAGGAAGAATCCGGTCTTTGCGCCCGAGGTGGTCTCGGGGGCGGCGGCGATTGACTTGGTTGCCGATCCCGGGACGGCAGTATTGGTAACCTTTCACCGAAGCTTCGATGCGAGCAAATCCGGGGCTACCCTGGTGGCTGTCAGCCTGGCGGGACGATACGCCGAATTGTGAATCCTTAGAAAGAACCGAATTATAAACAACGCGGAATCAACCACATAGATTAATCGTACCCCCTGCTCCATGGCCCAGACCGGAATGCCGCGCCCACGGCGCGTTTTCATCCCTCGTTGTGGCCGAGCGCAGACCGGCCGTGGGGGAATCACCCTAGAAAAAGCTGTTGGACTGGGTTTGATGCAGCGATCTTCTGCATTTGCATTCGATTGCGGATGAAGGCGGCGTAACCCATTGGGTGAGTGGTTCATTGGGGCATTGCGGTGGAGGGCAATTG
>CAIRSA010000453.1 GCA_903881085.1 uncultured Acidobacteriia bacterium
AGACCGATCTGCTGTGGATTTCCGGCGGGCTGGGTTTGAGCGTTGCCGGTGTCTTCTTCTACCCTCTTCAACTCATGGCCGTCCTTTTTGTGTTTCCGGTGGCAGCGGCGGCATACATGGCCAGCTACCGTCACTTACGCCATGAACACCGCGTTAGCGGCGAGGTCCTGACGGCCGTGCTGCTGACCGGCGCGCTTGCGGGAGGCTTCTTCTTCACCCTCAACGTGGGCGCCTGGTTTGTGGTGTTTGTCAGGTGGCTGGCGCTCAAGACCGAGGCCCAATCAATTCAGGGCATCGTCGACCTCTTTGGCCAGCAGGCGAGGACGGTGTTTGTGATCGTTGACGGCATGGAAGTCGAAATGCCTGTGGAACGTGTCCATGTCGGCGACCTGGTTTCCGTACAGGCAGGACAGATGGCGCCTCTGGATGGCGTTATCGTGGAAGGATTTGCCTCCATCGACCAACAAACGCTGACAGGCGAGGCGCAGCCTGCTGAGAAAGGGCCAGGCGACCGTGTTTTCGCAGCCACCATCGTGCTGTCCGGCCGTGTATGCGTCCGCGTTGAAAAGGCGGGTGAAGCAAGCACCGCGGCGGAGATCGCCCGCATCTTGACCGACACTCGGGATTACAAGGAGAGCCTGGTTTCAAGCGCAACGGCCTTCAACGACAAAATGGCCTTGCCATTCATCGCCCTGGGCGCAGTCAGTATGCCATTCGTTGGTCTGAGCAGTGCGCTAGCTATTCTGCAAGCCACCCCCGGCTATCGCATGGTGCTCTTCGGGCCCTTGAGTATGTTGAGCTACCTGAATCTGGCGGCCCAGGCAGGCATCCTGATCAAGGATGGCCGCTCTCTGGAATTGCTGCGGGACGTGGACACGGTCGTTTTCGACAAGACCGGCACGTTGACTGTCGAGCAGCCTCATGTTCGCGATATCCACGCCTGCCCCGGTTTTAGCACTGAAGCCGTTCTGGCTTACGCCGCAATGGCCGAAGCGAAGCAATCGCACCCGATTGCCCGGGCAATTCTCGAAGAGGCCGCCGCGCAGGGCATCGCGGCCAACCTCAGCCATGAGGTGGAGTACGAGATCGGGTACGGTATTTCCGCGAAACTGGATGGCGTCAACGTGCGCGTAGGCAGCGGACGATACCTGCGGCTCCAGCAGATCGCCATTCCCGAGGAGGTTCAATTACTAGAGGAAGAGGTTCACCTGTCCGGCGAATCGCTCGTTTTGGTCGCCGTGGATCAGGTGGTCGCCGGAGCATTGGTGCTGCGGCCTACTATTCGTCCGGAAGCCCGGGCCATCGTCTCTCAACTGCGGGTTCGCGGCCTGCGCATGTATGTCATGTCCGGCGATCACGAAGCGCCGACACGCCGCATGGCGCAGCAATTGCAAGTGGATGGCTATTTCGCCGAGGTGCTGCCTGGCGACAAAGCCGATCTCGTGAAACGGCTTCAGGCGGAGGGACGCAAGGTCTGCTTCGTGGGAGATGGCATTAACGACTCCATCGCTTTGAAGAGCGCTAACGTATCGGTATCGCTGCATGGCGCCGCCACCATCGCCACTGATACGGCGCAAATCGTGTTTATGAATGGGGACCTGGTCCAATTGCCCCGTTTATTCGAACTTGCCAGTGAGTTTGAGTCCAACATGCAGGGCAACTTCCTGGCCTCAACGCTGCCCTGCGTGGTGATTATCGGCGGCGCGCTGTTTTTCGGCTTGGGCCTCTTGCCGAGCATGATTCTCTATCAGGTTTCGCTTCCCTTCGCCATTTACAACACGGCGCGTCCTCTCATGGCCGCCCGAGAAAAGGAAGCGCAAGCTGGAGCGTTTGCCATGGAAGAGCAGGAAATCCGCATCAGGAAACTCTCGGTTTAACCAGAGAATGTCCGCTCCAAACCAGCCACATGGCGATCGCCACGCCGGCCGCCAGGGCCACTGAATTAATCACCTTGATCCGGGAAAGAGCAGTTGAACTCCTCTGGAGAAGCTATCTTAATCATTTGGCATCGGTTGCATGCAACTTGCTCGTCAACCGCCGGGTGACTCGCATTGCGGGGAG
>CAIRSA010000454.1 GCA_903881085.1 uncultured Acidobacteriia bacterium
GCCGCCCTCGGCAGCATCTTCGGCGGCGTTCTCGTCATCACCGCCAGCGAAGCAAATCTTTCCGAGGATAACCTTACAAGAACTACCGTCCGGCGCACATTGCAGCGTGTAGTCAACGAGAGCTTTCCCGGTCTGTGGCACTGCGGCTCGGTCAACGCCGTCCGGCGCGTTTGCCTCGATTTCTTCCCCTTCCAACGGAACTTCGACGCTATACTTAGCCGATTCCTCCGCGCTCTCCTCAGATGCGCTTTCCTTGCCCATATAGGGCTTTCCGCCGTCCTCGCCATAGTCGGCACTAGCTTTACCGTCAGCGGGGCGCATTGGCGTTTTCTTGGAGGCTATGATAAGGGCGGTGGGCATGGCGGGTGGGCGATTGGTTTAGATAAGGATAAAGCGTTAGGCTGGGTTGCGCGCAAGCCATTGGGCATAGAGTCCGGCAGCGTAGGCTGGAACCGCCGGAAACAAGCCCGCAGGCTGATTCGTGTAGTCCCACGGCGTAACCGGGTTTGGCGGCGTCAAGTCAGCGTCCGGCGCATACGTCGAAAACGGGTTGTTCTGTGGGTAGCAAGTCGGCGTGCGCGTCGGTTGACCGCATTGGGCGACTGGATTTGCGCTGTTATTGCAGCAGGACATGAGCCGAAACGTGGTTCCTTATCACATCCTTGCAAGCACAAAATCAGTTGTCGCTAACGTCCTGTTCTTCGTCTTGGCCGAAGTCGTAAATGCGCGTTATTTCGGTGCGCGATTCCCATGCGTCAAGCGCGTCTTCCATGTCATCCGCCGCTGGGCCGGTTGTCCCGCAGTCCTTACAGAGCACGAAACACTTGTCGCCTTCGTCGGGGTGATGCGCCTTAACGACCGCCGTTGCCATAGAGCCGCAGAACGGGCATGGCAGCGTATCGCTTTCCGTATCGTCGCTGTCGTCTGGCGTGGAGGCGTTAGGGTTGTGCATTTTTTGTCATCGCTTGCGAGAATAACGCGCATTCCTCTGTTTCAGTATATCCTCGCTGCTCCCAAGTGTGCTTCAGTTCACTCGCGGAAACACCGCCAATCGGAGTCCATCCTTTGTCAATCGCGGCATTCACTTTGGATGCCAGTTCGTCGGAGTCGCGGGATACTAGGATTTGATAGGTCATGTTTAGCGTTATTTTATTGTGTAGCGTTTATTGATTGGGAGCAATGCGATTCCGTTCGTGGACAACGGCTGGGCGCAGTTCACCCCTTGCGAGGAGAACTGCCCAAAAGGAAGCAAATGCGCTCCCGACTGTGGAAATCCGTATGGGGTTCCGGCGCAGGCTCGCAGGCGACCAGCCTTTGACCTGTTGCCATTGCTGGCGACCGTGAGTTCCCGGCGTGAACCGGCTTTTTTAAGCGGAGTTGGTCTAACAATGCGTCAAGCTCCGCGTGCGATGTCCGCGCACATCATATAGCAAGATTGCACGGCCCCTATTCGCCCTTGTCGCTGCGGGGCGGTGCGTCTGTTTTTAGGGAAAAGAAAAACCCGCCGACCGTTACAGCGGTGGCGGGCATTTCTCTGAAATCGGGGGCTTGGCGGCACGCCCGAAATTGAATTGCACGTCTGCTGCTGTAACAGCGGACTGAAAGAACGCCGCCAAGTTGGTACACCTTTTTTGCTCTGTCAACAAAAATTATTTTGTGCTTGCGGTCGCGGGAGTCAACCTACTTGTGGTTTTGCGCGGGCGCGGCGGTTTCATTTTGCCTCCTTGTTATCATTCCA
>CAIRSA010000455.1 GCA_903881085.1 uncultured Acidobacteriia bacterium
AAGAGCTTCTGACGCTTCGCGTCAGACCACGTCTCGGTAGTCGATTTACGAAGAGCAAGGACGAAGAGACCATCAACCAGACCGAAGTCAGATCCACCTAACCGAAGAGGAAATCTGTCTTAACGACCGATACCACCTGTTGGCTTTCTGGCAAGGCGACGGATGAACAGTGATGCGCGGCGAAAGATGGCTCTGCGCGACAGCAATTGGGAATTGGGCCAGATGGCGTCGTTGATACTCAAGAAGGACGAACGATGAACCTACCAACACAAGAAGAGCTTCAGGCGCTTCGTAAGGGACTCAGAAAACGTAAGTTGCCTCGAATCTTCGACGGCATGTGGTGCAGCGAACCCGGCATCGGTGGCATGAAGGTGACGGCGGCCGGGGCTGATTTTCATGTCGAATGGGTCAGCTTCGACGGGGGCGTGAAGTCGGCGCCGAAACACGCCGAGTGGAGCCGTTTGTGCTCTGCCCCGAGCCTTGAGATGCAGCGCCTCGAGATTGGCCTGGTGGTTTCCGGGATCCTTCAGGCGCAGGGGCAGAAGGTCATGGATTCCATTGGTCACCCGATCGATGCGTTCAACGAGGCTAAGCCATACCGAGATGCAGCCGACGAGTGGAAACATTGGGGGGCTGTCAAGGCCGGGCACATGACTGGTCTCTAATAGGCTCCAACCTTGGAGATAATTTGACCGTTCGTCCTGAAAATTCACGGTTTGTTGGGTGCGTCGCTATAAGGTAATCACATGAAAACATGTCAACACATACAACTACTTCCCGAGCGCCCCAATGCAGAGGAGTTAGCCGATATAAAAAATCAGTAAAGAAAAAGAAACGACCAGCCGTTAATGTCGGTGATCATGGCGGGCATGCCGAGCTAGGTTTTTTTACTGTTCATTTTGAGGATGATATTCACATCGAATGGAATTTAATAGGCAGTGATAAGAAAAAACATAAGTACAAGGATTTGTGTGAACGCGCCGATCATGAAACTGATCGTTTCAAGCTAGGATGGTTAATAGGTAATATTTATACCTTGAACAAATTACACGATCTTGAAAAATTAGGTGTTCCAAATAATGAGCGCACCCTGAGTGAGTATGCCCGTTTAACAAACTGGTATGAAAAACATGAAAAAATTTGGTATCAGTGGGCTGTTGCAAAAACCTAGTGGGCGCGAGCGCTCGCGACGCCACTTCAAGTATTTTCAATGACATACAGGCAGCAGGTTCGATAAGTAATTTGGTCAGTCGGGCGGTGGGGAATCGGAAAAAATCGCTACGAATTTCGGTTTGACGTATTGGGCAAATCCAGCAACTTGTCACTGTCACTAATCCTTAGCCTCTGATCCGTCTAGGACCACCCTGAGATCGAAGAAGTGCGTTCCGACAAAACGGATCTTCCGCGTCAACCCCGCCAGCACCACTTCTAACTCGACAGATAAACCAGCAGTTTCACCGTCGATAGCTTCAACTCGGTCCTTCAACTCAGGATCGGTACATGCTCTCGCGTACTGATACATCGCAGCGCAGGTGGGACATAGAGCCAGCCGGTTCTCGTAGTAGTGCTGAGAAAGACCTCGGATCGCCTGAACTGCCTCAAAGTAGTGCTCGCCCGTGCCCAATTTAAAGGGCATCTCATTTTTGCAAACTTGGCAGACCATCTGCCCCTGCCCATTGGTGTACTTCGCTCGCAGGTATGCCTTCGCCTCTGCCATGACGCCTTGCACGTTGGATTGAATTAATCGCTCGCGCTGAACAGACTCCCTTGAGGGAGCGTTATCGCGGTGCTCTAGAACACCACGCCGGCGACGATCTGTGTTGCGAACTTCCTCTTCCGGTTGATCGGGGCTTGGCGCATGTTGCCTGATCATTGCCACTAAATCCTCTTCGCTAAGGCCGGCCTGTTTCGCGGCATTTGCCACATTGGTGGCGCCGTTAACGCCGCTAAACCCGATTTCCCTAACTGTCAGATCTTTGCGCTGAAATTCTTCGCTCTTTTTCAGCACACTGCTCTCGAGTCCGATTGCGTCAAGGAGCCCATTCTGATTATCGAACGGAAAATCAGCCCTAAGTTGGGTGCGAGATATCTCGTTCGGCAAGTGGAAATTGCCATCGGAATCTGGAATCCACGCGGTCCCCTTGAGATGACAAATCAGCTGAGATTCCGATTCGATAACGTCGTAACTTTGGTTCGGTCGAAACCGAGCCTTTGCTACCCTTCTATCCGCACGAATCAAAGCCTTCCAGATAAGACGACTTGCTTCGAGCGATGGCTCTTGAAGCAATAAAAAAATACCTTCGATCGTCCAATCTGCGGCAATGGCTGATGCTGTGCAGCGAACTCTATATCCATAGTCTTTAGATAGCCGTTGCCAATTTTCGTTATCTGATACTCGGGCTTTGACAATTGTCAGTTCTGCCTGCACTCCCACGGCCTTTACGAAATCAACGAAGCCTGCTTTTAAATCTACGTATCCGTTCCACAATATATATTTTGGCTGTGCACTTTTTATGGATGCTAGTCCGGTTTCCTCATATGGTGTATCTAAGTAAATTCGCGAAGGATCGCAGAATATATTTTTGTCTGGATGTTTTGAATTGATTGCTCGAAGAAATTTCTTTCCTGCAAAAACATCTACATCCCGGGGTTGCCTCTTGTGAAATTGAACAAACTGCCGAATATGTCTTAAGTGCGTCGAGTCATTCGGAAATGTCCCCTCTTTGTATGTTGAAAGAAGTACGGCCAAAGCTTCTTTTTCATTAAAAACCTTGACTCCAGCGTGCACGAGAAATCGTTTGGCGCTCTCTTTCTGAGCAACGGATTTACCTGATGAATAAGTTTCTTGCTTAACCCAAAGTACATCAGACTTTCTCTCTGCCTCGTCAAGTGCGAAGAAGGCCTCGCGAGGTCGGACCATATGGTTCTGACCATCCTTGATCACGCGAACAAAAGAAAGATCTGCTACATCAAAAGTCTCGTGATGTCGCAGTATTGCATCATGCAGCATTGCATAGAATTTCTGTAACCATGCGTCCTCTTTAGAGGCGATCCAAGAACTAAGCCGCTTCAACCTCCCTTTATCCTCTCCATATGCAACCTTCCATGAAGTGCAATCTAACGCTTCGGCCAACTCTTCCCAGCCCCATAATTTAATTAAGAGACTGTCTAGAAACTTATCCGCGCGTTGGTTTACTTGAGGCGGGTTCGCACACCAAAGTGGTGTAGTCAACTTTTCCCCAGTAATTAAGGCAAGATCTTTGTCGCCCAAGACTGCTGCAATATCGGCGGGACCACGAAAAAGATCGCCGGACTTACGATATTCACCGGAAATAGTGAGGACCAGAGCCTGTTCTGCGAATGAGAGAATAAGTTTTTCTCTAATTGGTTCGTAAAACTTCGGCAGGTTGTCGTCCTCGATAGGAAGTACCTCAAGTGCCGATATTGTTAGCAAACCCCGATCGCGCAAGTTAATCATGGATTCGGAAGTCAATTGTGCAAGAGCTGCTAAGAGTTGGTGATTTCCTTGGCAGTCCCGAACGCTATCGCGCGCCACTGTCGAAGCGAATGGCGCATGCATGTGGAACCGAAGGTTCGATGTTTCCTTTTCAGCAGGAAAATAGATTGAAACTCGGCCTGGGTGGAGGGGGACCACTTTCCAGTTCGACTTTTTGGTTTTGCCTTCGTTCTCTGCGAGGCTAAAGGCAATCGCAACGGTGCAATCCTTGCGCGTCGATTCATCGTCGATAGTTACGACTTGACTGTATAAAAGCCAGTTTGACTTGCGAGGCGCGGTCGAGGGTGTGTGCACAATAACTTGAATCTGCTGGCCTTTGCTGGATAACTGAGGAATATCCGTTGGAGTATTTCGCTCCAATCTTCCCTCAGAACCATCCGGCAGTACAAAGCTAATTTTGCAAATATTCGACAAGAAAAGTAGAGCCGTATCGTCCAACGACTTTAGAGCCCCGGTGATCTCCTGCGCGGCTTGCTGCGCATCTTTTTTCTGATGATCAAATGGAAACAGAAACGTTGTCTTGAACCCTTCTGCAGAAATGTGCGATGAGGGCAGGAGTTCTGGAACCACGAGGTCACGAATGCGAAAGTGATATTCGCCGGAGTGAATTTCTGGCGTCTTTGTGTAAGCGAAGACCGCCTTGAAGCCGACTCCAAACTTACCAATCTCTGTTGGAGAGTCCGCTTTGGTACTGTCACCTATGCTGGTAATCGACTCCACATCCCTTGCCGAAAAGAGACGTGATCCGTCATGCTCGAAGAGCAGTGCCTCCTTGGAGAGGGTAAATCGCGCGTAGGAAGCCTTCGCATCTTCTGCGTTTTGCAGCAGTTCGTAAATGAAGTGTGCGTTGTCGGGGTAGAGTTGCGTCAGCAGCCGAAGAATGCCAGCTTCGAATCCCTTATTTCTTCGGAGGCCATCAACGTAAGCAAGTCGATCCGACTGGAGTTGATCGAACTCTGGTTTGCTAAAGGTCATCGGCCACCTCTCTTTTTACTTTGCAATCAGCGTTGGTCATGTTCCCGTCTGCGCGGATAGTGATTCCACAGTCAGAACCCCAAGGACAGCGGCCTCGGCTACGATCTCGGCCTGCCCTGCGACCCGATCCAATTCTGAAGACCGCCGCTCGAAATCGCGGTTGGCAGCTTCGATCTGTCCATCCTTCATCCGCCTGATGCGCGCATCAGTCGCTTGATCACGTTGCTCTTCAAGCAGAGCCAAGCGGGCCTGGTGCGAGGCCTTGAGCGATGCCATCCTGATTTCTGCAGACTGAGTCACAGACTCGATGTGTTCTCCACGCCGGCTCATCCAGACCCGGTAGTGAATGGCCTCCAGTCGTTCCTCTTCGGCGACCGTGATTGCTGCCGCACCCTGAGCGGCGGTCGCACCCTCAAGCAACTCCAGCAAGGCTTTCGAGTGCTCCTCGCTTTCGCAGATTGGTTGGAACGCGAAGGACTCCCTCACGCCCATGACTTTCCACCGATAGATCGCGAACGGATAGCGACCTGACGCCACGCTTGATGACTTGGCCGAAACGGCACACGCTAGCGTCGATAGGGGCTCAGATATCTTGGCGGCTTGCCTGGCCAAGGGATGCGTAGGCGTGACGAACGTAGCCGACCGGTCCTCGTCAGCAGCCGCCGGGTCGAAGGTCAATCGCAGATAGGGGTCGTTGCCCTTGAGCCAGCGTTCCCAGGTTCGGTCAACGGCACCAATCTGCGAGACTGCCTTGAAATCACTGATTAATCGGTTCCGGATTTCTTGATTGAGCTGAATGCTCACGATCGGCTGTCGGCCCTGCAGCTTGTACGACCGGCCCGAGTCGAGCGTCGACAGGTACGCCTCGATGAGGTTTCGAATCCTGGATGGCGTGAGCCAGAAGCTCGATGCACTTTTGATCAATTCCTCATCTTGCTTTGGCACCGAGAGTCCGAACAGCGTCGCCTGTTGTTCTTCAAGAAGTGTCTGTTCCTGCACCACACGGATCTCGTTATCGGCAAGTTGTTGGAGGCGGTGGGACTGCTCCTCCAAGGTCAACTGAAGGTTTTCGGCGATAGTGCGGATCTCGCGTGTGAGTTTTCCAAGGATTTCCTCGCTGCCACCAAGCGCCTGCCGGAACACGCCAATTCGAAGCAGACACCGCTCGTAGATCTCTGCATCCACGGTGCCAGGCGTGATGAAGTTGAAGATCGCCACGGTTTCGCTTTTCTGCCCATAGCGGTCGATACGGCCGATGCGTTGCTCCACCCGCATCGGGTTCCATGGCAAGTCGTAGTTGACGATGCCGTCACAGAATTGGTAGTCGAGGCCTTCGCAGCCCACCTCCGAGGAAAGCAGCAGATCGATCGCACGAGGATCATCCTTCGGGCGGCTGAATCGGTTGCGCAGTTCGCGGCGTTCTTCCTCTGGCACATCCCCGTGGATCAGTCCGATGCGGATACTTTCACTCTGGAGCTTGTCCACCAAATAGGCGAGCGTGTGACGGAAGGTGCTAAATACCAGCAGTTTATTGTTCGGCAGGGCCTGCTTGTCCAACACTACCTTGGCGAACTTTGAAAACTTGGGATCTTCCGAACTCAGTCCCTTGGCTAGGCGAAGGAGCGCATCAACGTCGGCGCGAAACTCTGCGAACGCCTCTGTCATCACCTGCACCCCGTCATCGGTATCCGTCTCACTCAATTCAAGTCGGGTCAACTGGCCTGAAAGGATAGCCTCTAGGTAAGGCGCGAGACCAAACACGCAACTGGCCACTTGCCTGCGGATCGTCGTCATCATGAACGGCAGGTTTCGGTCACCGTGACGATGGGCAAGAATCCTGCCGACCAAGTCGAGAACTCCGCTGTGCAGAAGTTCCTGCTCTGTCGTGAAGTCGACAGACACCGTCTCGGGCTTTCTTGTCGTGAAATTTCCGATGTCGCGCCGACGCGTTCGATTGATGATCGGCGCAAAGGTGTAGAGCGACTCCAGTTCCCTAACTATCGTCAGGCGGTCTTCGATTCGCAGTTCTTGCTGAGCCAACGCGTCGAGAAGTGGTTGAACCCGCGCGTCTGCTGACAGGACCGAGGCTCCCCAATCGGTCCCTAAGGCCAGCGCGAGTCTTTTTCGCGCAGCAGCCATCCACCCCGGTTTCGCATTACGTGCGATTTCGATCGCCGCGTTGATGTGGGGGTTGGGCTCCGCCATGTGGTCGAAATCGCGACGGCTAGGGAGCAAGTCGGGGCGAACCAGTTGGAGCAACGTGAAGAGGTCGTTGTCGCCCAATTGAATGGGCGTCGCCGACAGCAGCACCACCGCTTCAGCGTTGTCGCAAAAGTATCTGACCGTCCTGTAGGCCCAGGTGTCCGTATTCCGAATGTGATGCGCCTCGTCCACAATGACGAGATCGAAGGCCGGCGGTGGATCCAGGTCCAGAAGTCCCCGGATCTTGCGGCCCTTGCCCTGCTTTCCCAGCAGAAGAGTTTCGTCGAACAGCGAATACGGAACGATCGAGCGCGCATATTGTTGGGGCCATGCCCCATCGAGGTGGGTCTCCTCGATGCAGTAGCGCAGGGCGTCGCCGTCGATATGGGTGAACTGCTCGTCGAAACGCTTGAGTTCCTCCATCCACTTGCGCTCGGCGACCAGCGGCTTCGGGCAGATGACCAGCACGGACTTCAGTTCTCGACGAGCTTGAAGCTCCTTCAATATAAGGCCTGCCTCGATCGTCTTGCCAACGCCGACCTCGTCTGCGATCAGCAGTCGAGGACGATCCGCATGGATCAACTTCAGTACCGGCCGGAATTGGTAGGGGACGAAATTGATCCGTGACGCGTAAAGGGAGTAGAGGTGCCCGGTGCTGGGGTGCCTGAGCTGAGTAGCCGTGAGCGCAGCGTGCAGCGCTTCTGGTTCGACATTCTTTCTGCTCGGCTTCAGGACTATAGGCTCGACCTGAGATTCGTAGTAGGTCGCGACCTCGCCCCCATGAAAAACCGTGAAGCGAGCCTCCGGGTCGCCGGGAACGACATCAAGCACCGCCCCAGTGATATCGGGACGCGCCTTGAGGCGAACGACGGTCCCCTTCGAGATGCCGCCCCTGGCTTGTGCAACCTGTGTAGCGACGTCACCAATATTCGGTCGCGGGGACAACTCACTTAGCACACGTCCACGTTCAGCCTGTGCCCGATCCAAGGTCACTTGGTCTGCGCCAAGTACAACGAGAAGCCGATAGAGCGTGTCGACGTCGCGGTAGGCATCTTCTGACCGAAGTCCCCCAGGAGGCAAGTGAGCCCATCTGTTGCGGATTCCTTGCGCCTCCTTCAGCCAACTGCGCGTCTGCTGATCGAGGTTCAGTCGATACCCAAGAGTATTCCAATTCTGATCGAACACCCGCAGCAATCCCGCGAGATCTAAACCTGCAAGCGAATCAACGCGTCTTTCGGCTACCAGTCGCTGCTGCTGAATCGAGAGTCGATCAATAACGCATGACTGCCACCAGTCTTTACCAACTTGAGGTAGATTACTTTCCAATAAGGCTGCGAGCGTCGCTGCGACATCACCCAGGATTTGATGCATGGACATTCTGCTCTCCTCCTGTTGTCGCGGCTTTATTGACCTTAACTGCCTCTATTTGGCGCACTTACCTGAATGCCGAATATAAAAATACATCGATAGCATTCCCTAACTCGCCTGAGTTTTAGGAGTGGCCACGCCTATTCAACCAAGACATCATACAACCTCCGCCGTTCCGAGGCCAGGCTGGCTGTCGGGCTTTTAGGACATCCTCACCGATCCAGTTAGACCTCTTTTTAAAGATGCCAGCACTCTTCAAGAGGTTGGCACCTTCGGCCACCTGGACGCAGGTATCTTTGCTTTGTAGTTTTTGGTCAACCATTTGAGGTCTTCCACCCAGTGCTGCCGCGCTAGCTCGTTAGTCTCTTTTGCACCGTGGAAACCGATGTTCCAGCTGAGGTGATAAGCCATGCATCTGACCCGCTGCGGGCTTTTGCCTTCGCCCCACTGGCGCATGTAATCCGGCGAGCCAACCTTTGGCAATAGCTTAAAAGAGCAACTGATGATGCTCCGCAGTAACTCTCGCCGCTCATCAGCATCGTCGATGCCGCTCAAGCCGACGTGATAGTGCAGGGCCGTCAATGGAGTGTTGGATCGAAAAGCGGGCGATGGTGGCGCAATTTCTCCGCCATGCTTGGCCGGGTCATATTCGCCAATTTCAATTTCGTCAGATTCTTTGACTGCTTTGCGTTTGCCAGCAGATTGGATCAGCTCGCCAATTCTGGACTTAAGGGTTGCGTTTTCCTTGAGCAGAAAGTCCTTGCTGCTGGACTCTTCCTGCTTTTCACCCTCGCACTCCTCAAGTAGGGCGTTCAGACGTTTTTCTTCTTTGCGTAACTCGAAGTTCTTGTTCTTCAGGCCTGGTATCAGAGCCTCATCGCGTTTCACGATTTTTTCACGCTCCTTGAGATTGACTTCACGCAGGTTCAATTCTTTGACCGTCTTACGAAGCTCTGTGCGTTGCTG
>CAIRSA010000456.1 GCA_903881085.1 uncultured Acidobacteriia bacterium
CACGGACCCAACACCCGGCAGCCTGGAAGCCTCTTGGACCTACGACATGCAGGGCCAGGTCGCCAGCGTGAAATACCCTGATACGTACAACTCCGTGGGCACGACTCTCAACTATACTTACGGCCAGATGGGCTGCCCCTACACCCTCACCAGCCCCACCATCGGTACGCAGGTCAACATCGCCACCTACGGCCCGGCGGGCGAGTTGTTAAACATCAACCGAACTCCAACTTCCCCCAAATGGTCCGTGGATCATAGCCGATTGGGATGACAAACCAAGACTTCCGCTCCCTGGCCGCATAACGATGACAGCCGCATGAAGTTTATTTTTCCCGCGCCCACAACGGCTTAGCGAAACTGCCAGTCAGTTCACCCCACCGGACGTGGTAAAAACGCACCAGGACAGGGATATCCGCCGCGCCTGCGCGTCCCTGCCGCCAGGGCCCAAACGGGAAAGAGGAAAGCATGCTCAGCATCACGAAAATCCGGGATCAAAACAGTTCAAAACCGGAGCAAAACCTGAGCAGGGAGCAACTCATTTGCCTTCATATGGATACCTTGTTGAAAAAAACATTTTTCGAGGCTTTTTTGCCAATTTTTATTTCTCAGGTTTCGCATGCAAGTGATTGAAAACAAACAACACGGCGATCTACGCCCCCCGCCGTCTGGCACACGGGTGCTACATTGGCAACCGCCCGTCCGCTACCTCTCCCAAAACGTCCTGCGCTACCGCAACCCGCGTCTTACCGGCTGGCGTGGAAACATTTTAAACGCTTCACGGGCAGTTCCCTAAAACCGGAACTTCAGGCCGACTTCCACAATGCGCATCGGCTGCACGCCGGTCACGTTGATGGCGCCGACGCCGCTGCGATAGTTGTTGTAGATCGTGGTCGGGTCCGTAATGGATTTGGACAAGCGCGAAACGATCTGTTCCGGCAGGTTATACACCGCGAAGCCATCGCTGAACTTCGACCCCTGCGCCTTGTACTGAACGCTCGTATTCAGCCCCGTGCGGCGCACCTGGTTGAAGGCGTTGAACGCGTTCAAACGCAGTTCCATTTTGCCGAATTCGCGCACCTTGAAGATCTTAATCAGCGACAGGTTGTTGGTGAACGTGCCAGGCGCGGTCAGGAAGTTGCGCGGGCCCGTTCCATCGGCCGCCGGATAGATGGCCGGCACGCCGAGCTTCGACGGGTCGAACTGATGCGCGAAATCCGACTGCAGCGCTGAGGCGTTTCCGAGCACAGTCGCGCGTGGCGTCAAGTCAGGTGTGCCAAGAAACACCTGCTGCAACGAAACGCTGGTCCCTGTATTGGCTTGAACGATGCTGAAGCCTGGCGAATAAGGCAGGCCGCCGACGAAGTTCAACATGTGCGCCAGTTGCCAGTCATTGAATGCGCCGCGCGTCACGGGGTTATCGAAGTGCATCAGCCTGGCGACCTTCGGGAGATTGTAAGTGTAGTTGATGGCAGTAACATTGGAGCGGTTGCCGCCGGAGACCTGGCCGGTGTAATCCTTCCAGTTGTAGGAGTACAGGCCGACGTTCTCCGTACCGGAGATTAAGCGGCTGCGGGTATAAGCAAGTTGCAGAGTGAGGCCATGACCGAAGCGCTTATTGAGGCGGAATTGCATGGAGTCATAGCGGTTGTTGCCCACGTTCGAGGTTGCGTTGAGCGTGTTGAAGCCCTGGTAAGGCCGCATTACCAGCGCGTTCATGGTGTTGCTGCCAGGCAGCGCGGGGCCGGGGTTCGAGGCCGAAATCGGTCCTGCGAAGTTGTAGCCGGCGTTGCGCGGATCGACAAAGCGAGGATCGAAAGCAAGACCCGGCGTCACGGAGTTCAAGTTGAAGTTGATGGGTTGATGGCGCTGCAGGTTTCCGACATAGGCGACATCGGCCACCATCTTCAGCGGCAGTTCACGCTGCATGGAGAGGCTGTAATCGTAAACTACCGGCGCCTTTGCGCTGGAGGCATCGCGGGCGGCGAAACTGGCCGGAGCGATCACCTGCGTTTGTGCGGTGTTCGATGCCGTCATTGTCGCCAGACTGGTCTGCACGAGGTTCACGTTTTGCGTAAAGCCGTTGTTGAAGTTGCTGACGGCGTCGCCGATCGTATTGCGATTATAGGCCCATCCGAAGCCGCCGCGGATGACCGTGCGCTGGCTGCCGACAGGCGACCAGGCAAAGCCGCCGCGCGGGGCAAACAGCAGGAACTTCTGTGGCATCAGGCCGGATTTGTTGTTGCCATTGACGCCGAGCGGGACAATGCCGTTCAGCTTGTCGCCGGAGCCGGGCACGATGTTGTAGAGCAGCACACTGGATTGCGCCACGGAGAGTGGAGCATTGGGGAAGGCCGGATCAATAACGAGCGCGGAGTTTTTCGGGTCGGGAACGTAATAGCGGACGGCCTTCTTCGGATCGTAGAGGCTGGGATCGAACACCGCGTCGAGATTCGCTTTCGGGTCCAGATCATATTCGGGGCCGATGTGATAAATGCGCAGACCGTAGTCAAAGGTCAGGTCGCGGCGGGCACGCCAGGTGTCCTGAATGAAGAACTGGTAGTCCTTGAAGATGGAGTTCTTGCGCGCCACGTCGGCCACTTGGGTGAAGCTGCTGACCGCGCCGACGAGTGTGTTCGAGGGGCCGTAGCCTGTATCGAAGGCGCTGCGGCTGGTGCCGAAATCGTAGGTGCCTTTGTCGTTGGAGCCGTTGATCTCGTCCTTACGGTTGCGGAAGTGCTGGCCGCCGAATTTGAACAGGTGGCTGCCCTTGGTCCAGGTGAGCGTGGCGGACATCTGCCACTCGTTGGCCAGTGCGTAAGCGGGGGCGCGGCTGAAAGAAAAGTTGGGATAGCCGGTGTTGTTGATGGTAGGCAGAATGGCGTTCGAGGACTTGAAGAAGGTAGGCAGGCCGGCGAGACCGAGCTTGGCCGGGTCGACCAGATCGGGATTCGCCGGATCGACTTTCACATAGTCATAGCTCCAGCCGAACATGCCCTCAAGCACAACGGTTGGCGACATGGTACGCGTGACGTTACCGGCAAAGGCGCGATCCGGGCGGTACTGATTGATCATGCTGAACGGGAAGTTGCCGCTGCTGCTCCAGATGGCCCGGTCCTGGTTGGTGCCGGAGTCGTTGGAGTAGCGGGCGTAGGCGCGTGTCTTGCTGTCGATGTTCCAATCGACTTTGCCCACCTGCGAAAGGCGAGGATAGCGTGCCTGGTATTGCAGCGTGTAGTTGGAGTTCGGGTCCTTGGAGTTGTTCGGCAGCGGGAACAGATTCGCGATGGCCGCGCCGAGCGGATTGATCTGCGACTTTGGAACGATGTTGCCCGGCATCAGCAGGGGCGTTCCGGAAAACTGCGTGCCTTGCTGATAGATGACCGGCTTGGAGCCGTTGGCGTTGGCGGTTTGGGAGAAGTCGCCCTGGCGCTCCAGCGCCGTTGGCACGCGGCTCAGAACGGTGGAGCCGGGAATGAATTGCTGGAAGTTTTCGAAGTTGTAAAAGAAGAACAGCTTGTCGCGCTTGATGGGCCCGCCTAAGTTGCCGCCAAAATAGTTATAGCGGTACTTAGGCCGGTCCTGGCCGATGTAGTTATTCGCCCAGGAATTGGCGTTCATCGCTTCGTTGCGAAGATATTCGAAAGCAACGCCATGGTAGGCATTGGAGCCGGACTTTGTCACCACGTTGATGACCGCACCGCTGCGGTTGCCGTGTTCGGCCGTAAAGTTGTTAGTAAGTACCGATATCTCCTGGATGGATTCCAGGCTGGGCGAGACCGTCACCTTCGCGTCGCTACCGTGATCGACGATACTTCCGCCATCGAGATTCACCTGCGCAGTGTTGGCGGCCTTGCCGTTGATGCTGAAGTCGGCGTAGCCGTAGTAGCCATACTCGCGCCCGTTGATGGCGGAGTCGTTGAGTTGGACGGAGCCAGGGATGACATTGAGCAGGGTGGCCCAATTGCGTCCGTTGATGGGCGTGTCTTCGACCTGCTTGGATTGAATGGTATCGAACCGGACGCCAGTGTCTTTCACCAGTTGCTGTTCGGCGGTGACGGTAACTGCCGTCGCTGGGCCTTCACCCACATCCATGCGAATCTCGCCAAGCGCCAGTTGCTGGAAGCCGTTGACGGAGATGTTATTGAGGCGCTTTTCCTTGAACCCGCCGGTAGTGATGGTAAGAGTGTAGTCGCCGGGGAGCACGGAGGGGAGATGAAATACCCCTGTCTCGTTAGTGGTCACGGTGCGAATGGTTTGCGTGGAGGTCTGAACCAGGCGTACGGAGGCGCCGGGGATGAACGATCCGCTGGTGTCAGTAACAGAACCGGTGATGGATCCCAAGCCACCTTGGGCCAGGACAAGTCCAGGAAGTGCGAGCAACAGGGCGGCAAGCGTGCGCATAGGCGGGTGAGTTCCTTTAACGTTAATGAATTGCGAAAAACAGCTTTTCTGGATTATACAGCGACGGACCACTGGTGGCAATGGCAGGGGGGCGCCCTGTGCCCATGGTTGGATCCGGGGTGGACCCGCGAAAACGGCTTCGATTGGTTCGATGGGATCCAGCAGCCGGGCATTTTCCCTAAATTGAGGCAAATTGGCGAACAAAAGGCGAATTAATAAAAAATGCATTTTTCTCTTTTCCACAATTTATTCCATTGCAATATTTGGCACTTACGAATGCGTGGGTTAGGCTTGGGCTTTTCGTTCCGGCACATGATGGAGAGGTTTTCCGGAGCGAAAACAGGCTGGTAGCAGTATGGGCCGGTGAAGCATTGAAAGCGGGAAACGGACTCATTTGTCTTTTCATTTGGTAAGCTTCCTCCGACTATTTTTTCGCATAGTGGATTTTGCAACTGGAGGCCCGAAACGGGAAAGCGTTGAGTGGAATGGCGAAATAAAGGTCTTTTTGCTGTGATTCCCTCACGGCCGGTCTGCGCCCTGCCACAACGAGGGATGAAAAGCGCGCCGCGGGCGCGGCATACTTCAGTCCTCACCTTGGAAGCCCGTCTGGCCCTACGGCCTGAAGTCTCCTCAGTCATGCCCAAGCCTTCAAGCCGCTTCATGTAAGTGAGGCAGTTCTGAAAGTCAGGGTGGTCCGGGCCGATTTCGGCAAAGCCATCGCCAATGTCAGCGCCATCTTCACTTTCAGCGCGTGCCGGCACGACCAAGTTCCAGTTTGCGAGTTTGGGCGTGATATTTGAAACGCGCGGAAGGGCCAGTTTCATTGGCGCTGCCGCGCGTCCCGAAACCGACCCTTTGCGGGACGCTGGTCGTATGATTTTATGCAGGTCGGCGGCAGACCCGAAGCGTAACCTTTGTGAGACTGGCTCATCCGCGACGAAAACACGCGCATTGCGAGTATACTTATGCAGGTATGAGCATTTGGAATAAGCTGTTTGGCTGTCCTTCAACCGCAAAAGAGATGCGCGTGATTGGTACAAGATGGACTTTCCCCTCGACTGCTCTCGGTTGCGTCCTACTACTGGCCTGCACACCCGAGCCACCTATAGGAAACCTTGGCGTAGAAAGTCTCAGCTGTCTGTAACAGGGAGGGTGAAAATAGATACACGCCTGGTGGTGTCTTTTTGGGTGGGGCTTGGTCGTTGAATATGGATTTGGGCGAAGTGACTGCAACCGCCGAGAACGCGCGGGGACAGACGTACGGCGGCCTGTTATCTAACGCCCAGCTGAAGTGCGTCGTCTCTGTTGCAGCCAACAAAACAGTCACGTTTCAATCCATCGAATCCGTCTCGTTTTCGCCTGATCCTAAGGCCGTCGAGAAAGCTATCAAATCCGCCGTAGAAATAGGGACCAAATAAAGTCACACCGAATGAAAGCAAGCATGATACGACCTTAGGTCCGAAAGCTGGAGTTTTCCGGTTGCGCAAACGACCCTTTATAAGACTGTTAGAAGAACACCCAACCCCATTGGCTGCGGCGTTGGAATCGGTGACAAGTTCCGGATCGAGGAGAGACTAATGCGAATCGCGACATGGAATTGCCAGATGGGCCTCGATAAGAAGATGGATGCACTTCTTTCATTAGACCCCGACGTGGCGGTTGTTCCCGAGTGTTCTGAGAAAGCAGTTATCGCGTTCCGGCAACGTGGACTGAATACGCTCTGGTTCGGCTCTAATCCACATAAGGGGATAGGCATCATTTGTCGGCAGGAGTGGCCAATGCGAGCACTCTCTCAGCCTGAGCAAAAGTGGATAGTACCCGTTGAGGTCGATTCACCGACCCCATTCACATTGATTGCGGTCTGGGCATACGCAGTCGGGGCGAGTAGGGAAAACCGCTACATTGGGCAGGTCTATCAAGCATTGATGGCTCATCCCGAATGGTTCAATGGGAATCCGGTAGTCGTCGCCGGAGATTTCAACAGCAACAAAATCTGGGACTACAAACGAAAGGTCGGGAACCATTCAGGTGTGGTGAAGTTTTTGGACGAGCGCGGGCTGGTGAGCGCCTATCATGAAACCTTCAATGAATCGCAGGGAACGGAAAATTGTCCGACCTTCCATTTATTCCGCCACAAAGAGAGGCCGTATCACATCGATTATGTCTTCATCCCGCGAGAATGGATATTTCGGCTCAGAGCAGTCGAGGTTGGCGAATATGAAAAATGGTCAACACTAAGCGATCATTGCCCCGTCGTGGTAGATATTTCTTGAAGCCAGTAGGTCCAGTGCGCCGTATTCGGGTTGGCCGTGGGGCGTGGCACAAAGGGCTCTTTGTGGAACGCCGAGCCGCGCTGGGTTTTCACCAATTCACATGGACAAGACGTGATGAACGTACTGCAGGTTTCTTCGGGTGTCTTTGCATCTGTGAAGACCGCCTTTGTGCCGCGTCCGCTGGAATACGGACCCGGCGGGCGCGTGGATTCAGGCGATGGAAAGCCATTCGATGTTGAGGCCAGGGATTTCCTTGAGCTTGCTACAAAGCTGTAGGGGATCCGCTAAGGCACCGCACGAAAATATCTTTGCAGCCATCGACGTGGCGCAGAGTCCCACCCCAATGTCACTTACTTTTTCTAAGTCAGTGCTCTACTGGCACTTATCAGGGAAAGAACAGTTGAACGCATCTGGAAGAGGTATCTCCAACATTTACATGCAACGGGAATCGGATGCATGCAACGTGCTCGTCACCTGCCGGGTGACTCGCATTGCGGGTAGTCTCGCGTGGAGCATTGCGATGGAGGGCAATTGGGGTCAGACATCCCATTTTCGGCCGAAAACGGCCGAAAAAAGGTGTCAGACCCCAAATGCGCGGCGTCGATGGCGGCATAGTTATTTTTGCGTGGTTCCTAACGAAGTGGCAGCTTGGCGGACGGCTTTGTCTCGCCGTGGAACATCTTTGTTATCTCACCTGCGAGCTTCAAATAGTGATCGCTGGGAAGATCGGCGCCATCGGCATCAAGCGCCAGCCAGAAGCCTTGCTCCGGGGCTTGCGACCGTTTGGAAACTACTTTAAATATGGCCGTGCCCTCGTCGACTTCGTCGAACATCGCGATCTTGAGCATCTTCGCGCCGGCCATCTTCGCGTTGTAGGCCTGCCGCCACAGGAACTCGCCGCGCAAACGTGGAATCTGGTTGGGCTTTGCCGAGCGCTTCAGATTGCTCCACGAAAAACCGGGGAACACGACGGGCATGTACATCTGGCCGTTCTTGGCGGCCAGTTTCACGTCTGGCACGATGATGTCGTCTTTCCAGTTATCCACGCCTTCCATGGTTCCATAGCGGCCCACGTTCCAGGGCTGGATCACGTCCATCGCGGCGTAGACGTTGGCCCACTCCGGATCGGTGCGGGAGTCACGCGTGAGCGTGCCCCATCGCGATGGTGTACCGCCCATGTAAGTGGTCTTGGCCTTGAACCATGTGATCAGGTCAAGGGCCTCTTTGGCATTTGCGGGAGGATGGTTCTCGCCGTCGGAGAGGCCCATACCCCAGACTGACATCACGGGCTTGCCGTTGTGGCGCTGGTACATGGGGTGCCCGGTGATCTTCAACTCGTCTACTAAGTATGTCCAATCGTCCTTCAACTGTTGGGCGAAGGTGTCGGGCTTGCCGCCGGAGATGTCGTACTCAATGGCGAAGGTGCGCCCGCTCTCTTTCGCCGCGGCCATTACGTTCTTCAGAACCACGTCGCCGCCTGCGCGGGCATTGCGAATGGAGCCAACGAAGCGCTGGACCAGGACACCGTCGAGGCCGTATTCGCGCATCCAGCGGAAGTGGCGCGACACAGTTTTAGCATTGCGTGAGGAAAACAAATACGCCGGTTTGCCGCCGATGGTCATCTCTGGAATAATGCAGCGTTCGCCGGGTTCCAGTTCGGAAACATCGGGATACATTTCTATCGAAAGACTGGCCGGGGTTGGAACGCCGCCCGACCAGTGGGTCCAGCGGTTCGACCCGTCTTCTGGGCAGGTGAACCAGCCCTGGTATCCGATCAGAACTTTGCCGTCGAGAGTAGCTGGGTCGACGGCGTGCAGGCAGGCAACGGTCATCGGCAATAGAATTGCGAGACATTTCATATATGCCCAAGCTAGCAAGTCCGCGCCGGGAAAGCCATGGGCGCTATAATTAATTCAAATCAGCAAATCAGGGAGCATTTACCATGATTCGAACCATCCTGTGCGCGCTTGTAGCCATGAGCGCGTTGGCACAGACGCTGCCCACCGGCGTCAAGAAGATCACATCCGTAGAAGGCCTGACCGAGTATTCGTATCCGAACGGGCTTCGGGTCGTTCTATTTCCCGATCAATCAAACCCCAAGGTGACGGTGAATATGACCCTTCTTGTGGGCTCGCGCCACGAAGGATATGGCGAGACGGGAATGGCTCATCTTCTTGAGCACCTGTTGTTCATGAAGACCAGCAGCGGGCGCGACATCAAGAAGGAATTGACCGGCCATGGCGCGCAGTGGAATGGAAGTACATGGTATGACCGCACCAACTACTACGAGACGGTTACGGCATCGGATGAAAACCTGCGCTGGGCACTGAGCCTGGAAGCGGACCGGCTGGTGAATTCGCTGATGGACAAGGGCATGCTCGACACGGAAATGACCGTTGTTCGCAACGAATTCGAACGCGGCGAGAACAGCCCAGATCGCGTGCTGCGCGAGCGCGTTCTGGCCACGGCTTACTTGTGGCACAACTACGGCAAGTCGACCATCGGCGCGCGCGCCGATATCGAGCATGTGCCAATCGACAGGCTGGCCGCGTTTTATCGTAAGTATTACCAGCCCGACAACGCGATTTTGATTGTGGCCGGCCAGTTCGAAGAATCGAAGGCACTGCAGATGATCGCTGAAACCGCTGGCGCGGTGGCGCGGCCTTCGCGGGTGTTGGACCAAACCTACACCTCCGAGCCGGTGCAGGATGGCGAACGCTATGTGGCATTGCGTCGCGTTGGTGACGGGCAATCCATTCAAGTCGCGTACCACACGCCTGCTGCTGCTCATGCGGATTCGGCGGCACTGGAAGTTTTGGCAGGAGTCATGAGTGGCGGTGGACGCGGCGGTATGGGCACGGGCAGATTGTCGAAGGCGCTGGTGGATAACAAGAAGGCCGTGAGCGCATCCATGTCGGCACAACAGTTACACGACGCGGGATACGCGATGATTTCGGCGCAGTTGAGCAAAGAGCAATCGCTACCCGAAGCGCGCAAGGTGCTGCTTGACACAGTGGAGAATCTGGCCAAAGAACCACCGAGCAAAGAAGAAGTGGAACGCGTGAAGACACGGCTGCTGCGTCAGGCGGAAATGCAGATGGCGAACTCGCAGAGCGTGGCGCTGAACCTGAGTGAGTGGGCATCCATGGGCGACTGGCGGCTGCTGTTTCTGAACCGCGACCGGTTGAAGGATGTTACTCCGGAAGATGTGGTGCGCGTGGCGAAAACGTACTTCGTCGCATCGAACCGCACCATTGGCGAGTTCATTCCTGACTCCGCGCCTGTGCGGGCGGCAGTTCCGGAAACACCCGATCTGAATGTGATTTTCAAGGATTACAAGGGTGGCAAGGGCATGAGCGCGGGCGAATCGTTCGACCCGACTCCGGCCAACGTTGAGAAGCGCGTGAAACGCGAAACGATCGGTGGAATCAAGCTGGTGGCGCTACCCCGCACAACGCGCGGCGGCACGGTATCAGCAGTGCTTGAGCTTCACTTCGGCGACGCCAATTCGCTGGCGGGGAAGACTGCCGCGGCACAAATTGCCGGCGGCCTGCTGATGCGCGGCACGCAGACGAAAACGCGGGAACAGATACAGGATGCGATGGACAAGTTGAAATCGCGCGTTACGGTCAGCGGTGGCGGCGGTGGCGGATTCGGCGGCGGACGCCGCGGGGGTGGCGGCGGGGGCGGCATGTCCACCGTGGCCGATGCCAACGCGTCTATTGAGACGGACAAAGAACATCTGGTGGGCGCGCTGCGCCTGGCGATGGAACTATTGCGCGAGCCGAAGTTCGCCGACACCGATTTCGATCAAGTGCGGCTGCAACGCATCGCGGCCATTGAGAACGGCCGCAGCGAGCCTGCGACCTTGGCGGCACTGGAATTGAGCCGTCGATTGAGCCCGTATGCCAAGGGCGATGCACGCTATGTGCAGACCATCGACGAACAGATCGCCGAGTTGAAGAAAGTGACACTCGATGATGTGAAGAAGTTCCATGCGCAGTTCTACGGGGCATCGAATGGCGAGTTCGTTCTCGTAGGTGATTTCGACCAGGACGCACTACGCGGTGCGGTGAAGGAATTGCTCGGCGGCTGGAAGAGCCCCACTTCGTATCGACGCATGAACGCCCTGTACAAAAAGTCCGAGGCGGTGAATCTGAAGATCGAAACGCCGGACAAAGAGAACTCGCAGTTTGAAGCCGGGGTGCGCATTCCGATGAATGACGATGACCCGGACTACCCCGCCCTGCTGCTGGCCAATCAGATGTTCGGTGGCTCGCTTGGCGCGCGTATGCCGAATCGCATCCGCAACGTGGAGGGGCTGAGCTACGGCGTTCGATCAGGCTTCGCCGCTTCTTCAACCGGCACTTCCGCACTGTTTTCCGCTAACTCAATCAGCGCCCCGGCCAACACCCCAAAAGTGGAAGCCAGCATGATGGACGAACTTCGCAAGACGCTGAAGGGCGGCTTCACTGCGGAAGAAGTCGAAAAGCAGAAGAAGGCCTATCGCGATCAGCAGATCGTGAGCCGCGCGCAGGAGCAGTCGTTGATCCGGCGGCTGGCATCGCATGAGCAGTTGGGCCGCACCATGAAATGGGATGAACAACTGGATGCGAAGATCCAGGCTTTGACCGTGGATCAGGTGAACGCAGCGTTCCGGCGGCGCATTGATCCGGATGCCATCACGATTGTGAAGGCGGGCGATTTCAGCAAGGTTGGGGCGTTCAAATAGACAGCGGAAGGCCGAGTGCCACTCGTCCGCAGAATGCCATTCTGCCTACACATTCGGCCTATTGCCATTTGAGTGGGGGATTCAAATCTACGATCACCTTTGGTGTAGACTGATCGTAGATTCGATCAGGAGGACTCCAAGGTGAGGACACATATTTCTGCTTGCGCAATACTTGCGTTCGCAGGTGCGGCAGTGTTGACTGCGCAGAGTTTTCAAGACTACTATCCTCCGCCCGATTCGAAGGGCGGCTGGCGTACGCTCACTGACGCGGCAAAGATTCGCAAGGTGGCGGGCGTGGACAGATCGCGGCTCGATCAGGCCTTCGAATATGCCAGCCGCACCAGCCAGCACGGCGGACTGCTTGTGGTTCGCCACGGCTATCTGGTCTACGAACGCTACTACGGGAAAGGCAATCGCGAAGCGAATCCCGCCATGGCGTCGGTCGGCAAGGCCTATGCCAGCATCGGCTGCGGCATCGGATTGGCGGAGAAGAAAGACAAACTTCCGCTTGGCCTTGAGACCGAAGTGTTCACCGAAAAGTATCTGCCTGAGTCGCTGCCGCTGAGCGATCCACGCAAAACGCATATCAAGCTGGGACATCTGTTATCGATGAGTTCGGGCATGACCGATGGCGGCCAGGGCATTCAGAATGGCGAGGCGAGGCCGACGAAAACGGTGCCGCGCGATCCCTCGTGGAGCCAGGACCAAGCGGCTCTGCAGCAAGGCATGTGGTGCGGTCCGGGCGAGGGTTATTCGTATTCCTCGCAATCGACGCATGTCGCAACCATTGTGCTTCGGCATCTGATCGGCATGGAGTTGCAGCAATACCTCGATGAGAAACTCGCCAAGCCGATGGGCTGGGGCCGTTGGGGTTGGGCCACGGGCGGCAAGCTGGAACATACTCCGGGCGGAGGCAACGTAGCGGTTCGCGCAACCGACGCGCTGCGATTTGGCTATCTATTGCTGCATGGCGGCAAGTGGGGCAAGCAGCAGTTGGTGCCTGCTGACTATGTGGCCATGTGTGCGCGGCCGTCGCAATACAATACGCACTCTCCGTTTAGCCTGCAGTTTGAAGTGAATCAGGACGGCCACGTTGCCGGTGCTCCGAAGGACGCGTGGTTCAAGTCAGGAGCGGGCGGTTTCGGAATCGTGATGATCCCCTCGCTCGACATGGTGATCTACAAGATGGCGGGCAACGATGCGCAGTACGATCCGGAGTTGACGCAGATGCCGATGTTGTACAAGTACGACGGCTCGCGCAACGGGTGGAAGCCGCCGGTGAAGACGCAGTTCAACGATGGCAATGTGGGCGTCGACGATGGCCTGCGGCGATTGATTGAGATGGCGGTTGCCGCGGTAATTCCTTAGTCGCAGGCGAAACCGCCTGCGCCACATCGTTTTTTGCGAGTAGAACAAGAAGCTCCAGGTGTCCAGCGATTTTCGACGCATTGGGAAGCCGCAGCCGTGAGGGAAAAGTGATTTTAGAATTAGTCAGGGCAGGCAAATTGCCCGCCCCACCCTTATAGAACACCGCAGTGTCGAGTTTCCGGTGCCACAGGGCTACTAACGGCTGAAGACGATCACTGTAAATTGAAATGCCGGTTCGGACTTCGAGCCCGCATAGCCGAAGATGTAGCCAGTGCGCGATATGGGAGAGGGGTTTGGGCCGGCTTTGAAAGTGACTGTCGCCGGGCCAGTGCCTGAGCGCGGCGACAGAATCCTCATCCACGGGAATTCTTCCTCGATCGACCAGGGGCATCCCGGTTGCGTTAGGATCTGCACCGATGATGTGATGCCCCAGGCCGATACCGTTTGGTAGGTGTGGCTCAGCTTGTATTCGCACTGAGGAGCGGACATGGCAAGCAGGAACAAGGTTGCGCCAATCATGGTTTCCTCCGACGATTCGCGTTTTTCAGAGTGGGGATCTGTGTCCCCTCTGATTAGTAACGCGTAGGTGGGAAGAAAAAGGGATCACGGTTTGGGAAATATTTTTTGGAGGGGCAATAGAAGCGGGAAAGAGCAGTTGAACGCATCTGGAAAATGTATCTCCACCATTTGGAATCGGTTGCATGCAACGTGCTCGTCACCTGCCGGGTGACTCGTATTGCAGGCAGTCTGGCATGGGGCAACCGCTTTTTCCAGGTTCAAGCGTGACGCATGCACTCTTGCATGCCACAAAACTGCATAGTCTCTGGCACAGGAGAATCCCCTTAATGATGGTCAACGCGCGGGGCGATCTCGCGGGCGCGGAATTCGCGGATGAGGTTTACCATGCGATCCACCACCGCGTTCACGAACACTTCACCCTTGGCCGCGGTCGCCTTGGTGGGGTCGCCAACCGTACCCGTGCGCGAATAGCGGCTGAACCATTCCTGAAAGAAGATCGGCGAAGGGTTCTGCAAGTCCCAATAGAAGAATTCCGTGCTCTGGAAACTGATGTCACGCTCGGCCTTGTCCATCTGTACCAGATCGGGCCGCAGATGCAGCAATACGGAGGTTTCCAGTTCACAGCCATGCGCCATGCCGCCGGGAAACTCCGACTCGCGCAGGTTTGTAATTACTTCTTTCGGTATGAGGCTCCACCATGACGCCATGGCGGCAACCGCGTCCGAACCATTGGTAATATTGCGCGCCGCGATGTCGAGAAACGGAACGTTGCTGCCGTGACCATTCACGATGAGAATCTTGCGGAACCCATGGCGGGCAAGGCTCGTGCCGATGTCGGTGACGTAACGCACGATGGTTTCCCCGGCGATGGCGATGGTGCCCGGAAAGTCCATGTGATGCTCGTTGAATGAATAGTGCACCGAGGGAAGCAGCACTGCCTCCTCGGGGATACGCTCGACAGCGAGGCGCGACATCTCCGTGGCCGTCAACACATCGGTCACCAGCGGCAGATGCGGCCCGTGCTGCTCCGTTGTGCCAACCGGCAGCACGGCAACTCTGTTCTGGGCGACGGCCGTCTTGATCTCAGGCCAGGTAAACTCTTCGTACTTAAACTTGGTCATACGGGTTCCATTATAATAGGCGGGAACCACGTGACAACCCCTACACACCAACGCTACGCTCCGTGGATTCTCGTAGCACTGCTATGGGTTGCGTTTTTTCTGAACTATGCCGACCGGCAGGTGGCCTTCTCGATCCTTCCCGCGTTGGAGCGCGATCTTCATTTCACGCCGATGCAGTTGGGCCTGGTCGGCACCGTTTTCATCTGGATCTATTCGCTGACGATGCCGGGCGCAGGCCGGTTGGCCGATCTGCTGCCACGAACATTGATGGTGGTGGGAGCAGTGGTGCTGTGGAGCGCGGCGATGCTGGGCACAGGCTTCAGCGCGTCGGTGAATGGCTTTCTGTTTTGGCGCGCGGCGATGGGCGTGACTGAGGCGCTGTACTTCCCGGCCGCGGCTGCGTTGATCGCGGCTTATCACGATGCCTCGGCTCGATCGCGCGCGCTGGCCATTCACCAGAGCGCGCAGCTGGCAGGCGGCGCGGCGGGCGGATGGTTCGGCGGATGGATGGCGGACCATATCGGCTGGCAGAGCGGCTATCGCTATCTGGCGTTCACCGGCATCGGCTATGCGGCCCTGCTCTACTTTGCGTTGCGAATGCTGCCCGCGCCTAGCTCAACAAGCCCGTTGGCGAAGAAGGGAAAATCCGCGCCGCTTTCGATTTTTCAGTCTGTCCCGATGGTGCTGTTGCTGGCCGCCTTCTTCTTCCATTGCGGCGTGTTGTGGATGATCTACGCATGGCTGCCGCACCACATTTACAAGCAGTACGGCCTTTCGATGACACAGAGCGGCTTTATCGCCACTATTTATTTGCAGACCAGTTCGTTAGCGGGAATCCTTACGGGCGGCTATCTTGGGGACAAGTGGAATCAACGCCCGCTGATCGCCTGCGCAGGCCTGCTGTGCAGCAGCCCGTTTGCGTATGGGTTGTTCGCGGCGCAGAGCATGGAGATCACTATCGCTTGCGCCATTGGCTTTGGACTCACTGCGGGATTTTTTATGGCGAATGTTTTCGCGAGTGCTTACGAGTTTGTTGGTCCGGCGAATTTCGGTTTTGCGGCGGGGATGTTGAATTCGTGCGGGGGACTTGCGGGCGGGGCGGCGATTCTCACGGCGGGATATTATCGCGACACCATTGGAATTCCGAATATGATGCTGGTTGGCGCGGGGATGACTATGGTGTTTGCTGCGGCGCTGGCGCGGCGGGTTTCGGTGCGGGCTTGAGGGGGGCGAGTGCCACTCGCCCGCAGAGTGCCACTCTGCCCCACGTCCGGCCACGGGGCTAATTGCTATTCTGGTAACACCATGAAGTTGGGTATAGACTTCGGCACAACGCGGATCGTTGCCGCCGCAAGCGACCGCGGAAATTTTCCGGTGGTGAACTTTGAGATTCCCGAAGGAGGGGTTCACGACTGGTTTCCGCCGCTGGTTGCCTCGCGTGGCGATGAGCTGTTGTATGGATGGCAGGCGTGGGCTGCGCAGCAAGACCCTACAGCCACAGTCGTGCGCTCGTTGAAGCGCGTGCTGGCTGACTCTGGCGCAGGCACGCTGGTGCAGATTGGCCATCGCAAAGTTCCACTGCTAGAGTTGCTGAGCGGCATCACTCGTGCGTTTCGAATTGCACTGCTGGAATCCTCCACGCTTGACGTGAAACCAGGCGAGCCGCTGGAAATCATGCTCGGCGTGCCGGCACATGCCAACTCCAATCAGCGCTTCCTTACGGTGGAAGCGTTCCGCGTGACGGGCTTCGAAGTGATGGGGTTGCTGAACGAGCCATCGGCTGCATCCATCGAATTTGGCCACAACCATCGCGACCAGCAAAAAACAAAAGACCACATCCTCGTGTACGACCTTGGCGGCGGCACGTTCGATGCATCGCTGGTGGAACTGACCGAGAATTCGCACGCGGTCATAGCCACGGAAAGCATCTCGTCGCTCGGCGGCGACGACTTCGACATCCTGCTGGCCGAAATGGTCTACCCTCATACCGACCTGACGCAGGCCGAAACATTTTTGTTGCACGAAGAGTGCCGCATGAAGAAGGAGTCGCTGAATCCGAACACGCGCAAGATCGTCGTCGACCTGGATACGGTGCGTGAAGGCCTGGGCCAGCAGTCCATCGCCATCGGCGATTACTACGCCGGTTGCTCGGCCATGCTGGATGAAACACTGAACGCAGTAGATGACCTGATCGCCGGCGAAGAATCGCTGGAAGCGTTCTACATCACCGGCGGCGGCAGCGAACTTCCACTGGTAGCGCGGACACTGCGCGAACGCTATGGACGGCGCGTACGGCGTAGCGCCTACACACGCTCAGCAACGGCGATTGGCCTGGCGATTCAAGCAGGCGAGCAATCGGGCTATGTGCTGCGCGAAAAGTTCACGCGCTACTTCGGCGTGTGGCGCGAATCGGATAATGGCCGCGTTATGAACTTCGACGCGCTGTTTCCCAAGGGCCTCGAACTGCCGCGCGGCGACGAACCACCGCACCGGCAAAGACGGCTGTATGAGCCGGTCCACAACATCGGCCACTTCCGCTACATCGAGTGCACGCAGTTGGACGCTGCGGGCCAACCGGCAGGCGACATCACCGTGTGGGACGCGGTGCACTTCCCGTTTGACCCGGCGCTCGGCAACATCGAACAACTGGCCGACGAGGCGGTTTATCACATGCCGCTGGGACAGCAGGTGCAGGAACAGTATTCGTGCGATAAGGGCGGCACCGTCACCGTGACAATTTCCAACCTCACGGCGGGCTACTTGCGTGAATACAAACTCGGCCGCTGGGCGGGCAAAGAATCGACGGTGGTGCCGGGCAAGAAGAAACGAGCTCCGGCGCAGAAACGGCAAGCCGCCGGATGAAGCCCTCTCTTGATTGGTTGCTGGTGTTTGTTCCGATCACGCTGGCGCTGCGGTACACGCAGCCGGAAGCCCAGACGTGGATTTTCTTATCGGCGTGCCTCGCTATTCTGCCGCTGGCCGGATGGCTGGGCCACGCCACCGAGCACCTGGCCGCGCATACCGGCGAAGGACTGGGCGGCTTGCTCAATGCGACATTCGGAAACGCGGCGGAGCTGATCATTGCGCTCGCGGCGCTTCAAAAGGGCATGCACGACGTGGTGAAGGCTTCGCTGACCGGGTCAATCATCGGCAACGTGCTGTTGGTGCTGGGCGCGTCAATCACCGCTGGCGGCATCAAGTTCAAAAGCCAGCAATTCCAGCCCGTGGCCGCGCGGTCGCAGGCGACCATGCTCACGCTGGCGGCGATCGCCTTGGTGATGCCGGCGGCATTTCATCACATGGTGCAGGGCCCGGCGCGCATCCGCGAAAACGATTTGAGCCTGGCGATTTCAGTGGTGCTGCTGGCCACCTACGCGCTAAGTTTGCTGTTCACGCTGCATACTCACAAGCAGTTGTTCGGCGGCGAAGGCGGAGCAGAGGCCGAATGGTCGATGGGCAAGGCGATCGGCGTGTTGGCGTTTGTCACCGTGTTGATTGCGTGGATGAGTGAGATCCTGGTGGGTTCGGTGGAGCATGCGGCGCACTCCATCGGGATGACGAGCGCGTTCGTTGGTGTGATCGTCGTTGCGACCATCGGCAACGCCGCTGAACACACCACGGCCATCATGGCCGCGCGGAAGAATCGCATGGACTTGAGCCTCGGCATCGCCGTCGGTTCCAGCGTGCAGATCGCCGTGTTCGTCGCGCCGCTGCTGGTTTTGGCGAGCTACTTCATCGGGCCCGCGCCAATGAATCTGGTCTTCACGCCGCCCGAGGTTTTGGCCGTTGCGCTGGCAGTGATCATCAGCGGACAGATCTGCGGCGATGGCGAATCGAACTGGATGGAGGGCGTGCAGTTGCTCGCAGTGTATATGATATTGGCGATGGTTTTTTATTTTCTACCGGAGGTTGTTCATGCTCCCTGATCTGCTGCGCCTGGCTGCAAAAGCCCGCGTCTACGATCTTTCGCAGCCCTATTTCACGGGCATGCCGCATCATCCGTCGCATCCGCCATTTCTGTACAGCATGACGAAAAAACATGGCGATTTCGTTGCGCCGGGCGACGTCAGTTCGGCTGCGGAATCCATCGCCATGGGAAGCCATGTTGGCACGCACATTGACGCACTATGCCATTTTTCCTGCGGCGGCAAGATCCACGATGGCAGCACCATCGCCGATGTGCAAAGCTATGCAGGCGGGGTGGAAAAACTTTCCATCGATACCGTGGAGCCGATTTTGAGGCGCGGCGTATTGATCGACCTTGCCGCCGATGGCCCGTTGAGTGAAGACTTCGTCATCACGCCTGAACTGCTAGCCGCGAAATCGCGCGTGCCCATCAACGCCGGCGACGTGGTGCTGCTGCGCACCGGCTGGGCGCAGTTCTGGAACGACGCGGCGCATTACATCCGCCAGGTGCACGGGCCCGGCCCCGAACTCGCCGGGGCACAATGGCTGAGCGCGCATGGCATCTTCGCCGCCGGAAGCGATACAATCGCATTCGAGAAGGTTCCCGCCGCAAACATGCCTGTGCACGTACACCTGCTGGTGGAAAAAGGCATTCACATTATTGAGGCGCTGAACCTCGAACAGTTGGCCCAGGACGGAATCGCCGAATTTTTGTTCGTTGCCGCACCGCTGAAGATCCGCGGCGGCACGGGCTCTCCGGTGCGGGCCCTGGCATTGGTTATTTAAGGAGAAATGGTTTTGACAGTTGATTTAAAAGGCAAGACAGCCCTGGTTACGGGCGCATCGCGCGGTATTGGCGCATCCACCGCCGTGGCACTGGCGAACAACGGACTTTCGCGTTTGATCGTCCACTACGGCGGTTACAAGCAGGGCGCCGAAGAGACCGCGGAAGCCGCACGCAAGGCTGGCGCGGAAGTGGAGATCATCGGCGCCGATCTTGGCACGGAAGCAGGCATCAACGAATTCGTCGCGGCGATCCAAGGCCGCCACGTGGACATTCTGGTGAACAATGCGGGCTCGCTGGTGAAGCGCGCCAAACTCGCCGAATACACGCCGGAACTGTGGGACACGGTGATGAACCTGAACGTGAAGAGCGTTTATTTTATTTCGCAGGCGCTGGCTCCGCAGATGATCGCCAACAAGAGCGGGCACATTATTTTGTTGAGCTCGATTGCCGCGCGCAACGGCGGCGGTCCCGGGGCAACGGTTTATGCGGCGGCGAAAGCGGCTGTCGCGGCGATGACGAAAGGCCTGGCGAAGGAGATGGCTCCGCTCGGCGTGCGCGTCAATGCGGTCAGCCCCGGCACGGTTGACAACCACTTCCACGAGACGTTTTCGAACAAACAGATTCTGGATGGCGTCGTGGCAATGACGCCGGCCGGGCGGCTCGGCACCAACGATGAGATCGCCGATACGATTTTGTTTTTGATCTCCGATGCAGCGCGGTATATGTACGGCCAGACGCTGGAGATCAATGGCGGCATGTTGATGGTTTAGGGAAGTGGATAGGCGAATCGGCTGTCCTACCCTTTCGGAACTTAGCGAACCTCGATTGTCACCCCGCTCTGGCTTTCCGATTTGCCGGAGCGGACCACTAACGACTGTGTGCCGGTTGGAATAAAGCCCGCCGGCACGCGGAAATTGATTTGCCCCGGACCGCTCCACCCGATTTCCGATTCATAGCCGGCATATAGCACCGTCAAAGGTCCGGCGTTTTCGCCAGTAACAAAAATTGCGATCACATCGCCGCGGTTGGCTGGATTCGCACGCGAATTCAAGGAACCATCGGAGTTGACAGCAACCGCCTGTCCCGTGCCGCCAACGTTGGTAAAGACGCCTACGGCTGCATCGGCCTGTGCAATGGTTCGCGACGAATTCAACACGCCTCCGGCCAACAGCTCCATCGTCACATTCTCCTTCCCCGCCACGGAGGCCGGCACAATTGCGTTGATTTGCGAATCGGAAACAAAAGTCAGCATCGCCGGGGTGCCTTCAAACCGCACCTGAAGACCGCCCAGAATCGTAGCGCTGCCTGTCACTGCGGCCGATGCTCCAAAGCCGGATCCCAGAATCGAAATCGCTTCCCCCGGCGCTACTGGTCCCGCGGCAAAACTAGCAGCGTTTACCACTGAACTCACCGGTCCCGAGACAACCAACGAGGCTGCCTGCGGATACAGCTTGCGGATCCGGTTGTTGCCCCAATCGGCAATCAATACGGTTCCGTCCGCAAGCGGTAATGCAGCCGATGGGCTAGCCAGCGCGGCCTGGCTTGCGGGACCTCCATCGCCCGAAAACTCGGCGCGTCCGGTGCCCGCAAGAGGCAAAACCGTCCCGTTGGGCCGCCACCGGCGGACGCGGTTATTCCCGGTATCGATGATGATTACGGAGTCATCGCTATCAATCGCCACACCGTGCGGGGCAGACAGATCCAGTACGGGCAGAGACTCAATGAAGCCGGCCTTATTCACCCTGCGAATCCTGTTGTTGCCCGTATCAGCAACGTATAGGTTTCCCGCGCGATCAAAGGCCAAGCCTCGCGGCTGGCTCAACTGGGCATACGCCGCCAGTGAGCCATCTCCGCCAAAACCAGCCCGCGTGGAACTACCGGCAATCGTCGCGATCGTTCCATCGCTACCCACGCGCCGGATGCGATTGTTGTTCGAATCGGAGATGTAGAGATTGCCTGCGCTGTCCAGCGCCAAACCTGACGGTTGGCTGAACTGCGCTAACTTCGCCGATTGCCCATCGCCGTAAAAACCACTAAACCCCGCCCCGGCGAAGGTAAGAATAACGCCATCCGGTGTAATTTTGCGAATCCGCTGATTGCCTGTGTCAGCGATATAGATTGCGCCGTAGGCATCCACAGCGACGGCTGCCGGAGACGACAGTGTGGCTTGCGCCGCCGGGCCGCCGTCGCCAAGCGCCCCGCCGCCGTGTCCGGCAACGGTTGTGATCCTGCCCGTTGGCGAGACCATGCGGATGCGGTGGTTGGCCTCATCGGCGAAAATCAGATTTCCCTTCAGATCGATCGCCATCGATGCCGGGTGGAACAGATGCGCCGCATCAGCGGCCCCGCCGTCGCCAGCATAGCCGTAGTTTCCATTGCCCGCCATCAGGGTCGCCGAACCATTTGCGTTGTACCGCCACACATACTGACCCTTGGCGGCGTAGAGGTTTCCGTTCGTATCCACGGCAACATCGCGAGCGGCAAGGCCTATCAGTGTCAGCGTCCCATTCGGACTTAGTTTAATCACCTGGCTTCCATAGCCATCGGCCATGTAGAGGTTACCCGCGCCATCGATGGCAATGCCGGTGGGAGTGCCCAGAATCGGAGTTGTGCGGCCATCGCCCAGATAGGCGGTGGTGATGACGCCACGAGTCAGTTTCAGCACGCGCGTTGTCCTGCTTTCAGCGATAAACAAGTTGCCGGAATTGTCGAAGGCCAGTCCCGCGGGCCCGGCCAGATTAGTGTAACCGGCGGTGGTCCCGTCGATGACGTAGCCGGGGCTACCTGTTCCTAAAACAATATTTAGAATGCCCTGCGAGTTCACCTTGCAAATGTAGTTGGCGGAAAAATCGGAGAGGTATAATTCGTTGTTGGAATCAAAGGCTATGTTACGCGGTGATTTCAGCGCAATCGTGGTGGCCGCCGACCCATCGTTGGCCCTGGCCAAAGGCAGCGGGCCTCCTCCGGCTACGGTATAGATCCGCCCTTCGGGTGTTATTTTGCGAACCCGCGCATTGCCCAGATCGGCAACAAACAGGTTGCCCGTGCGGTCAACGGCTAACCCATAGGGGCTATTCAACTGGGCTGCGGAAGCCAACCCGCCGTCACCATTGAAGCCTGGAAACCCAGTGCCGGCTAGCGTGGTTATGATGCCATCTTTCCCCACTTTGCGAATTCGATGATCGGAAGCATCGGCAATATAAAGATTTCCGGCCGCATCGGCGGCCACACCCTCCGCCTGATTCAGACTGGCATAAACCGCGGGCGTGCCGTCGCCGACCGCGTCCGATCCTGCAATCGTCTGGATCACATAGCCCTGTCCATATACCGTGTAAGACAGGAGTAATGCCCATAGGCAACGAAACATAGGAATCCCTTTCTACGGTGATAAGTGTGAATTGGGTGGAATTACTCTCACCGCAGGCGATGAGTAATTCATAGAATGTTTGCGAAATACCAGTCGCGGATAGTTCAGGTCAGGCGGTTGCTCTTTGTTTTTCTGGGCTTCCTGTTCATGCTGGAATTGGCCGCACAACCTGAGTTGAGACTAAAAAGCCGCCGGTTCCGAACCAACCAGGACCTTTCCGAACATGTAGCGATCCAGGTTCGCTCTCATAATATGGAGGAATCGCACCGCATCCTGCAGTTTGAGTACCCGCCAACCGCCGATCAAATATTGGAACTGCAGAAGCGCGGGGCGGTGGTAGTAGGCTATGTACCTCTTAACGGTTTAGCAATACGTGCGCGGGAACAAATGTCGCTGGATGGGTTGGGGGTGCGCTGGAGCGGACGGCTGCTGCCTTCCGATAAGTTGAGCGAGGCGCTTGCAGACACAGATTCCAATAACTATATCGCTGAGTTTTTCCAGGATGTCGATATGGATATCGCCCGCGCGCTTGTGGTGGATGTGGGGCTGCAGATTATCGAAAATCCGGACCTGCTGACGTATCAATTGCTGGTTCAAGGAACGGCGGATCAGATTGCCGATCTGGCGACGTGGGACGAAGTCAGCTATATCTTTCCTGCCAGCGATGCCGTTGTGAATGGGGATCCCGTGGTGCCCTGTGCGGGAGCAATCTCCGTGCTGGGACCGCTCGGCCAATATATTGCGACCAGCGGAACTGGTTGGGACGGGCCGGGCAGGAATGCAGCCCAAATCAACTATCATATACAGACGCCTACGGGAAAGTTGAGTTTTGACGGGCAGACGGGGGAACTGATGCGGGCCATGGCGGAGTGGTCGCGCGTTGCCAAAATCACCTTCGTTCCTTCCACCGATGACAGCGGCGCGCGAACCATCACAATTCTGTTCGGCTCCGGCGCACACGGGGATGGATATCCGTTCGACGGTCCCGGCAAAGTGTTGGCCCACACGTTTTATCCGGCGCCGCCCAACCCGGAGCCGATTGCTGGAGATATGCATTTCGATAATGACGAAGCGTGGCGCATTGGCGCCGACACGGACATGTACAGCGTGGCGCTGCATGAACTTGGACACGCGTTGGGCCTCGGCCATTCCGATAAGCCGGGCGCAGTCATGTATGCGTACTATCAGAGGGCCACGAAGTTGACGGCGGAAGACATTGGCGCTGTGCTGACACTCTACGCCGCTCAGGATCCTGCGAATGCGCCGGCCAATCCGCCGGTGACGCCTCCCACCACTCCGGCCCCAGCGCCCAAACCAACAATCAACATCACATCACCGACAGCCTCCGGCACCTATGCGACAACAGCCTCCGCAATGACGGTAAGCGGCACGGCGGCTTACGCCAATGGGATTATCAATATCACGTGGTTGAGTTCCAGTGGGGCGAAGGGAACGGCGGGCGGCACATCGAGCTGGTCTTCGGGTGTGATTGGTTTACTAAATGGACAGAACACGATCACGATCTCAGTCAACGGCGCGGGTGGCGCCAGCGCATCGGCAACACTAGCAGTGACATTCACGCCGCCGGCGCAGAAGGACACTACGCCGCCGTCTCTGACACTCGTTTCGCCGAGCTTCACCAGCGTCTCCACTTCTTCGCAGACGATTACGTTTATGGGCGAGGCGTCCGATAATGTTGGGGTTGTATCCGTCACATGCGAAAACTCCAACACCACCATGGTCACCGCCGTGGGCACCACCAGTTGGACGTGCAAGAACATCCCGCTACTGACAGGCTCGAATCCCATCATGGTGCGCGCACGCGACGCAGCCGGAAATGTGGGCTGGCGTTCGGTGTACGTTACGCGCCGTTGAGCCCGCCTGCGTTACAATAGGTGAAATACTCTTGTGGCATCTCAGCCCTCCAAAGCCGTCGGCATTTATCCCGGTTCGTTCGATCCTTTGACGAGCGGGCATGCGGATTTGATCGCCCGGGCTTCAAAGCTGGTTGACACCTTGATCGTCGCGATTCTGCATAACTCGGACAAGAAGGCAATGTTCACTGTGGAAGAGCGCATCGAGATGATTCGGGAGGCGGTTCCGTTGACGAAAATTCAGGTGGAATCGTTTGACGGGCTGTTGGTCGATTTCGCCGCCCGGCGCAACGCGTCGGTAATTTTTCGCGGCATTCGCGCCGTTTCCGACTATGAGTATGAGCTGCAGATGGCTTTGATGAATCGCCGCCTGAATCCGGATGTGGAAACCGTTTTCCTCTTGCCGGGCGAGGCGTACTCATTCGTCAGTTCGCGTCTGGTAAAGGAGGTGGCCCGCCTTGGCGGAGACATCGCCGGATTGGCCCCACCCAATGTGGTGGCCCGGCTCAAGCAGCGATTTCAGGAATTTTCGAAGCAGGAGATTAAGTAACAACGATGGGAGCCAGCGTGCAGTCAGGCATACAGGACATTTCGGAACGCTTAGGAACAATCAGCGTTTCCTCCACGATGAAGGTCGCCGCGGAAGCCGACCGTTTGCGCCGCGAAGGCGTTGACGTGGTCGACTTCGGAGCAGGCGAGCCCGATTTCCCCACCCCCGATAACATCAAGAAGGCCGCCATTGACGCGATTCATGGCAACTTCACCAAGTACACGCCCGCCGGCGGAACACAGGAACTGAAAGTGGCGATTTGCGAACGCCACAAACTCGATTACGGCACCAGCTATACGGCTCCCGAATGCGTCATCACGGTCGGCGGCAAGCACGTGATCTTCGGCTACATGCAGGTGCTGATCAATCCCGGCGACGAAGTCATCATCCCCGTGCCGTACTGGGTCACCTACAAAGACGTAGTGAACTACGCCGGCGGCAAGTGCGTCTTCGTTGAGACCGATGAGGCCAACGGCTTCACGCTCACGGCCGAGATGATCGAAAAGAGCATCACGCCAAAGACGAAGATGGTGATCATCAATTCGCCCAGCAACCCGAGCGGCGCAGTGCTGCCGCGCGAAGAGTTCGAGCGGATCTATGCAGTGACATCGAAGCGCAATATCTGGCTGATGACCGATGAGTGCTACTGCCGCTTCCTCTATGACAGCGAGCCCTTCTCCATCGCTTCCCTGCCCGGCGCAAAGAGCACGGTGATTGTTGCCGGTTCACTGTCCAAGACCTATGCCATGACCGGCTGGCGCATCGGCTTCGGCCTTGCTCCGGCGCCCGTCACTGGCGCGATTCTGAAACTGCAAAGCCACAGCACATCGAACCCGACCTCGATCGCCCAAAAGGCCGCACTCGAAGCCGTTCGCGGCCCGCAGGAAGGCGTTGCCGTGATGCTTGAAGAGTATCGCAAGCGGCGCGGTTATGTGATCGACCGCCTGCGCCAGATCCCTGGCGTGACGCTGGCCGAACCGCAGGGCGCGTTTTACGCCTATCCCAACATCGGCGTGGCGCTCGGCAAAAACGGCATGAACACCGCGTTTGAGTTTTCCGAGAAGCTGCTGGCGGAAGCTCACGTGGCGGTTGTGCCTGGCGAAGCGTTTGGAACCGACAAACACGTGCGCATCTCGTATGCGACATCGATGCATGAACTCGAACGTGGTCTCGACCGGATCCACAAATTTATCGTAGGTGCATAATGCTGCCTGTTCGTCTTGAGCCGTCGTTTCGCGAAAAAATCTGGGGATCGACGGCACTGGAACCCTGGTTCCCCAGTCCATCTGAAAAGACCGGCGAGGTATGGTATCACTTCGCCGGTTCTCCGATTCTGGTGAAGTTTCTGTTCACCACGGAGAAGCTCTCCGTACAAGTGCATCCGGACGATGTCTATGCGGCCACCAACGAGGGCGGCTCGCTCGGCAAGACCGAGATGTGGCATATTCTTCGCGCCGAAGAAGGCGCGGACGTGGCACTCGGCTTCAAGCAGGCGATCACCCCGGAACGGCTGCGCGACTCCGCTGTTTCAGGCGAGATCATGGACCTGCTGAACTGGATTCCAGCCTCAGCTGGCGACACCTATTTTGTTCAACCCGGAACGGTGCATGCACTGGGCGCAGGACTGGCGTTGGTCGAGGTGCAGCAATACTCCGACCTCACCTACCGGCTGTTCGATTACGGCCGTGACCGCGAACTGCATCTGGAGCAATCGATGGACGTCTCGCACTGCGGCTGCCACCCCGGCAAGGCTATCGAGACAGGCACGGTAATCGCGACCTGCAAATACTTCACCGTCGAAAAATTCATGTGGCACGAATCACTGGCCTATCATCCCGATGGCCAGTGCTTTCATCTGCTGATCTTCACCAGTGGACATGGCACAATCGGCGGCGAGCCGTATCGGGCGGGCGAATGCTGGAAGGTTCCGGCGGGCGGGGAGCCGTTTGAGATGATCCCCACTGAGGCGACAGGATTACTGCGCGCCTACCCGGCCGGGGTGTGAAAGTTAGCGCTTCCCCCATTCCGCAAGCTTGCGCAGATTGCCAGCCCTGTATTCCAGTTCCTCTTTCGACAACTCCCGTTGCGCGGAAAGCTCCCCGAGCAGCCGCTGAGACTGCTCAGTGGCCGCTAAGGCTTCACTCCTTCTGCCCAAGGCTTCGTAACAATCGGCCAGATCGGGCAACGTTGTAGCAATTTGATAGACGTGAGAAAGATTCTTCGGGTCGCGAATTCGTAGCTTATCAAAAATGCCGATAGATCTTTCATACTCGCTGGCAGCCTCTTTCCACATCTTTTGTTTCACGTACGCATTCCCACGGTTAACAGCACTGGAGGCTCGGTGCGAAGCCAGCGTCAACGATCCTGGTGCGAGCCGCTCCGCTTTTTCAATGAACTCCTCGGCAAGACGAATGTGCTCCAGCGGTTCAGCAAGCTGGCCGGCCAGGCTTAAGGCCATGGCAACACGTAGGTGTGCAACCACCAGCCCCTCATAAGCGAACAACGCCGGCGCCTTGGTTGCCTCATATTTCTGCATCAACTCCAGGGCCCTGCGGTAGGGCGGCAGGGAGCCGCTTATATCCTTATGGTGCCGCAGCCAGTCGCCCAATGCGTTTTGCGCGAGCATCGCCTGGTAAAGAGCGCGCGAATTCTGCGGCTCCGCCGCCAATGCGCGGTTCGTCAGGTCCACCATCGCGTCCACGTTCTTCTTGATCTCCTCCTCCGTGCCAAGATTCGGATTGACCGAATAAATGTTTGAAAGCGAATTGAAATTGCCCAGCACGCGGTCAATTTGGATCGCATTTCCCGGGTCGGCGTCGAGAAGTTTTTGATTAATGGCAAGCGACGCACGCACTTGCTTCAAGGCCTCCGCTTCGCGCCGCAGCCGCAGATAGGCCGCCGCTAAACGCGCATGCGTCATTGACAGGCACAAGTCCGATCCGCCGCTCCGGTTGGAGTTTTTTATCTCGTTGCATAGGGCAAGAGCCTGTTCATTCGGACCGATTGCGGCGGCATAGTCGCCGGTCTGCATTTTCAATTGCCCCAGCGTCCCATACACGTCGGTAAGAGTATATTGCACTGCGGAGTTATTGACCAGGCCCTTGGTCTTCCCTAGCGCCAGCGCTTCCCGCAACGTCGCTTCCGCTTGCTTTAACTGCCCCCCGGTGATCTGCATCTGTGCAATACGCACGCGCATACGAATTCGCTCCGCCAGGAAGGCCTGCGACTTATCGGGAAGCCGTTCGCGGATGGAAAACGCCTTGCGGTAACTCTCCATCGCGCCCGCCGCGTCGCCGAGATTATTGTAATGCGGATTGCCCTGCACATTGCCGAGAAACTCGTAGCCGCGTGATATCTCTTTCATCAATGCCGGATTATCCTGCGCATCTTTCTTCAGCTCGTTGAAGTAGCGCAAGCCGGTTTCGAGCACGGTCCTGCGCGCGGCCATGGACCCCGGCAGGCTGCGTAGCGTTTCAATCATGTCGAGCGAAAGTTTGCTTCCCAACTCGCGCGCTACATCGAAGCGCCGCTCGGCGATTGCCTGCTGCCTGCGCGCCTGAATGGCCTCCATCTCGGCCAGTTTTCTACTCACCGTTTCGCGCGCCTGACTATCCAACGCCATTTGTTTCTGCTGCTCCGCCAACTGCTGCTGCTGTTCCGCGCGTTGCCGCTGCTGCTCGGCCAGTTGCTGTTGCTGGCTGGCGCGGCGCGCCTGCACCAGGGCAAGCCCGGTGGTGGTGATCAGCGCCAATGCCACCAGTGAGGCGGCAGCGATTGTTTGCCAGTTTCTGCTGAGAAATTTCTTTGCCAAGTAGGCACGGTTGCCCTCGCGCGCCAGCACTGGCAAGCCTTTCCAGCAGCGCACCAGGTCTTCGGCGAACTGCTCAGCGGAGCGGTAACGCAGCCATGGCTCCTTGCGCATCGCCTTCGCCGTGATCGCTTCCAGATCCTTGGCGTACGCTTTCGGCAAATCCTTGGCCACTTCCGTCAGGCGCTTCGGATCTTTCTCGCAAACCACCCGTTCCATCTCGCGCATGGATTGGTCAGTGAACTGATGCGCCCTCACTCCGCTCAGCATCTCGTAAAGAATGAGCCCCAGGGCATAAACATCGGTCATCGTGGATACGGTATCGCTTACCAACTGTTCCGGTGCCGCATAATCAGGCGTAAATGCACGCAGGTGGGTGGTTGCCGTATTGTCCACATCGGGACGCAACAACTTCGAGACCCCGAAGTCGAGCAGTTTGGGTGAGCCATCGACGGTTACGAATATGTTGGCAGGCTTCAGGTCCAGATGGAGCGTCATCTTGCTGTGGGCATACTGGACCGCCTCGCAGATGCGCAGAAAAATCTGGCAGCGCTCATGAACCCCGGGCTGCCGCTCAGCCAGATACTGATCGAGCGCCATGCCCTCCACGTAGTCCATGGTGAAGTACGGCCGCCCGTCCTTGGTGGAGCCGCCATCCACAATGCGTCCGATGTAAGGATGGTCAAGATTAGCCAGAATCTGCCGCTCGCGGCGGAAGCGGTCGAGGACGTCTACCGTATCCATGCCGCGCTTCACAACTTTGATCGCCACCTGGCGGGTGAATTGTTCGTCATCGCGCTCGGCCAGATAGACCGTACCCATGCCGCCGCGGCCGATCTCACGAACGACGCGATAGCCGCCCAGCCTGACGCCTATCAGCGCACTGGATTCCGCCAGGTCCGCAGCCCCTTCTTTCACGGCACGGATAATGGGCCGATCCTCGACCTGGTCAGCCTCGATGAGCGACTCGACATCCGCCCGCAGTTCCGCATCGTCGCCGCACGCCTGCCGCAGGAAATCCTCCCGCTGGGCAGGTGCAAGTTCCGCAGCCTGGTGAAAGAGATTCTCCGTTAATCGCCAGCGATCTTCTGTCATGCGAGCCTATCAACTATCGTAGATCACTCGGACAGCTGTTTGATGTGGTTCAGCACGCGCAGGTGAATGCGGTGAATGATGGCGTCTGACCACCATCGCCAGTATTCCGCGGGCCACAGACCGTGCTGATACCACGAGGTCCCTTCAAGCAATGTGTGCCCATTCGATAATCGGATCAGCCGGAACTGGCCCTGCCTGGAAATAAAATACCCGTCCAAATGTTTCGGATCCACCTGGCCGTACAAGCCCCACTCCTTCATCGGCGCCGGAGTCCGCGTCACATTGAACCGCAACAAGTTGGGTTCGTCCCACACCGTAACAGGCTCCTCCAGCGAGCCGGTCGAAAACTCGCAATAGCGGACTGCCCCCTCGCCTGTTCCGACGATGCGCGTGCCTGTCGGATACGCGATGCCAGTGTGAAAGTACCACTCCTCGGGTTCGGAAAGATCGGGAAACGATACGACATTCTTCCAGACAGCTTCCGGTGAAGCGGCGATGTCCAGGGCCGTCCTCACTTGAAACACCTGGGGTTTCGCGTTCACGTCCCAGGTCAATGAGGCGGTGGGCAGCAATAGTAGCATGGCCGTACTGCCGGCACGCAATTTGGCCGACTGAAACGAATGTACTAGCAATCCGCCGATTGCTCCCAAAGGAAGTGCCAGCGGTAGAGCAACGATGAGGCATACAGCGCCCTCACGCCCGAGCAACAACAAGGATAGGACCGCAACGAAAACGGTGAAAGCCCCAAAGCCGGCCGCACGAAGCGCGGTCGCCGGGCGCACTGCCCATGTCACCAGTCCACCGAGCAAAGCAGGAATCAATAGAAAAAGCGTGAATCCGTAAATCCCCAGCCACAGGGCAAAGGCTCCGCCAGCCGTCGCTAGCAGGCTGCCCAGCACCGCGGACCCCAAGCGGCCGGTCATTGCCGCACCAGTTCAATCAATTCCAGCGCAGTCTTGCGCACAGGCCGCATCAGCGGCAATGCAGAAATACGGATCAGCGTCGCCACGCACTTCGTCCCCAATTCCAGCAGACGGCCGGTGCGTACCTGCCCCTCCGACTCATCGATCACCCAGAAGAAAATCACACCCATCTGGTAGAACCAAAGTACCTCAGGCAGACTGGGCTCCAGATCGCGCGGGATCTTCGTTCCGCAGCCATCCAGAATGCGCGTGAACCACTGCAGATCGATCGCGCGAATCTCTTTCGTGCCCTCACTGAAGGGCGACAGCGGATGCTTCGGATCGGCGCCGTTGCGCAGCAGCGCCCGCAGCACGGCGCGATTGGGCGTGAAATGATCGAGCTTCACCCGAATCAACTCGCGCAGCCGCGCCTCCAAGCCCTTCGCACTGGCCAGAGCCGCTTCCAGCTTCGGCTGCATCTCGACCGATGACCGCACATAGAAGTCCATCACTATGGCTTCCTTCGACGGGTAGTAGTAATACGCCGCCCCAGTCGCCACGCCAGCCTTCTGCGCAATGCTACGCATGGTGGCCGAATCGAAGCCATCATTGCGAAACAGCTCCAGCGCCGCTTCCAGAATCTTCAGTCCTGTCTCTTCTGCTTTTGTGGTTGCCATGGTTTTGAACGTGTTCAAGAATAGAATACGGCGGGCCTCGCCACATGTCAAGAATTATTTTGAACGCGTTCAAGAATGGTCGAAACCAGTGAGGTCTTTAATCTGCGGCCATCGCCGTGGTTCGGCGGCTAAATCTGTTTTGAACTCTTGCGATTTACCAAAATCCGCAAAAGCTAAGGGCGGCTAGATGCCGCTAAACTCGCAATCCGGGCCTCGACAAGCTTTCGCACATCGCTGCTGGAAACAACCCGGCCATCATCGGCATCCCGAATCGCACGTTCAATCGCATCCGCTGTTTGTTCATCGATCTCAACTGGAGGCTCTTTGAATTCGAAGAGATCATCGTTATCAAATGGCATGAGTCAATAATACTTCCCTTCAAATCGAACTGCGGAGGGCGGCCTTGTCAGCCGCCCTCATTCCCCCACCTACCGCGTGCGGAATTTATTCGACAGCGCGGCCAGCTTGTCTTCCATCGTCGGCTGCGGCTTGGCCTTCTGCTGTTGCGGAGGCTGCGAATACTGCTGCGGCCTCTGTCCCTGCTGCGGTTGCGGCCGCGGCCCGCCACTAGCGCCCCCGGCACCCTTCACCGCGGAGGTAACCGGAGCCTGCAGCGCCTTGATCGAAAGCGCGATGCGCTTCAACTTCGGATCGGCAGAGAGCACCTGCACCTTCACAATCTGCCCCGCCTTCACCGCCTCGCTCGGCTCCTTGATGTACTTCACGCTCAACTCGCTGATGTGCACCAACCCGTCCTGATGCACGCCGATGTCAACGAAAGCGCCGAACTTGGTCACGTTGGTCACAACGCCTTCAAGCACCATGCCCGCCGTCAGATCCTTGATCTCATGCACGTCGTCACGGAACTTCGCGGCGACAAACTTGTCGCGCGGATCGCGGCCCGGCTTGCGCAACTCTTCGCGAATATCGGTCAGCGTGTAGATACCAACCGTTGCCGACTTGAAGCCCTCGATATCCACCTTCTCAACCAGTTCCGGCTTGGCGATCAAATCGGGAATGGAAACCCCCAACGATTCGGCGATCTTTTCCACCACCGGATACGACTCCGGGTGAACCGCCGTCATGTCCAGCGGATTGTCCCCGCCGCGAATTCGCAGAAAGCCAGCCGCCTGCTCAAAGGTCTTCGGCCCGAAACCCGAAACGGCCTTCACTTCCAGCCGCGACTTGAACCGCCCATGCTGATTGCGGTACTCCACAATGTGCAGAGCCGTGCGTTCGCTGATGCCCGCCACATAACGCAGCAGCGCCCAACTGGCCGTGTTCAAATCCACGCCCACGCGATTCACGCAGCTTTCCACTGTACCTTCCAGGCCCTGCTTCAAGCGGCGCTGATCCACGTCGTGCTGATACTGCCCCACGCCAATCGACTTGGGGTCGATCTTTACCAATTCGGCCAGCGGATCCTGCAAGCGCCGGGCAATGGAGATCGCACCGCGTACGGTCAAATCCAGCTCGGGAAACTCCTGCCGCGCAATATCCGATGCCGAGTAGACCGACGCGCCGGACTCATTCACAACAACGCACAAAATTTCTTTGTGCGTTGACTGGCGGAGGAAATCCTGAACAATCGCCGCTGTCTCGCGCGACCCCGTGCCGTTGCCGATCGAAATCGCCTTCACGTTGTACTTGGTGATCAAGCCAGACAGCGTTCTGATCGAGCCGACAATATCGTTCTTCGGTTCAAGCGGATAGATGACCGTGTGTTCCAGAAACTTGCCCGTGTCGTCGACAACCGCAATCTTGCAGCCGGTGCGGATACCAGGATCGATGCCGATGGTCCCGATCACGCCCGCCGGCGGAGCCAACAACAAATTCTCCAGGTTTTGTTTGAAGACGCGGATCGCCTCTTCGTCCGAGCGGTCCTTCAATTCCAGGCGGATCTCTGTCTGAATCGAAGGATTCAGCAGCCGCTTGTACGAATCCTCCACCGCCTCCAGCAAGTGCGGCGTCCAGTCACCCTGCGCCTTGATCACGCGGGCCTTCAAATATTCAAAAGCCTTGGCCTGCTCCAGTTCAATTTCGAATGACAGAAACTCTTCGTTCGCGCCGCGGCGGATGGCCAGCATGCGGTGCGAAGGAATCTTCGAAACCGGCTCGCTGTAGTCGGCATACATCTTGAACTTCTCTTCCGGATCCACCTTGCCTTCGATGGCATGGCTCACAACAACGCCCTGTTCAGCCATCATCTGGCGCAGGCCTTTGCGGTAGTTCGCGTCTTCGTTGATCCACTCCGCAATGATGTGGCGCGCGCCTTCAAACGCATCGTCCTCATTGGCGACGCCCTTTTCGGCATCGACGAAGGCCGCGGCGAGGCCAGTGACAGGCTCCTGCTGATCCCAGATGGCTTTCGCCAGCGGCTCCAGACCTTTGTCACGCGCGATGGTTGCCTTGGTGCGCCGCTTCGGCTTGTACGGCAGATACAGATCTTCCAGTTCGCTCTTATCCAGCACGGATTCGATCTTCGTCTTCAGTTCCGGCGTCAGCTTGCCCTGTTCGTTGATCGAATCGAGTACCGTGGCGCGGCGGTCTTCCAGTTCACGGAAGTATTCCAGCTTCTCCTGCGTATCGCGGATCTGGACCTCGTCCAGATTACCCGTGACTTCCTTGCGATAGCGCGCAATGAATGGAACCGTTGCCCCTTCGTCAAGCAGGGTGATGGTCGCCACCATCCCGTGCATTGGAATGTTCAGGGTCTTTGCAATATAAATGAGTACGTGCGGGGGTAATGCTTTGAGTTCCATAGTATTTGATAAAAGTAAAAGTTTACGGCCGAGTCGATGCGGCCTTTTCTTCAGCAACAGTGCGCAGCAGCTCTTCCAAGTGCGCCACGCGCGCCGTCAGTTCGGCGATCGCCTGTCCTTCTGGATCCGGCAGGTCGCCATGTTCCAGCTGCGAGATCGGTTGATGCCCGCCTGCGCGGACGATCTTGCCGGGAATGCCCACCACCGTGGAGTTATCCGGCACGGCGTGGATGACCACGGAACCCGCGCCGATCTTCACGTTATTGCCAATAGTGATGCTGCCGAGCACCTTGGCGCCGGTGCCAACCACCACGCCGTTGCCCAACGTAGGATGCCGTTTTCCGCGCTCTTTTCCAGTTCCGCCCAATGTCACGCCCTGATAGATCAGCACATCGTCGCCGATCTCAGCCGTTTCGCCAATCACCACGCCGCTTCCGTGGTCGATGAAAAACCGGCGGCCGATCTTTGCACCAGGATGGATTTCAATGCCCGTAAAAAAGCGGCTGATCTGCGAAAGCACGCGCGGAAGCAGCGGCACGTTCATCTTGTATAGCTTGTGCGCCAGGCGGTGCAGCAGGATCGCATGGAAGCCGGGGTAGCAGAGCAGAATCTCGATTACACTCTTCGCCGCCGGGTCTTCGCGGAAAACCGTTTCGAACTGTTCGCGGATGGCTCCGAACATCTGAAGACCATTATCGCAAAAAAGCCTCTCCAGGATGGTATATTTAAGGCATGCCCGAAGGCTATTTACCTATCTTTCTCTTTCTTCTTCTAACCATCGCGTTTCCCGTTGTCACTATTATTGCCGCCAAACTGATTCGTCCCAGCGCGCCTTCCAAGACGAAGCTGGAAGCTTACGAGTGCGGCATCCAGGCGGCATCGGATTCGCGAGGCCGTTATACGGTCAGGTTCTACATCATTGCAATCTTATTTGTAATCTTCGACGTGGAAACGGTTTTTCTGTTTCCATGGGCGGTTCGATACAAACAACTAGGCTGGTTCGGCGTTTCGGAAATCGCCGTGTTCCTGGTGATTCTGGTAGCTGGATACGTGTGGGCCTACAAAAAGGGGGCTTTGGAATGGGTGTAGTGATGCGGAGAGCGGTGCTCTGTTTTTTACCGGCCTTGATTGCCGGCAGCGCAACGGCAGCGCCGAAACTCCGGCTGGTGCAAACGATCGCCGGACCGGCAACCATTGCAGTCGGATCGAATGGTCCCGCCTTGAACGTGGAAGCGTACAATGCCGGCGACGGCAATCTCAACCTGAGCGTCACGTCGAATCAGACGTGGGCCCAGGCGAGCGTGGGCGCTTCCAGGAACTGCTCACAGCGGGCCGGCACTTGCCTACCCATCAATTTCAATTTGCAAACATCGGCCCTGGCCAAGGGCACCTACACCGCAAGCGTGACGGTGCGCGATCCGAATGCGATTGACGCACCGCAAACCATTACCGTCATCGCGCAGATGGGAACCGCCGTACCTGACAGCGTCAATATGTATGTTTCGCCGAACGGTGGTACGGATTCCTATGGCTTCAGTACCAACAGCCTGCTTACAAACGCAGTGACAACGCAAACCGGCGGAAGCTGGCTCTATTTCGGCCTGGAAGGCAACGGCAGCTTCCTCTTCGCCAAACCTTATTACATCTACGCAAAATATCTTCCGGGCATGGCCGAGGGCACGTACAAGGGCACCTACACGACAAGTGGCTCGGCATTCAGCGCTGACAACAAGGCCGTGGCTGTTACGCTGCAGGTAACATCGCAACCCATCGCACAAGTGGCGCCGTCCTCGCTGAGCGTGCGCGCCGCCCAAGGTGCGCCGAAACAGATTGCTTACATCGTGGCGTCGAATCGTGGGTCCGGCACCCTTGCTGTGAGCGGCGCAACCGGCACGGCTACATCGGGAAGCGGGTGGCTAAGCGTAACGCAGTCCGGCGGTTTAGTCACGGTTACCTGCGACCCGGGAACGCTGAGTCCGGGCGTCTATCAGGGCAACGTGGCTATCGCTTCGAATGCAGTCAACGGCACGCAGACTGTGCCTGTAACGTTTGATGTGGTTACTCCAACCGCTCCCATCGCGTCGTTCCAGGGAGTGCTCAACAACGGCATCTTCCAGGTTTCGGATACGCTGGCGGCCGGGGCCATTGCTGCGGCATTCGGCGAACAGTTCGTCAACGGCGACCCGGTCTCCGCAGCCACACTACCGCTTGGCACTTCGCTGGGTGGAGTGCGCGTGCTGGTTAACGATGTGCCCGCGCCGGTCTTTTATGCGAGCTACGGCCAGGTCAACTTCCTGATCCCATTTGAAACGGCTGCTGGCGACGCAGTCGTTAAAGTCGAACGCGCCGGTCAATTGGGCAACGGCGTCAGTGTTCCGGTTTCGCCCAGATCGCCGCGAATCCTTCGCCTCGGCATCGGCGATTACGGAATCATTGTAAACGGCGATGGATCATTCCCACTACCCGCGACGCCTGGGTTAAACTCCCGGCCGGCGCGCGCGGGCGATACGCTGGTGATCTACGCCATCGGCTTGGGACAAACCACGCCTGCCGCACAAAATGGCGTGGCTGCTCCGTCGGGTCCGCTTGCCACTGTGCCTTCGGTCAACGTCGTATTCGGCGGCCAAACTTTTGACCGTGGCCTGCGACAAGCACCGCTCTTCGCCGGCTTGACACCTGGTTTCGTCGGTCTTTACCAGATCAATGTCACGGTCCCGGTGGGCGTCGAAATTGGCGACACCGTTCCGCTTTTTCTTGACATTAACGGCCTGGCGAGCAATCGCGTTACCCTAGCAATCAAATGACCGAGCGGCTCTACTACGGCGACTCACTCCTCGCCGAATTCGATGCAACCGTGGCGGAGGCCTCATCGGATGGCCTGCGTCTCTACCTGGACCGCACGGCCTTCTACCCGGCTTCGGGCGGACAGCCATTCGACCTCGGCACAATAAATGATGCGAGGGTTGTCGATGTCATTGACGAGGGTGGGCGCATTGTTCACGTTCTTGCCTCGCCGGTATCGGCCTCTACCGTCCATTGCCGTATCGATATGGCCCGCCGCCGCGACCACACGCAGCAGCACACCGGCCAGCATCTGCTTTCAGCCGTGTTTGCCGAAATGCGTGGCATCCAGACAGTCAGCTTTCACATGGGGGCGGAGTCATCTACCATCGACCTGAACGTGTCTTCGCTTGACGCCGCCACCATTGCCGCGGTTGAGCGGCGCGCCAATGAAGCGGTGATGGAGAATCGTTCCGTTACCGTATCGTATCAGGACGCAGCCGAAACCACCGATCTGCGCAAGGCTTCCGATCGCGACGGAACGCTGCGCATCGTCTCGATCGATGGGCTCGACCGCAGCGCCTGCGGCGGCACGCACGTCCGGTCGACCGGCGAAATCGGGCCGATTCAAATCCGCAAGCTCGATAAGATTCGCGGCATCGTGCGCATTGAATTTTTGTGCGGCCTGCGCTGCGTGGCGCGGGCGCGAGCGGATTTCGAGGCCATATCGCAAATCGCCCGTAGTTTTTCGTCTCCCCTCGACGACACGCCGGCACTCACCGCTGCGCTCATCGAACGCTCGAAAGACGCCGACAAGTCTGCCTCGAAATTGGCTAACGAACTGGCCCAATACAAAGGCCGCGAGCTCTATCAGCAAACGGAACCATCGCCCGACGGCCTGCGCCGCCACTACCGCGAGTTGGAAAAAGGCCCCGCCGGTGACGACGTGCGCGCGCTGGCGCAAAGCTTCGTTGCCAATCCGAAGGCGGTGTTCATCGTAGTGACTAACGATCCACCCGCAGCGCTGCTCGCCGCTTCAGCAGACTCCGGCATCCATGCGGGCAACGTCATCAAGGCAGCAGTAACAGCGCTTGGAGGCCGCGGGGGCGGCAGTCCGCAGATGGGCCAGGGTAGCATTCCGAATGCGTCTGACCTGCCAAAACTGAAGGGTTCTCTCAAAGGGTAGGACTGGCGATCCGCCTGTCCAAAAACTAATTCAAAAACCAACCCCTCGCCGTCTCGTCCGTCTTCAAAAACCCAAGCAACATCTTCCCCACCTTCACCTGCCCGGCAGGCGAAGGATGCGTGCCATCCGCACCCAGATCCTCACGCGTAAAAACCAAGCCATCCTTGCGGCCCTTCACGCCATCGGTCCACAGGTAAGGCCCCCATGCGAGCCACGGCATCTTGTCATAAGCCAGTTCCGCATCGCCCGAGATCTGCCGCGCGATAATCCACTTCGGCGCGAACGCCGTCTCATACGCGTGCGGCTCCGGATTCAGCGGCGACGCGGCGAAACCCGCATAAATACGGCTCGAAAAGTACACGATACGCAGATTGGGGAATTTGTCGCGCACGTTGTGCAGCGTCTTCACGATGTCGTCCTCCAGCTTCTTCGCCTCCGCCGGAAACGGGCGCGTCGGCCCTGCATTGGCCTGCTTCAACCACACCACCTGTACCTGCTTTGCGGTCACGCCGGCCTTTGCAAATCTGTCCTCATCCACTTTCCAATAGTTAGCATTGGGATTCGCCGTCACAGCTGCGGTCTGACCGCCCTGCGCGCCATCCACAATCACGAGACTCGGATTCAATCCCTTTTCCTGATCGGCCAGCTTCTTAAAGGCCGAAAACTCCATCGTCGTATTCGACATGCCCAACGACAACAGCACGATCTTGCCATCGATCGGAGTAATCTTCGCGGCGGCAGCAAGCCCCGCTTTGCGATGCGCTGCAGGCGCCACATTCACGCCACCCGGATACAGCCCGCCGGTTTCGCCCTTGTACTTCCCCGCCCCGAGATCAGTGAGCGCGATCACGCCAAGTGACTCGTGCGGAGGATTGTCCTTCGCATAATCGGCCAACCGCTTCGCCTGCTGCTCCTTGCGCTGCGCCATCACCCGCTGTGCAAACTGCCGCTCTTCGGCAGTCACCTCGCCGCCATTGGCGCGCTTTTGCAGGATCTCCTGCACCCGCTTCTCGTCGGCCGATTGTTGGCCATGCAGGGCCAACACCAGCATCATTGCCGCAATTATCCTCTTCATGGAGTCACTACCGTTCCATCCTGCGAGCGATCCGTCGGATACGCGCCGCCGAGTCTTGCCTCTGTAATCGGATACTTCGCCGCCAGTTCTTCGTTGATATCCAGCCCCAAGCCTGGCTTGCCGCTGCCGTACATGAAGCCCTTGCGGATCTCAGCCATCCCCGGAAACATCTCGTGCACAACTGGAGGAAAGTGATTCTCCTCCTGCACGCCGAACGCACTGCTCGAAAGGTCGACGTGATACGCCGCCAATTGGTTCACCGGATCGTTCTCGCCGCCTTCCTGAAACGCCGTCTTCACGCCGAACACTTCGCACATCGTGGCCAGCTTCTTGGTCGGCGTGATCCCGCCGATCGCCGTTACGCGGCAGCGCACGAAGTCAATCAAACGCTCGGACACCAGCGGATAATACTCCGCCGGATTCGAGAACACTTCGCCCACCGCTTGCGGGGTCGCGCACGCGCGCCTCACTTCCCTGTACCAGGCCAGCCGCTCCGGGCTCAACAAATCCTCCACGAAATACATGTGGAACGGCTCCATCTTCTTCGAAAACAGAATCGCATTCGAGCCGCTCAAGTGCGAGTGCACATCGTGCAGCAGCTTCGGCGCCATGCCGACTTTCGACCGCACGTAATCAAACACCGGCGGAATCGTCTCTACGTACAAGTCCTCATCGAACGCCGATCCCGTATAGCCGCCCTCAGCGCGCACGCCTTCGTTCGCCTTCAGGAATCCGCCCCCGCCATACCCCGAACCATATTGCACGCGGATGTGACGGAAGCCGCTCTCCATCGACTTGGCGACGGCTTCGGCGGCCTCTTCTTTCGTGCGCCCGCCTACGTGGTCGTAGCAGGCGACGGCATCGTGCGCCTTGCCGCCCAGCATCTCGTAAATAGGCATGCCCGCACGCTTGCCCTTGATGTCCCACAACGCCTCGTCCATTGCGCCCAGCACTTTGTTATTCACCGGTCCGTTGCGCCAGTAAGTTTTGAAATGCGCGCTCTGCCACAGGTCCTCGATGCGGTCTGGATCCTTGCCGATGAGCCACGGCTTCAAGTGCTTTTCCAGCGCCGCGGCCACGGCGAAGGTCTGAAACATATCGTTTGCCGACCCGATGCCGTAAAGCCCGGGCTCACTCGTTATGATCTTCAGAAACAGCCAGCGATAGCGCCCGCCCGCGCTGGTTGGAATCACCTTCACATCTTTGATCGTCAACGGCGGCAGGCCATTCATACGGCTTGCCAATGCCGGCGCCAGCGCCACGGTCTTTAGAAAGTTTCTGCGGTCCATCTTGTCTCCAAATCTTTTTTGCGATGCAACGGTGACGAGAATATCACAGCTTCAATTGCCTTGACAGGTCAGCAGTTTTTTCAGCTGGTCAGTGGCCACGTGATGCTCGTAAATACTTTCGCCGAAGAATTTCAGTTGGGACATCACCGAATCATGCGCAATGCTGTTTGTGACATTGGTGGTCCCGTCAGATTGACGAACCAATCAATCACACCCGACGCAATCGAAGCGACTATCCATACTGGAAATCCGCCGCAAGTTCGATAAGATGGTTGTTCATTCATGCGCAGGTACCTTCCAATCATTATCGCCACTCTCTCCATCTCCGCTGCTTCGGCGGCGGACGAATGGATCTCCCTCTTCGACGGCAAGACGCTGAAGGGCTGGCGCGTCGCCGCGCAACCGGAAGACGAGAAGAAGGGCTTCTGGAAAGTGGAAGACGGCGTCATCACCTGCGACTCCCGCGGACGCAAAGACCACAACTACGTCTGGCTGCTCAACAATCGCGAGCTCTACGACTTCGATCTTAAATTGAAAGTGCGCAGCTTCCGCGAATCCTCTGGCAACTCCGGCGTACAGATCCGCAGCCACTATGACCAGGACAACTTCGTGATGGATGGGCCTCAAGTCGACATCCATCCGCCCGCGCCGTTCCGCACCGGCCTGATCTACGACGAGACTCGCGGTGCGCGCCACTGGATCTTCCCCAATCTGCCCGATTCAAAGATCGAGCCCGCGCAAGGCCCGAAAGATTTCAAGTGGAAACACGCCGACGAGGGGGATGGCTGGAATGACATGTTGATCGAATGCCGCGGCACGAAGATCGCAACCACCGTCAATGGAATCCGCATCGCCGATTACGACGGCCAGACCGTCTTCAACGACGACACGCACAAGATCCGCAACTCCGGCATCCATGGCAACATCGCACTCCAGCTTCACAACCGCGATGAACTGTACATCCAATTCAAAGATATCTATCTGAAGAATGCACCCGATCCGCTGCCACAGCGTATAGCACCTGCCACGGTGAGCAAAGCCCCATCCGATGCGATCGTGCTGTTCGACGGAAAGGATCTTTCGGAATGGAGCCAGCGAGATGGAACGTTGGACGGCTGGACGATAGAGAATGGCATACTGTTGAATACCGCGGTGCGCAAGGAGGGAGAGCAAAGAAGGGACTTCGATCTTTATTCCAAACGCAAATTCGGCAGCGCCCAGGTGCACCTGGAATACAACATTCCGAACATGCCCGAATCGAGCGGCCAGGGAAAGGGCAACAGTGGCGTGAAGCTCCAGACCCGCTACGAAATTCAGATCCTCGATTCCATCGACAACCCGACATATCCGCATGGCACCAATGCGTCGCTGTACAACTTCTTTCCGCCGTTAGTGAATGCTTCTGCCCTGCCCGGCGAATGGCAGACCTTCGACATCGTCTTCCATCAGCCAAAGTGCATCAATAACAAACTGGTGGAAGCGGGCCGCCTGACGCTGTTGCACAACGGAGTGTTGGTGCAGGATCACGTCCCCGTTGTCCCGCGCCGCGGCTGCCCCGAAGGCCCGGACAAGCTGCTATTGCAGGCGCACTTCCATCCCAATGCGAAGCTCACGCCGATGAAGTTCCGCAACATCTGGCTTCGCCCGATTGAGAAATAAGGGGAGAGTTTTTAGGCGAATTCGTAAACCGGCGTTTCTATTATCCTAGCAGGCGGATCGTGTTGCCAGACCGTTTTCTGGAGCCGCTCAACCACATCCGGCGTGAGCGAAACTTCCCCACAGCGGTCACACACATCCGCCGGAACATGATCAACCAGGATCAGACCTTCCGGAGTGGACAGGGTGTAGCGGATAAGCTGACGGCGACGTTCACCAACGGAACATACCTCACAAATCACTTTGGCCTCCTCTCTCGAAACTCGGTCCATTCATCAGGATCCGGTTCATACACGGTGATGATCTTAATCAGAATCCTAGCCGGATGGGTGCATTGAATGTGCAAGGGCCTGCGTTTAGCAGTGTACCCCAAAATCAAGCAACTCGGTCCATACTTATCACTCGGATAGTTCTCTACCAGTATCCCATTTCGCATAGCTTCTTCGATCTCTCTTCGAGATATCTGGCGCAAGAAGCTCTGATCCGCCGCATGGAGCGAGAACTCGTATTGAGCTTGCCCGACTTTGCGACGGATCTCTTCGATCATTCGAAAGTATCTTTTCTGACGTAGAAGGTTGGCTGGTCGCGGCCTAAACCCGGCCGAAAATCGAATCGCTCAATGTACCGGTAGAATCCGAGAAGCTCTCTTCCTGAATCCCCAGCGACCGCAGAATGCTCAGATGGACGTTCGACATGCGCATCTCGCCTTTGGCCTTCCAATACTGCCCGTGCTTCAGGCCCATATTCGCGCCGCCTGCGATCAACGTCGGCAGGTTCCGCGAAGTATGCGTGGTGCTCGCGCCGCTGCCGAACATCACAATCGTGTTGTCCAACACCGCGCCATTGCGATCCTGATAGCCATTCAGCTTGTCCAGGAAATGCGCGATCTGTTTGCTCAGGAATAGATCGTACTTGGCGAAGTTCGTCTGACCTTCTTTGTCCGAAGCATGTGACAGATTGTGGTGCGTCTTTGACAGCCCCAACTTCAGCGGGAACGTATCGCTGATGCCCATGCCGTCTTCGCGGTTCAACATGAACGTAATGGTGCGCGTGATGTCCGCGTCGAATGCAAGCGCCATCAAGTCGAACATATTGCGGTAATACTCGCCCGGTTCGCCTTCCGTATTCGATTCCAGATTCAGATGCGCGTAGTCCTGCTTCTTCAGTGGAATGTCGATCCATTTCTCCGAAGCCACGAGCCTCTGTTCCACTTCGTTCAACGAAGTCAGATACTGATCCATTCGCTCGCGGTCGCTCTTGCCCAACTGCTTATCTAGCGACTTCGCATTCTCCGCCACCGCATCCACCAGCTTGATGCGCTGTTGCAGCTTCGCGCGTTCTTCCTGCAATGAACCGCGATCGCCACGGAACAGGCGGTCAAAGATGCGCCGCGGATTGTTCTCCGCGGGAATCGGGCGTCCGTCCAGACTGTACGAAATCGTGCCGGTGCGCGAGAGATAACCGGTGCCCGCATCGATCGACAACACCAGCGAGGGCCTCCTGCAGAACTGTTTCGTATGCAGCGCGACCACCTGGTCCAGGCCGGCGGAATTGTACGAGCCGGGCTTCGGATTGTGCAGAGGCGCACCAGTCAGCCACATATCGGAGCATGTGTGCGGATCGGCCTTCGGCCCGCTCGGGTGATACAGGCCGCCCATGAAGCTGAGCTTCTGGCGAAACGGCCGCAACGGTTCCGTCGAGGTACCGAACTCCCACTGTCCGTCTTTTTCCTTGCGCGGGAACCAGCTCCATTCATCGATCGCATGATCGGTCTTAGGCAGGGACATCCCATTGGCGGTGTAGATAGCGCAGAAGCGGCGCGGAGTCTCATCCGTCACCTTGGCGCCCATGGCGTTCAGCACAGGCAGCGCCATGCTCACGCCGCCAATGCCTTTCAGGAAAGCACGTCGATCGATTCGAAATGTCATCTTCTGCATTATATTATTTCTCCAGGAATAATTTGCTGGTCGCTACGTAGTGCACCATGTCGCGCATGCGATAACCGTTCGCACGCAGCTTCAAGCCCTCTTGCTTCAATTGATTCTGTTCGTAAAAAGTGAGCGTGCGTCCGTTGGCGTAGGTGGCCATATGCTTCATCACACTGAAGGCAACCTGATCGATGCGGTCGACGCTCAAATACTTCTTGAAATCGTTGATACCAGCCACTTCCGTGTTATCAGGCAGCTTCGAGCGCGCATCGGCGGCTTCTTTCTTCAACCGTCCGCCGGCATCGAACTCCTCAAACGCCACGCCCCACGGATCGATCTTCGTATGGCACTGCTGGCAACCTGGCTGATTGCGATGCTGTTCAATGCGCTGCCGCAGCGTCAGCTTCGCCTCCGGATCTTCCTTCAGTGCTGGAACATTCGGCGGAGGATCGGCTGGCGGCTCAGAGATGATTCGCCGTGCCAGCCAAGCGCCGCGCTTCACCGGATTCGATTCGCGCCCATCGGAAAGTCCCGCCATGATCGCCGCCGTAGTCATCACGCCACCCAGTTCGCGATGCCCGTGAATGATTGGCAGGAACTGGAAGCCGCTCTCCGTCTTGTCGCCCAGGCCGTAGTAGGTGGCTACGGTTTCATTAGCCATGATGAAATCGGAATCTATCAGCGTCTTCACCGGCAGATTCTTGCGGATCATGTATTGCAACAACTGAATCGGCTCCTGCCGCAACTGCGTGCGCGTCTCGCGTTTCAAATCCGGGTAGCGCTTGCGGTCCGGCTCCAACACACTGAACTTATCCAAGCTCAACCACTGGGCCACGAACTCGCGCGTAAACTGTTCGAACTTCGGACTGTCGATCATGCGGTTCACTTCCGCATCCAACTGCCCGCGTAGAGATCCCTTCGCCGCCAGCGCCAGTGTAGTGCGATCCGGTGGAGAGTTCCACAGGAAGTAGGAAAGCTTCGATGCCAGTTCGTAACTCTCGATCGGTTCCGGCTCCGGAGTCTTGCTGTTCTCAATGATGAACAGGAATTGCGGCGAGGTCAGTACCACTTGCAATGCATCCTTCACGCTATCTTGAAATGCGCGGCCGGATGCAGCCGACTTCGTGAACACCGTCATTAGCGATGCTTCTTCCACCGGCGTGATCGGCCGGCGGTAAGCGCGCGTCGCGAAGGAGCGCAGGATCTCGCGCGCGTAAGCCTGCGGATTGGTCTTTTGCGCCGACTCAATGAAGATGTTCTTATGCGTCTGCGGCGGCCACTGATCGTAGAACGGGCCTTCAAACTCCACCGAGCGGATCATCAATCGCGGCATGTCGCGGCCATCGGTATACTCGCTGCGCACGCCGATTTCGCGCACACCCGCCAGATAGTTGACGTTATCCTTCTCTACGTCCGTGTTCGGGAAGTTATGCATCGCGCCTTCGAACACAAACTTCGAAAGCTTTGTGCTGCTCACCGTCTGAGCAGGACCGGCCGGCACCAACGAACTACCGCAATCGCGACGGATGCCCAAGTGCACGCCAACTTTCGGTGACCGCTTTTCAAAGGCGAGAAACTTCTTCGCCAGTTCGTGATCGGCAGCCAGCGGCGTGAACACCACTTTGTCCATATCCGTTAAGCCAGTGTGCCGCACATCCATCTTCAGTGGGCCCGCATCCAGGCGCACGGTCAAGAACGCCGGCTGCTTCAGCGATCCGGTGAACTCACGGCCAGCCAGTGCCAGCGTCAGATCCTGGGTCCTCTCGGCCGGCGGTGCAACGACGAACTGCTTGCCAGGTTGCACCAGCGCCTGCACTTCCGCCTCATTCAGGGCACGCTTGTAAAGGCGAACCTCGTCGATCTCGCCGCGGAACTGCTGGGCATCCGGGATACGGCCAAGATACAGGCCCGATTTCAAATTGTCCAAGTTCGCATTGCCGATCTCGCCCTTGGCAACCGCGTAGCCATTCACATAAAGCCGCGATTCATTCTTGCTGCCGCGCTTCACTACCGCCACCACGTGCTGCCAGGCATTGGCGCGAATCACACCGTTCTGCGAGGAGATGACGCCGTTCGATTGGTTGTCCGGCCCGGCAGTTTCCAGCCGCAGCATGCCGCGATTGTCCGGCATCTCCAAGTACCAACCCTGCACGCCGCGTGCTGCCGCTGCGATGATGCCTGCACGCCTAGCCTGCGTAGGATGAATCCACGCCGATACTGTGAAATCGCCCGCGCCAACATTGATGGCCTCTCCACGCGGGATCACGATAGAATCGCCGTCACCGTTTAACGATGCGGCTTTACCGAACGGAGAATCCACGAACTTCGTCTTGCCTTCCAGCTTGCCTGTGCCTGCGCTGCCTTCCAACTTCCACTCCGCGGCGAGACCTTCATTGAGCCGCGATGCATCGGGCGCAACCGGATCCTTGCTCTTCGTAGCCGCGTGCACATCCACCTGATAGACGCCTGCCTTCTTGATGGCTACCGTCTGGCCCCGCTCGGCCTCGCGTGCAACGATTGCTTCAGCTGCTTCAGCCGGCTGGGGCTTCACGCCCGCATCGAGCAGCAGGCCATCGCTATATTTGGCAGCCATCACCGTTACGCGAAAACGCCCATGATCGGGCAGTTCGCGCAACGAGATTTTGAAATTCGCTTTCGGCCCATACGTGCCATCCAACCCGAACAGTTCATCGCTCGGAATCGCCGGCCGCAGCACCAATCCCTGCGGAACCGTGCCGTACGCCGAACCCTTCGGATATCCGTTGCTTCCGCGCATACAGGCAAACACCGCGTGATAGATGCTGTCGTATTCGCGCCATCCGCGCACCGTATCGTTCCCCTGATAGCCTTCGATGTAGCGGAACTTTGTCTGCATCTTCACCGGCTCAAACGGGAACGGCTTGGAGATCGCAGGCTGCGTCACAATGAAGTCTTTGTTATCGAGCAGCAGATTGCCTGCACCAAGAATCAGCTTCTCAGGAAACGGAGCTGGATTGATCGACGTGCCCAGTTCCATCTTCACAGTCTGTACCGCCGGCTTCGACTTCGGATCCACAACCGCCCGGTTCAATGCCTTCTCGGCAATTTCCAGATAGGCTTCAAACAGTAGCGGCGAAAGCTGAAGCGTCTCCTGATTGTTCACGAAGCCATCTTTGGAAATCGCATCGGGCGGCAATGCATCAGAAAGATCGTCTTCCAACTGCAGCAGGTCGCGCAGTGTATTTCGATACTGCGCCACGGTCAAGCGGCGCACAACGCCGTTCTTCGGGGTAGGACGCAAACGGGCGACTTCGAGCGCCTCGCTGATCCACGACACGATCTGTTGCCGCGCTGCGCTGGTTGGCTGCGGCTGCCCCTTTGGCGGCATGCTGCCCGATCGAACACGGTTGCGAATCCCTTCCCACAATTTGATGTGGCGGTCGCTCAACGCGGCATCGAGCTGATCCACGCGCACGCCGGCAATCGACGTCTCCTCGTTGTGGCAGCGCATGCAGTTCTGTTTCAGAAACGGCTTCACCTGTTGTTCGAACACCACGGCGTTCACCGCTGCCGGAGCCGGCGCGGCGTGCGCCACGGGTGTACGGGCGTTCCAAACTGCTGCTAAAACGATTACTGAAACGATGGCACAGATGAACTGCAATTGAAGTCGAAACTTGCCGATGGTCATAGATTTTGAATGCTGTGGTACCGCCACCGGCCGTCCCCCGGATTGGATACTTTTGCAGTGCCCATCATATCACCAACCTGCTTTCATCTGCCTGTAACAATGAGAACACGCTTTTACAGCTAAACTGTATGCTTGTGCAGATGACTGTTCAACGGAAAGGATCCGCTACAATTTGTCGACATCCGCTATGAAACCAGGCACTGGATCCCTCAGGTCGCGCATGCTCCGCAAGGCGCACGACGCGATGTTTAATCAAGTTCATTCCAGCACGCTGATCTACAACACGTGCTGGGAGGATCCGCGGCTCGATCGCCTGATGCTTGATCTGCGCCAGGACAGCCGCGTAGTCATGATCACCAGCGCGGGCTGCAATGCTCTGGATTATCTGCTCGACGATCCAGCGGAAATTCACGCCATTGACGTGAACCCACGCCAGAATGCACTGCTTGAGCTCAAACTCGCGCTCTTCGATCATGGCGACCACGCCGAGTTGTTCCGAGTCTTCGGTCAAGGAGTTCATCCCGACTTTCGGAGCCTGCTAGAAAAGCTTGCACCCAAGATGCAGCCCTATGTGAAGAAGTATTGGGAAAAGAAGGGGGACTACTTCAAGCCAAACCGGCTGAGTCCCTCGTTCTACTACCGCGGGGCTTCCGGCCGCGTTGCCTGGGTTTTGATGCAGAGCCTGGTTAAGCGCAACCCACTGGTGCGCGAATGCACGGCACGTCTGGTGGAGGCACACTCGCTGGAGGAACAGGTCCGGCTTTATACAAGCATCGAATCGTCCGTTTGGAACGACTTCAACTCATGGCTGGTCGGCCAGCCAATCACCATGGCCATGCTGGGCGTGCCGCGGCCTCAGATCCGCCTCATCGAAGAGAACTTCGCCGGCGGCATTGAAGGTTTCATCCGGGCCAAACTGGAATACGTACTCACCAAACTGCCAATGCTGGACAACTACTTTTGGCGCGTCTACATCACCGGCCACTATACGCCCGAATGCTGTCCCAATTACTTGCGGGCCGAAAATTTCCCTGTGCTGTGCGAGCGCGCTCCCAGAATCACCACTCACTGCACAACCGTCGCAAAATTCCTTACACATAACCCTGGCGTGTATTCGCATTACGTGCTGCTCGATCACCAGGACTGGCTCGCGGCGCACGATCTCGACGGCCTGCGCGAAGAGTGGGATCTAATTCTTCAGAACAGCCGCCCGGGCACTCGTATTCTGATGCGATCCGCAAGCCCGGAGATCGACTTCATTCCTCTTCCGATTCGCGAACGGCTCAAGTTCTTTCCAGACACGGCCAACCGCCTTCATCAGCAGGACCGTGTTGGAACCTACGGCTCCACTCTGTTAGCGGAGGTACTGTGAGCGGCCAGCCTGCAGTTTCCAGCCTGCAAGGCTACTATCAACTGCATGCGCATATCTACGATGCAACTCGCTGGACGTTTCTGTTCGGCAGAGCCGGTCTGATCCGTGTTGCGGCAAAGCGCCTGAAACCGCGCCGCATTCTGGAAATCGGCTGCGGCACAGGCAAGAATCTTACCCATCTGGCGCGTGCGTTTCCCGAGGCCCAAATCGTAGGACTCGATCTTTCCGCCGACATGATTGCCAAAGCGCGCAAGAAGATCGAAGCCTTCGGCCCGCGCGTTACATTGCTTGAGCGCGCCTACGACGCTCCCATCTCGGCCGGCGAGCCGTTTGACCTGATCGTGTTTTCCTACTGCCTGACGATGATCAACCCGGGCTACGACCAGGTCTTGAAGGTCTGCCAACGCGATCTCGCCCCGAAGGGCTCCATCGCGGTAGTCGATTTTCACGACTCGCCCATCGGCTTGTTCCGCCGCTGGATGGGAGTGAACCACGTGCGCATGGAAGGCCAGGTATTGGCCGCGCTGCAAGCCTCCGGTCTCAAGCTCGACCCTTGCGTAGTCCGCTCCGCATATGGTGGCGTTTGGCGCTGGCTTACCTGTTTCGCTTCGCGGACGAGTTAGCAGCTACTATGGGCCACAAGAAAATAACATCCCATTGATTGGGCTGGCACTCCTGCCTGGCGTGCTCAAAAACGCGTCCCGATGAGTCGGGACGCGGCACCGTGAGACTACAATGTCGCTTACATTGCGTTTATGAGGCGAGCTTCCGATTTGGTGAGCGATTCATTGGGGCATTGCGGTGGAGGGCAATTGGGGTCCCAAATGCGACGCGTAGTTCTGGTCAAGGTAAGTGACATTAGAGTGAGACGCTGCGCCACTCCGGGTGTCAGAGAACTCTGGCACCGAATTCCGGCTAGAAGTAAAACTTCAGCGCTACTTGAATTTGCCGCGACGTTCGCTGGAACGTGGCCGGCGATCCGGCGCTGCTGATCACACCCGCGCCGTTGCTGCCTATGTTCGCGTTCGGATTGTTGAATTGCGGCGTATTGGTGAGGTTGAACGCCTCGGCGCGGAGTTGGAATCTCCAGTTCCGTTCCGCACGTACCATGAAGTTCTTCATCGCCGACAGATCCAGTTGCTTCGTACCGGGGCCGTACAGAATGTCGCGTCCGGAGTTACCGAACTTATACGGCGCAGGCGTCGAGAAAGCTGTGATGTCGAACCAGCGTTGGATGGTGGGATTGTCGAGCACGCCAGAGCCAATGCGATCAGGCCGCTGGGTACCGCTGGCATTCAGCGTATTGATGGATGAGGTAGGCGTAAAGGCGGTGCCGGTATAGAAGTTCGCCAGACCGTTCAACTGCCATCCGCCCAACCAGCGGTTCTTCTGCAGGAAGGGCAAGGAATAGGTCCACGAAAGAACTAACCGCTGGCGCAGGTCGGCCACGCCGCTGCCACGTTCGGCACGCAAGTTATTGCGGTCCTGCGGCACGCTCTGGAAGTCTCCGTTGTCGATGGCGTGTGCGTAAGTGTAACTCATCAGGAAGTTCAGCCCTTTGCTCAGCCGTTTCGATGCAGTGGCCTGCAACGAGTGATAGATCGATGATCCTTCCGCCTGGAAAATCGCCACGGAGCCGAATAAGGGATAAGGCCGCCGAGGCGGAATCGCGCCCGGACCAGGAGTGGGCTGATTGATGTCCGGAGTGACAAACAGATGCTTGCCGGTCGTCCCCACATAGGAGACTGTCAGGATCGTGCCTTTAGGAAGGCTTTGCTGAATGCCGGTGTTCCATTGCATAGCCGACGGGGTTTTGAAGTTCGGATCGATGCCCAATAAATTCGCGCCAGCTGTTGAAAGAGTAGCGGTGGCTGGACGCTCCAGTGCAGTGGCGATTGGCCGGGAGCCGAGGAAGTCGGCCTGATTATTCGTAAAGGCAAAGGATCCGACGAAGGGCGGATTCGCCCCGCCGAGATTCTGTCCTGAGATCTGATCGGCCGAATAAAACAGTCCCCAACCGGCGCGAATGACAGTGTTCGAAGCTACTTTGTACGAGAGTCCAAAGCGTGGGCCAATGTTCAACTTATTGGTGTGCGTGCCGCTGCTGTATGGAATCTCCGGACTGCCGACCGCAAAGACGTTTCCAAGATCTCTGCGGAAGTTCGTTAGCCGGTTGGCCACTTCAGACCATGGATACCCAAGATACAAGTCATAGCGAAGGCCGTAATTCAAAGTCAGGGACGAGGTCAGCTTCCAGGTATCCTGCGCATATCCGCTCACCTCAGTGCGGCGGTACCCGCGCATGGCGTCGGCAAAGTCGATATTGCCGGATTGCGGCACACCCAACAGCAGATCCGCCAAGCTGATACCAGTGCCAGAGGGGGACGACGGCAGCGTCGTGAAGGTTGGCCCAAAGTTCAGCACCCCGTGTGTAGCCGTGTACTGAAACAGGTTATAGTGACGCCTGGTCATTTCGCCGCCGAGTTTATATGTGTGGCGGCCCTTGATCAGGGTGTAGTTATCGTTCACCTGGTAGTTCTCACTCACGATGATGGCAGGCGCATTGGCCGGGTCTCCCAACCCCTGATAGCCACTGAGCGCGATTTGGGTAAGTCCGCTCTGCGTGGGGTCATTTCCGGAATTCACGCCTTTAATACCGACCTGATCGGACGCATTGACGCCCCAATTGGGTTGCCGCGACTCAATGCGCAGCCGCGTTACGCCGGCACGAAATTCGTTGACCTGGTTGGCCGTAATGGTTCGGGTGTAGCTGCCGACAAACTGCTGCATGGGGTAGCGCGAAAGCGTAGGCGCATTTGTTCCGCCCACCGCGATTCCCGGCAACTGTCCGGGCACATTCTGGTCCGATCCATGGTGCGAATAACGGAAGAAGAGCTGATCGGTCGCGCTGAGCCGAGGATCGATCTTTACATCCCAAGCGTTGCTGCCCAGGCTCTGCGAAGGGTTAAGGAGGAAGTTACCAGTTTGGCCAGGTCCGTTCGGGTCGGGATAAAGATCGATCACCGCCTTGCCAACTTTGTCGAACCGGCTGAGCGGAATCACATTTCCCGGGAACTGGATGCGGCTATAGGAATTACCGGAAGCAACCGTCGTCAACGGATCGTAGATCTTGTTTTTCGCGGCGGAAAAATCTCCGCTCTTGAATGCCACGAGTGGCACCGAGGAGGTGTAAGTCAAAGCCTGCCGCCGCTGCTGTCCCTCGTAAGAAAAGAAGAAGAAGGTATGGTTGCGCTTGATTGGGCCGCCCAGAGTACCGCCGAATTGATTCATGCGGAACGGAGGAGTGGTGGAACCGGTGGCGAAGTAGTTCTTGGCGTCAAGAGCCGAATTGCGCAGATATTCAAACAGGTTGCCGTGGACATCGTTCGAGCCGGTCTTGTAGTAGACGTTGATCGCCCCGCCACCGCCGCGGCCGAACTCCGCATTCGTCGAACTGGTTTGCACGCCGAACTCCATGATGGCGTCCACCGGGGGATACATCATGATGCCGCGGCCATTGTGGTTTTCAGAGTTATCGAGCCCGTCAACCAGGAAGCGATTGGAGCGGAAGGACAGGCCATTGACGGCGTTCTGCGTATCGCCTCGCACAGAGGTCAGCGCGACAGACGTGGCCTGCGTATTGGCTGGCACCACGCCTGGAACGATGCTGAAGAGTTGGTTGACGTTGCGGGTGTTCATTGGCAAACTTTGAATGGTCTGCTCATCTTGCACCTGGCTTACGGTAGCGGTTTCCGTTTGCAACTGAACACCGGAGACCGTTACAGTGACCTGATCGCTGGCCGCGCCCAACTGCAAAACCATGTCGATGACTGCGCGATCATTCAAACTGAGCGTCAATTCCGTAGCGGAGTGCTTGAAGCCGGTGACTAGCGCAGTGACGGTGTAGATGCCGGGGCGCAAAGGCGGCGAGACGTACTGGCCGGTTTCATTGGTGGTGGCGGTAGTTGCGATCCCAGTCGCCTTGTTCAGAATCGACAGGGGAGCGTTTGCGATAACAGCTCCGCTGGAATCGCGCAAGGTTCCGGTGATCGTGCCAGTGTCTACCTGGGCAAGTACCGGCAACACGGCAAGACATGAGAAAGCGAAACGCAGTGCAACTGAGCGTAATCCTGAGAGCATACATTGACCTCCAAAGCGAATGTTCTAATCAAGGGTATGCCGTTACGAGCTTTTCCGATAGCCCCAAGCCGGAATGGCTTTTGTCTAAAACGGAAACCGTCGCGTTGTAGGGGCGCGCACCGTTTACCGCAACGGCATTCCGTTTTCGCCGGTCAAGGGACCCGATAGCGCCAACACATGCGTGGGAACCCAGAGGCCCAATGTTATCGGAACGCGCATGGTGATTGGTGGTGTTGCGTGCTGGTTTTCCCCGCGCAATATGCATACGGAAATGCCGGCCGCACCATGCTGCGAGGCGACGGTCTAAAGCATGTGGACTTCGGCGTAGAGCGCAGATTCTACACCTAAGGAGCGGTATTGGCTGCAGTTTGGTGCAGGTGGCGCTGAAGTTCTATTTCTGAGTTGACCGTCAACTGTCGGCGGCAGAGGCGACCTTCGGAGCCGCTTGGCATCGCGGGCGGCATGGTGTGTGGTCTTCAGGGACCGGCGGAGGCTGGGGACGATCCACTGGCGGTGATTTTGGCTGTACATATTTGAGAATTACGTCGAATTGTGTCGAATCTGTCGAGTCCGTCCACTTGAAACGTGGAGGATCTTTGCGCAGGTTGAGTAGCGCGTTCAATGCTTTATGGTATATGCGGGAGAAGCGGGCTTCGAGGCAGGAGAGCTTTTCGAAGACGACAGAAAAACTGTCGAAAGTGTCGAATAGTGTCGCGTAGGGGTCAAAATAGATGGGCCGGTTGCCGATGTCGCGGTTGGTGGCAGCAGTGTGGATGGCCCAGAGGCGGCGCATGCGCCAGGAGGCGGCGACCATCTGGTCAACGAGATCGGTTTCAACGGCGTCGCGCGGGTGAAAGCGCTCGATGAGGGAGTCGCGCAGTTCGGCGAAGCGCGCGGCGTCTTCGATTTCCAGTAATGTTGCTTCCGCGGTCATGCCTGCCTCCTGTCGCTGATTTTTCCATAGGCAGGTGCGGGAGTTCCATAGGGCAGATGGGGAAGTGATTGCGGTGAAAGGATAAAAAAACTTTCAGACCTTGTGAACGGACCGGTGGCGGTGCTGAAGCCATCCTTGGCGGCTGGTCCTGGCTGAAAGCTGAAGGAGTGCATCGCCATGGCGGAGGAGTAGGAAGCAAAGCTTGGCTTTGCGCCCATCCCTGACGGCAATTTTGCCAGAGATGTGCAGGCTGGAATCGATGCTCGCCGCGATTGATTTGAACCGCCGTCATGGGATTAGATTCTTACGCTTCAAGTCTTCCTTGGGCAACCGCTGCCGGTGATTTCGGAGTTCCCGTTTCTATTGCCCATCAAAACATGCGTCATCTGAAACTGCAAGCATGAGGCGTAGCAGGACTCTGAAACTAGCGGTAAACTTCACGGCGATCCCCAACGCGGTGTATGGTAATTGTGTCACTGGTCTCCGTGAAAAAGACACGGTAGTTGCCAACGCGCAGGCGTAGAAAGCCAGCGAACTCACCCGAAAGCGGCTTGACACCTCCAACTCCAGATTCCGCGTAGCGGTGAATCGCTTCGAGGATGGATATGGCAAGAGGCTGTGCGATACTGCGCACCTAGGCTGGAACCGCAGGTTCGAAGACGCTTTCCTTCACGGCAGTCTCACTAGGGTTTTGGGGCTACCGCACGAATTTGATCCATGGTGAATCCGAGATCGGCGACTACCTGTTCGAATGGGATGCCTTCACCACCATTACGAAAATAGTCCTCAGAAGCGCGGAGGGCCAACCGATCCTCCTCGGTCAATTCGTCCTCGCCATCATCAATCATGACCTCCAGCAGGCTGCGAACGGCACCCAACTTGGCGGGCGACAGAAGATCGAGCAAATTATGCGCCTGTTGGCGTTCTTCTTGAATATCAAGAGCCATTCCAATTCTTCCTTTCGCATCCGAAGCCGGGAATCTCAGAGTTCCCGCTACTATTGTCCATCAAAACATGAGATTGTAAAAAACTGCAAGCCGGTGGCCTCCGCCACAGAGGTTCGATAATTGGGGTCAGAGGTCTCTGACGCCAATTGTTTCGGGGATACAATAGTTCAAAGCAATGAAACCGTATCGCCGCGTCCTCGCGCTCATTATCACTGTGGCCTCGGCCGCAATCGGGCAGACTGCCGCCAAGCCGAAGCCTAAGCCAAAGCTGTGGTCGCTGCAGCCTGTTGCTCGGCCGGCGATTCCGCAGGGGCTTTCGAAATCCACGAACCCTATCGACGCGTTCCTCGCGGCCAAATATAAAGAGCACGGACTGAAGCCCAACGGCCCGACCGACAAGTTGACGCTGCTGCGGCGCGCGTCGTTCGACATCACGGGCCTGCCGCCGACCATTGCGGAACAGGATGAGTTTCTGGCGGACAACTCACCAGACGCTTACGAAAAAGTCGTCGACCGGTTGCTGGCCAGTCCGCAGCACGGCGTGCGTTGGACGCGGCACTGGCTCGACGTATTGCGCTATGCCGATCTCGACGGCATCGATGGCGGCGTGATGCCCGCCGCGCCTGGCATCTATCACTGGCGCGACTGGATGATCAACGCGCTGAACCAGGACATTGCTTTCGACAAGTTTGTGCGCGCGCAGATTCTGGGCAATCGCAACAGCGGCCACATCAACGTGTCGCCGGGCGGACGACGCACGCGCGGCGCGGCCAATCCGCAGGACCAGTTCGCGCTGGGCTTTCTGGCACGCGGGGCCATCAGTGGCGGCAACAACGGACAACAACTTGCGTTCGCTGCGGTGGAGACGATATCCACTGCGTTCATGGGCATGACCGTCGCCTGCGCACAGTGCCACGATCACCGCTTCGACCCCATCACTCAGGCAGATTATTATTCGATGAAGGCGCTGTTCGATCCTCTCGCTATGCGCACCATACCGCTGGCTTCGGCAGCGGAGATCGAAGCGAATGGCGATGCGATGGAGACCTTTCGCGCGCAGTCGGAACCGCTGGACGATGCGATCGAAAAACTGACCGCGCCGTATCACAAGAAACTTTTCGATGAGCGTGTGGCGCTGCTGCCGCCTGATGTGCAGGCGATTGTGAATAAGCCGGAGAACAAGCGCACGGTGGCCGAGCAGAAGATCTTTGACGACTATTATCCGGTACTGCGCATCGATGACAGCAAGCTGAAAGAGATAATGCCGAAGGATGCGATCGCGCAGTTCGATGCGCTGAGCAAGAAGCGCAAGGCGATCAAAAAGCCGGGCTCGCTGGCGTTCCATGTGACGGTGGAAGAGGACAAGGCGAAGTTGTCGCAGACCTCGTACATCCTCACTTCAGGCGACCCGGCGCGGCCTGAAAAAGACAAACCAGTTGGACCGGGCTTTCCGTTCAAGCCTGATGAGGTGGACTTCCGCGATGGCCGCCGCGAAGGCTTTGTCGATTGGCTGACGGCGAAGGAGAATCCGCTGTTTGCACGCGTGGCAGTGAACCGCATCTGGCAGTGGCACTTCGGTGAAGGCATCCACAAATCGTCGAGCGACTTCGGCATGTTGGGCGGCAAGCCCAGCAATCAACCGCTGCTTGATTATCTAGCGGCGGAGTTCGTCGCGCAGCGCTACAGCATGAAGTGGCTGCACAAACTGATTCTGACTTCGGATGCGTACAAGATGTCATCCGCGCCTGGCAATGCGAAGAACATCGAGATGGACCCGGCGAACACGTATCTGTGGCACTTCCGATTGAAGCGCCTGGAGGCGGAGCCGCTGTGGGACGCGATTCTTTCGAGCGCGGGGAATCTTGATACGAGCGTGGGTGGCAAGTCGTTTCAAGTGGTAACGCCAGATAGCAAGCAGAGCATCTTCCTGCCAGCCGATGGCACGTTCGAATCGCGCAAGAACCGGCGTGCGGCGTACATGGCGCGCGGGTTCATTCCCTCGACGGAAGTGATGTCGAATTTCCTGCAGACGTTTGATGTGGATGATGGCCGCACGCCGTGCCCGCTGCGCGCGCAGACCGTCACCGCGCCGCAAGCGTTGTATACGATGAATGGAGAACTGGTGGAGCGCGCGTCGGCGACCTTGGCCGAGAAACTCGCCAAGGAAGGCCATGGAGATTTGAAAGAGACGGTGGACATAGCCTACCGTTCGACGATTGGCCGCAAGCCCGCGGCGAAGGAGTTAGACCGCACGCTGACTTACCTGGGCAACGATCCGGCCAATTTGAAGGGCCTGGGCTGGCTGCTGTTCAATCTGGATGAATTTCTGTTTGTGAAATGAAGATGGAAAACCCTCTCTATCACTGCGGGCGCGTGAATCGGCGCCAGATGATTTTCCGAGTTGCCAATGGCTTTCTGGGCTCCGCGATCGGCGGCTTGTGGGCGGCTGACGGTCACATGCCCGGCGCGATGCTGGCAGGTAACGCGAAGGCCAAATCTGTCATTTATATTTTCCTGTGCGGTGGCATGAGCCACATTGATACGTTCGATCCCAAGGACAACAAGCACTCCGGAAAATTGATGGACGCCATCGGTTTCGGCGACAACAACGCGCCTATGAAGCGTCCGGTGATTCCCATTTTGCGCACGTATAAAAACTATGGGAAGTCGGGCATTCCGGTGTCGGATTGGTTTCCAAATATCGGCGGCGTGATCGATGAGTTCGCAGTGGTGCGGTCCATGTACTGCCACCAGACGAACCATTTTCCCGCGGTGATTGAGCACGCGACGGGCAAGGCGCTGCGACAGTTCGAGCATCCTTGTTTGGGCAGTTGGGTAAATTACGCGCTGGGTACTGCGAATAAGAACCTGCCGGCGTATGTCAACATCGGCCGGCCATCGTCTCCTGTGCAGTTGACTGGTGGATACCTGGGGGCTGCTTATTCTGCGACACCGTTTCAAACTGGGGCTACGCCGATTCCCGATCTGATGCCTCCGAAGAGTTCGGATGCGAAAGAACGGGAACGAAGAATGGAAGCGCTGCACGATTTGAATACGCAGTTCCGCGAAGAGTATGCGACGGAGAGCGCTATTTCGGCGCGGTTGAAGTCGTATGAACTGGCGGCCAACATGATGGTGACGGCTCCGGCGCTGGTGGATTTCGAGAAGGAGCCCAAGCACGTGCAGGACATGTACGGGCTGAATGACAAGACAACGGCCGATTTCGCCAAGCAGTTGTTGCTGGCAAGGCGCATGGCGGAAAGCAATGTGCGGTTTATTCAGTTGTGCCATGCGGGCGGCGGCAATGGATCATGGGATGCGCATGGCGACATGAAGTCGCACGAGCCGCTGTGCCGGTCGATCGATAAGCCAATCGCGGGGCTAATCGCCGACTTGAAGCAGCGCGGCATGTTGGATAGCACGCTGGTCGTGTTGACCAGCGAATTCGGGCGCACGCCGTGGTCGCAGAACACGACAGGGCGCGATCACAACGGCAAGGGCTTCACTACTTTGCTTGCAGGTGGCGGAATCAAGGGTGGCGTGATCGAAGGGTCGACCGATGAGGTGGGATACAAGGCGCTGGAGAATCCTCATTACATCAGCGACCTGCAGGCGACTGTGCTGCAACAGATGGGGCTGAATTATAAGAAGATGGATTTCCCGCTGTTTGGGCGGACGTTCCACTTGGTGGAAGAGGGCACCGGGCCGATTACGAATATTATCGACTAAGCGCACACTTACGCCGTGGGACTAAGGTTATTTCGGCGAAATCGAGTTATCAGTTCCTTTGGAAATTTCCGCATATTTGAGTGGAGGAACATGTTACTTCACTCAAAAACAATTACGACGGCCCTGTTGACGGCCCCCTTTTTATTGCTCTCGCAGTTGTGCGCACAGTCGAAAGATCCGGGGCCGCGTCCACTTCGATTTAACCCGACGCAACCACCCATGGTAACCGGCGCATCGGCTAGCGACGCTGCGCTGTTTCCCGCCGCGCTGGCTGCGTTCCGGCAGTTCTATTCGGTGAACGGAACTTTTGTGGCGCCGGCTGGACAGTTCGCAGGGGTCGGCCTGGGACCGCGGTTCAACCATCTGGATTGCGGCAGTTGCCATGGCGTCCCGTTTCTTGGGGGGTCGAGCTTCGCGACGACGAGCCAGGCGGGGATCGGCAATGGACAGGGCACCGATTACGGCGTGAATGCGCCAGGCCAGCAACTGCCGCCGTTCCTCAAGCCCGTGGGGCCATCGATCGCCGTGCGGCTGAAGTATAAGAAAGACGGCACTCGCGATGGCGGCACTCATCCGATCTGGACGATCGCCGGCCGCGCCGACGCACCGGGCTGCGTGCTGCCGCAGACCGACTGGGCCACCGAAGTAGCCAACAACAACGTGGCTATCCGCATAACCACGCCGACGTTTGGCGCAGGCTTCATCGAGGCCATCCCGGACAATACGATTGTTGCGAACAAGACGGCCAATCTTGCGGCGAAAAATGCGCTCGGCATTCACGGCCACGAAAACCGCAGTGCCACGGATGGATCTGTATCGAAGTTTGGATGGAAGGGGCAGACCAGCACTATCCGGCTGTTTACGGGCGACGCGTTCGTGAATGAGCTGGGTGTAACAAACACTGTTTTCGTCAATGAGAACGACCCAACGCCGTCGTGCCAGTTTCATCCTGGCATCGAGGACGTTCCGCAGGCGACGCCGAATGGCCCGATGCTGCGCTTGGATCTGATGGCACACTTCATGCGCTTCCTGGCCCCTCCAACACCAGTGGCACCCACCGCTTCGTCCGCCAATGGACAGACGCTGTTCAGCACCATCGGCTGCAACATGTGCCACACGCCGACCTTGAACACTGGCGCATCCGCCAGCCCTGCACTGGCCAACAAGCCTGTTCCGCTGTATTCCGATCTGCTTGTGCACAAGATGGGCGCGGGCTTGGCTGACGACATCATCCAGGGCCTGGCTGGTCCTGATGAGTTCCGTACTGCTCCGCTGTGGGGCATTGGTCAGCGGTATTACTTCATGCATGATGGGCGGACAGCGGATTTGAAGGCGGCGATTGCAGCGCATGCCAGCCCGGCAACGGCGCAGTATGCAGCGTCGGAGGCGAATGCGGTGGTTACGAAATGGAATGCTTTGACGGAGACGCAGAAGCAGGATTTGCTGAACTTCCTGCGGAGTTTGTAGCCGCCCGATAGCGGCCGCGCTGGACTCTACTCGCCTGCGCGGCCCTTATGCCGTATGGATCCGCCCATCATTAGCACTTAAAAAGTTGCTAGTAATGGTGAGGAGAAGATCCCATGCTCGACATCACTAAAGACAATCAGTAGCTTACGACATTCCGCCGGCGCTCCGGCGATTTCATGAAGCAGCTGAAGAAGAGCAAGCGACCGATGGTGCTGACAGTAAAAGGCAAGGCAGCGGCCGTGGTACAAGACGCCGAGGCCTATCAGCGATTGCTGGACTTGGCTGCCGGATCCGATGTCAACGAAGCCGTGCGGCAGGGACTGGACGACGTTGCCCATGGCCGGAGCCGGGAGGCAAGTCAGGTATTTGCCGAGATTCGGACTCACTATGGGATACCAAGTTAGGTTGGCGGCACGCGCACAGCGGGACCTGTTGGCTTTGTTCGAGAAGCTGAATGTTGAGGATTCGATTGCGGCGGCGCTGTGGTTTCAGGGCTTGGAGGAATCGATCCTCTCACTCCGGCGTCTGCCGCTGAGCGCAAGAAGAAGGGCGCGCCTTTGCGGCACCTGCTTTGTGGAAAAAAGCCCGATGTTTATCGCGTCATCTTCGATGTGAATGAAGCGAAGCAGCAGGTGTTTGTTGTTACCATCCGTCATGGGGCACGTGACTGTCAGCCTATAGAGTTAGTTCCGGAAGGGCGAGTGCCACTCGCCCGCAGATTGCCAATCCAATTTCGCTTACAGTGCGTTTATGAGACGAGCTTCCGATTTGGTGAGCGATTCATTGGGGCATTGCGGTGGAGGGCAATTGGGGTCAGACAGCCCATTTTCGGCAACAACTGCCGAAAAAAGGTGTCAGACCCCAAATGCGACGCGTCGTTCTAGTCAATGTAAGCGACATTGGA
>CAIRSA010000457.1 GCA_903881085.1 uncultured Acidobacteriia bacterium
AGCGGTCTTTCGAGATCAATCGAATTTCCACTTCGCGGCAATATTCCCCGCCGAGGTCAGGATGTCTGAGCTTAAACTGGTCTATTTCGAAGCGGCCCGTTATGGCGATGGCAACTGAGCCGCGCCGGCCTGCATCGCCGTGGCAATCTCATCGATCAACGCCCCCCATGCAGCCTCTACCGGCGGCGTAAATTCCGCCTCAAGCGTTTGCTTAAGCGTCCACAGAAAGGCTGCTTTCGCCGCGCCATACTGCTCTGATACCACACCGTATCCTGCATGGCGCTGTCCCATGGCAAACAATGCGTGCTTCCTGCTGTCCAGATCGTCCAGGCTATCGCTCAACGAAATCAGCATGTCCATGAATTTCTTGCCTTGCGCCATCACATCGCCGCGAAATAAGGGCCGTACTGCGGGATTGCTTTGGAACAGCCTGCCATAGAACAATTGCGCGGCAGGCTCAGCCACTTCGAGAAGCATGGGCATCGTTTCGCGCACCAGTAGAATGTCTCTTTGCATCATTTCCGGCTAGTCCTTTCCAGCGCAGCCTCTATCATGCGCATTTCTGTTTTATGTTCTGCTCGAAGCTTGGGGTTACTCAACAGTTCGCGCCATTGTTCGCTGGCTTTTTCCAACCATGCCTGTGCATTCTTCGAATCGGCGAGCGCAGCGTAGGTCAGCCCCATTGTTCCCGCACCCTGGGCAATGGCGAACGGGTTGTTTGATAGCTTTTCAGACTTCCCCCGGGCCTCTTCGGCGTGCTGCAACGCTTCCAGCCTGTGTCCACGTTCCGCCTCGGCCAACGCCAATTTTCTGCAATCCCGCATAAAGGTGACAACCGCCGCCGAAGTTCCTGAGGAAGCGAGCAATTTGGTTATCTCATAACTCTTCTGCCATGCCGCGATGGCCTCAGCCGGCCGCTTCTTCGCGGCAAGCGAATCACCGAGTTGTGTATTCGCATGGGCAAGAAATCGTCTATTGAGGTTGCTCTTTGGATTGCGGCGGGAGGCATCCTGCAACAACCGGATTGAAGCGTTCAGCAAGGGTAACCTGCGTTGGTGATCGCTCGCCGGCATCATGGCGCTGAGCCGCGATAGCGCGATGCCGTAATCACTCACGGCACGTTCGTCCTCCGGGTCATCCTCATAAGAAAGCTTTGCCAGTTGTACCACTTCCTGATACGTCGAAATGGCATCGGCTGAATCAACCTGTCCTACGTTATCTTCATCGCCCAGCATGTCGGCCTTATGTGCCAGCGACAGCATCAATTGATGGCGGAAGTTGACAGCCGTGGGCGCCTCGGCAACCAACCGCTTCAATACCTTGATTGACCCGTCGAAATGTTCACGCGCTTGTGGAATCTGTTTTATCTGCGACTCAGCGGTGGCAATTGTGGAATATGCGCCGGCCACAAGGAACTGCATGTCGCGGTCGGGCTCCTTCTTGGGGTCGCCTAGCAAAAGATTCAGTGCCTTCCTGGAGTGGTCGATGGACTCCTGATAATTTCCCCGATCCCGTGCAATCAGCGCGATGCCCTGCTCAATCTGCGAGAGCTCAATGCGCAGCGACTGGTCCGCCGGATGACTGGCAAGAAAAGATGTTCCCGAAGCCAGGGCTTCCTCATACCGTAACATCGCCTGCGTGTGACTCCCCTGTGAATAATACATTCCGCCCAATTTGTGTTCAACCACTGTTCGTTCGTAAATCACGGCGCGGTTTCCAGGCTCCTTTCGGGCAGCGGAAACAAGCAGGCTTCGTGCCTTCTCAAAGCTCGCTACCGCGGCTGGCTCATTGCCAAGATTTGCGTTCAACGCGTCGCCTTCCACCTTTCCAATTCGAACGTAAGCCGCCGCGAGTTCCGCCGCGAGCGAAGCATCCTGATTAGAAGTCGCCGCCACTGCGTCCAGATATTGCTTGCCAGTTTCCACAATCAACTTGCGCGCCTTTATGGAGCCAGGCAGGTAACGCACAGCGTCGTGAACGTCGAACACAAATATGTTGGCAAGCCGCCGCACCAATTGTAGACGCTCGTTGGCGAGTCTCGCCTGATACATGGAGACGGCTGTGCCGCCCACCAATGTCGCGGCAACAGCCACGCTGGCAGCGACAAATCCTGAGTGCCGTCTGATGAACTTGCGCATTCTGTACACTGTCGTATCGGGCCTGGCCAGCACGGGTTGATGAGACAAATGACGTTCCAAGTCGGCTGATAACATGCCCACCGTAGGGTAGCGCCGGTTCGGATCCTTCTCCAACGCTCGAAGCAGAATTGTATCCAGGTCTCCCGCCAGGCGCTTGCCTGTTGCCTTGTCTTTAGTGGCAAGACTGGGCCGTTGCGGTTCCACGGAACAAATCGCACGCTCAATTTCCGCCAGCGAAAAACCTGAAAACCGGTGAGGCTTAACGCCGGCGAGTAACTCATACAAAACAGCGCCAAGTGAGTATACATCGGAAGCGATCGTTACAAGATCGCCGCGAATCTGTTCCGGACTCGCGTAATCAGGCGTCAACATTCGCGACTCTGAGGCCATCGTTTCATCCGGGTTCAGCGGATCCGCATAAAGCAACTTGCAAATGCCGAAATCCAGCAGCTTCGGCTCACCGTCTTTGTCAACCAGAATGTTCCCGGGCTTGATGTCGCGATGCACCACAAAATGGCGATGCGCATGCTCCGCGGCCGAACATACCTTTAAGAACAATCGCAGCCGCTCTTCCACGCTGAGCTCATGGCTGCGGCAGTATTCCGTAATCCAGGAACCGTCCACGAACTCCATGACGATGTAGGGCAACCCGTCATTGGTGGTACCGCCATCAAGCAAGCGTGCAATGTGCGGGTGATGCAGGTTGGCCAGCGTCTGACGTTCACGCCGGAATCGCCTCAGGACGAACGCGGTGTCCATCCCCGGACTCACAACCTTGATCGCCACCTCCATGTTGTATTGCTCGTCATCGCGGCGGCCCAGGTAAACCGTACCCATGCCTCCGCGCCCCAACTCGCGGATCAACGAATACGGGCCTATCCGCCGCGGCAGTGCAGGCTTGAGATCTTCCTCAAACGCATCGATGACCGCGGATTTGAACTGCCCGTCAACAAACCCATGCGCCACAAGATCACTTTCGATGAGTGAGGCGATCTCTGCCCGCATTTCGCGGTCTTAACCGCAGACCTGATCAAGCCAGATGGTTCTCTGCCCAGTGGGCAGTTCCAAGGCTTCATGGAAGAGTTCGCCGACTTTTTTCCACCCCTCAGGCGTCATGCACGTTTCATTTCACGGTGCAGCCAGGCTTCGGCCAGCCGTTGTTCTCTCCCTATTGTTGCTACCGATACATCCAGCGCCCGTGCGGTTTCATCCACACTGAAGCCACCGAAAAATCTCAATTCAATTACTTTCGCCTGGCGTTCGGAGACCTTTGCTAGTTCGTTAAGGGCGTCGTCCAGCGCGATCATTTCCGCTCCCCGCTCATGAGCAAAACTCATGGCTTCCTGAATTGTCGCCTTCGCCACCCCGCCGCCTCGTTTTCCGCTCTTGCTCTTGCGTGCATGATCGACCAGAATCTGGCGCATCAAGTGCGCAGCAACGCCGAAGAAGTGCGACCGGCTTTCCCAATCCGGGAGGCTTTGCGAAACCAACCGCAAATAGGCCTCATTCACCAGGGCCGTAGGTTGCAGCGTAGCAGAAGACCGTTCATTCCGCATGTAGCTTGCCGCCAGACGGCGCAGTTCATCGTAAACCAGCGGAGTCAGTGCATTGATAGCCTCTACGTTCCCGCTTTTCCATTCCACCAGCAATTGGGTTACATCTTCCTGAATCGCCACGGCCAGTTCCTCCGCCTTTCCGTTCCTTCACTTTATACTAAGGAATCCAAACTCCAATGTCCTGAGACTGGATTCCCTTCGGTAAAAACTTCATCCGTTCCTGTTATTGCATTACCGCGAATGCATCAGTCAACCGGCCGACAATGGTTACCAGCGTACTCCAAGGTCCAGCACCAGCCGCTCCACCGCCGCCGAACTGCTGCGAACCGATCCGGGTGCAGTGCAGTGTCAAGTTGTTCGCTACGCCACCATCCACAGCCAGCTTCACTGCGTCGTCGATCCCAAGAAGGTCGCTCTTGGCCGATTGGTTGGTGTAGTGTACCACGGGTTTCGCCAGGTAGTAAACGGCAGGCAACATCCCCATCGCCTGCGGTTGCGCGGATGTGAGGCTGCATGTAATATTCTCTCCCGTGCCGACGGTGGAGCGAAGGCGGACCTCGTCAATCAACAGGCGCTTGCCGGCCTGAATTGCGGGAAAGGTCAGGAACAGTTCCGTACCTGGATCGGCTCCCTTGGGCGATACTACCCCAATCAGACTGCCCTGGTAGGGAGTCTGCCCGTAAGCTACGCTTGCCACCGTAAACGCAATGGTTGCGGTAACAGCAAGGATTGTCTTGTTGAACATCTGTTTCATTTGTTTTCTCCTTTTCTCTTTCTTGAGGCGCGTTGCGCGGCCTCACTCTATCGGGCGCAAATTCGTTCTGAAATCGATCAACCCGGTCAGGGCAATTTCTTCTGCGCTACGCCAACTACCTGCGATTGATGGTCCCGCGGCAGGACGGCGCTCCGCAGTAGCAACGCACGATGCCGCAATCTTTACGAAAGTTATAGTCAAGCAGAAGCTCTTCGCCGGGTTCAATCCGGCGCAGGCTTGCCACCCAGACGCGGCCGTTTTCGTGCTGAAATGCACAGTTCGGCTCGCAGCAATGGTTCAACAGCTCTGCACCGCTTCCGCCAACGGATCCATCGATGCACCAGTACGCGTCCAGGTTGCATAGGTAGGTGCGGTGCTCGCATCTTGAGAGCCAGAACCTGCGGCTGACCCGCTCACCGGTGTATTCAATAATGCGCTTTGCCGCGGGAATCGGTTCTGCGGCAAATACGCCGAATCGATGAATGCGCGAGGGTCCAACGCTCAGTGCAAAGGCCGCCATTTCCTTATTGATTTTCGCGGTCGCCTTCCAGGAATCATCGGCCATCTCCCGTGCTGCTTCGGCAATCATATCCGACCGATGCTCGAGTTCCTCGGATTCCTTCTTTAGCAATTGGGAAAGATTGTAGAGCAGGTCGCCAACTCGGGTATCCGTTCCGCCGAGTTCCTTCTCCATGATCGGCAAAGAGCGTTGATAGGCGGCACGGGCTTCGCCGAGCCTGCCCAGCGACTTGTAATAAAGCCCAAGATTGTTCAGTGTCATCGCCACTTCAATGTGATCCGGTCCGAAGAGTTGCTCTTTCAGTGCGAGCGCACTCAAATACAACTTTTCCGGACTCTTTGGTTCGCCGGCCGCTTGCCGCCGCGCGGCCCGGTTGTGTAACCGGACCGCACGTTCGTAGGTCTTTTGCTGCGCTGTGGTCAACATGGCCAATCCACGCCTCCTTCAACTTAGAGCTTGATTTTGAGGCCTGCACGAATGCGCGTCTTCACCGGCATGCCGGCGGGGATATCCCGCAACACGACCTGTTCGATTGCCTGATTCATCTTCTGCTTGGTTTTCATTTTGTTTCTCCTTTTTTGTGTCCGGCAAATCTGCCGTCACACTGTAGGGCGCAAGTGCCCATTGAAATCGATCAGCAAATTTCTAACTTTTTCTCTGAGCGATTTCGGTTCTGTTATGCGCCCGATTAGACGAAAGGAGAGACGCACATGAAAACCAAAACGAATGTGAAAGCTGGCGTGAACTGCCGCAAAGCTGGCGATAAAGGAGAGTAATCGGGAGGCCTCTTTGGCAGGTGGCTGTCTTGTGCAAGCCGCCTTTATCGATTAACGACAAACGGTAAGGAGACTAAGAGACAGCTTCGATTGGCGCTCTAATCTCCTTCACTGGCCCGATTGAAACATGACAATTAACCTACTTGCTCGTCTTAGGGGATGTTGGCACTGAGCGAGTTCGACGTGCCCACCGAATTCGTGAGCGTAACCGAAACAGCCGTCACAGCAGTCGAGCTGCCTTGAATCGTGAACGGCTGGGTCATTGTGAATTGGCTTCCGAACGGCTGGGATGCAGCGCTTTGGAACCACGTGTTGAACACGGGCCCGAGCTGCTGCGTAAAGTCCACCGCCTGAACCGTTATTCCTGAGGCCGAGGTGAAGTGGAACTGTGCAGTTGTGATTTCACGCGTTGTCACGTAGCCCGTGATGGCAACATCGAAGCCGGCACCAGTGCGGGTCACTGTAACCGTGCGCAGGAACGGCGCGGCCTTGGCGATGCGGAAGCTCTTGCTCGGCGCTGGATTCGGAGTTACATCGATTGTTCCCGCCAGCAACTTCACAGTAAGCGTGATGGATCCGGAAACGGTACCGGTTTGGACCCCCACTGGAACGATGCCGAAGTTGGCCCCTGTATTTCCGGCTGCCAAAGAGAATGGGGCGGTTCGGCCGCCGCTGGTAAATTGAACCGCGGGATCGTCTGCCCCAGAATCCGGCACAAAGGTCAGCGTCACAGTCCCGGTCAAAGCGATGGGGAACGATTGGCCAAGTGTCACGCCGAGCACCGGCTGCTGTGCCGGCGGAAGCGTGTCTGCCAGGCCGGTGAATCCGACTGTGGAGACCGGTGGCAAACCGATCGCGATGGTGAATGCACGCGAGTCCTTTTGCGTTTTTGAGTCCGCCGCCTGCACAGTGAACGAGAAAGATCCGTTCACTGTTGGAGTGCCGCTGATCGCACCGCCGCTGGACAGGGTGAGCCCGGCCGGCAACGCACCGGCAGACAAACTCCAGGTGATAGCGGGCGTACCGCCGCTCACTGCAAGGCTCGCTGAATAGGCGCTACCCACTGTTCCGTTGGGTACTTGCGTGGCTGTGATGGCGAGGGTCGGAACTACATTCAGCGCAAACGCCGACGAGGCAGTCAGGCCCTGCGCATCCTTCACCTGAATCGTGAGGCTGAAGTTGGCAGCAGAAGTCGGCTTGCCGGAGAGCTCGCCGGTCGAGGCATTGAGGCTCAAGCCCGGAGGCATGGTTCCAGCACTTTGCGACCATGTGTATGGGCTCGTGCCGCCGGTTGCAGTGCAAGTTACCGAATAGCTCTGGTTCTGCACAACCTCTGGAAGCGGGGATGTAGTCAGAATCGCAAGGGTGTCGATGATTCTGATCGTGAGCGCCTTTGAAGCAGTCTTTTTAGAACTGTCATCGACTTGTGCGGTGAAGCTGAAAGAACCTGCCGTAGTGGGCTTGCCCGTGATGGCGCCGGAGCTATCCATGGAAAGGCCAGTAGGCAGGCTTCCCGATGCGATAGAGAATTTATATGGCTGCTTTCCGCCGGTTGCGGCAACACCCGCACTGTAAGCGATGCCTACATTGCCCGCAGCAAGCGAGGTGGTCGTAATAGATAGCGGAGCAAGCACATTGAGTGCGAAGTCCTTCGAAACCTTCGTACCAACTGCGTCTTGCACCTGGATCGTAAAGGTGTAAGCGCCAGCAGTCGTGCCCGCACCACTCAACGCACCTTGGCCATTGAAGGTGATACCAGGTGGCAGTGCACCGCCTGCGACCGAGAAGGTGTAAGGAGACTTGCCACCGGTAGCCGCGACAGACGCCGAGTACGCTGCGTTCAGGTCTGTATCTGGCACGCTGGCGGTCGTGATAGTAAGTGGAGCCAGTGCCGGATCGATGGTGATAAAAAGCAATCTTCCAGCCCCGCGGGTTGAGCCATCGGTCACCAACACGCCGAAGTTAAAGGTGCCAGCAGTTCCGGGTGTGCCGCTGATCTGACCCGAAGGATTCAACTGTAGACCATCTGGCAGAGCGCCTTGCGATATCGACCAGCGGTAACTTCCTTGCCCACCTGACGCTGCCAGCGCAGAGTTGTAGCTTGCGCCGACATTGCCGTTGGGCAGCGAGGTAGTTGTTACGGTCAATGCCGGAATCGGTGTGGTCGCTGAAGCAGCGTAAGATCTTGAGTCCGTATTGCCAGCACTGTCTGTAACCTTGATTACCGCGTTGGAATTTGTGTCCACGGTGACAGTACCGGTAATCAACCCACTGGCCGACATCGTCAAACCAGGCGGCAAATTGCCTGAGACGATGGTCCAGGTGTATGTGCCTTGTCCACCGCTGGCGACCAACTGCATGGTGTAAGGAACGTTCGTGGTGATCGGGTTCAGGGCCGGGGTTTGAATTGCCAGCGAGGTGATGATATTGAAGGAGAAGGTCTTGGTGGAGACCTGACCTGCGCTATCGTGTGCATCCACAACGATCGAAGCTGTGGACGCGGCAGTTGGTATACCTGAGATGACCCCTGTGGTACCGTTCAGTGTGAGTCCGCCCGGCATGGTACCGCCGTCCAGAGTCCAAGTAATCGGCGCAAGTCCTCCGGCGGAAACGAGGGTTGCTGAGTAACTAACGCCTTGCGTTCCCGCTGGAAGAGCATTGGTCACAATACTCAACGCAGCGATCACAGAACCGGAGTAATTGCGTATAGCTGGGGTTGTACCTACGGAATCGGTCACCTGCACGGTGAAATTGTAGGCCCCGGATGTCGTGGGCGTGCCACTGATCAGCCCGGTGGCAGCATTCAAAGTCAGGCCATTGGGAAGACCACCCTCGATGCTCCAGTTGATAGCTCCGGACCCGCCTGTCGAGGTAAGCGTTTGTGAAAATGGCTTGCCAGCAATCATATTGGACAGTGTTGTCGGGGCGATCGTCAATGGGGCAGTTATCAACAAAGTGTAAGTGAGCGAAGCGGAGTATTCCAGGTTGTCCATGACTTGAAAGGTAACAGAGAACAAGCCTGTCTGCGTTGGAGTCCCACTAATTACACCCGTAGTCGTATTGAACGTTAAGCCCGAAGGCAATGTGCCACCGGGCTGCGAAAGAAAGTATCTCGGCTGTCCGCCAGTTCCAAAAATGGTTGCCGAATAGGGGAAAGTGAGCGTGCCGGCAGGCAATGTTGCTGGGGATACCCCAAGTTGAGCCAAGACCGTGCGCGAATAGGTTTGCGTGGCGGGAGGTGTTCCGACACTGTCAGTAAGTTGCACAGTCCAGGTGTAAGAGCCCTGCGTGGTCGGTGTGCCGGATGCGACGCCTGTCGATGAGTTTAATAGAAGACCGGGGGGTAGAGATCCGGAGACAATCGTAAAGTTGTATGGAGGCTGGCCACCGAATGCAAAGATACTTATCGTATTGGCTATACCGACTTCCGTAGTATCAGTGCTACTCGGGCTCATTCCTAATGGCTTGTAGATCGTGATAGAAACATTGCTTGTGATCGAATAGCCTTGCCCATCAGTGACCTTTATGGGAAAGGTATAAGATCCAGCCGTCGTGGGCGAACCGGAAATTATACCAGTTGGCAAAAGCGATAAGCCGGGCGGATTGGCCAAACCGGCAAACTGGTAAACGTAGTTCCCATTGCCTCCGGCAGTGGTGAATGTAGACGAATAATTCACGCCGACGGTGCCCGATGGCAGCGTGGCCGGCGACAGTACCAGAGGAGGCTGGACTAACAGGGAATAGGCTATGGAAACGGATGGCGAGCCCACACTGTCATTCAGCTGAATTGTAAATGGGAACGTCCCCGCCACCGTCGGCGTGCCGCTGATCAGACCTGTGGAAGCGTTTGGCGACACCCCGTTCGGCAATGCGCCGCTAACCACGCTGACCGTGTAAGGAGAAACCCCGCCGCTCAGTGTCAACTGCTGCGAATAGGGCAGGTTCTGCACGGCGTTTGGAACCGCGGGCGGAGCGAGCACCAGCGGGTTTGTGATCCGGACACTATAGGACGTGATGGTTGTCGAGTACCCGAGCGCATCCGTAACTGTCACATAGAAGCTATACAGTCCAACTACTTGCGGGGTACCTGTAATTGCTCCAGTGGACGCCACCAGATTCAATCCTGTGGGAAGCGCGCCTTGTGGCAGAGAAAAGGTGTATGGCGTTGTACCGCCACTGGCCGTGAAACCAGGGACCGGATAGGTAACACCAACCGAACCCGTTGGCAAGGAGCCCGGTGAAAGAATCAGCGGCGGAAGAATCTTTAACGAGTATTGGATACTCGCCGGAGGTGACCCGACACTGTCGGACAGTTGAACGGTAAACGTATAAGAGCCCTGAGTCGTGGGGTTACCAAGCAATTGCGCTGACGAGTTATTGAAACTCAGTCCAGGCGGTGGTGTGCCCGCAGAGAATGATAAAGTGTAGGGACCCTGACCACCGCTTTCCGTGAATTGTTGGACATAGCTGGCGTTCTGTGGGGCATTGGGCAAAGTCCCCGGCCCCAAAACAAGAGGAGTGGTGATCCTCACATTGTAAGTAACTGTATTGGTGTAGCCCAATGCATCAGTTACGCGGATGCCAAATGTGAAATTGCCAGTCGCTGTCGGAACACCAGTAATTGCTCCTGTCGCCGCATTGAGACCCAGGCCGGCAGGATAGGTTCCGGTTGCAATGACGAAGGTGTATGGCGTAGTACCGCCTGATGCGCCGAAACCGGCAATGGGATATGTTACATTCACAGTTCCTGTAGGCAACGTTGCGGGCGATAGAACCAATGGCTGCTGAACAGTTAACTGGAATGATTTGTCAACAAACTGTCCATTCTGCGAGGCACGGACGGAAAAGGAATACACGCCCGCAAGGTTGGGAATACCGGCCAGAAATCCAGAAGGCGAAAGGCTCATGTTCGCGGGCAGGGCATTGACTGGAGGAGCAGGCGTAAGGCTCCATGTTGCGGGACCAGCAAATCCTATCACGATAAACTGGACACCTGGGCTGTAATTCAATCCCACAACCGCATTGGGCAGCACCGGATTTGTCGTGATCGTCTGCGCGCAAAGAGCCCCGCCCGCAGTGATCAGTAGGGCAAATCCCCTAAGGATCCTCACTGCGCACCTCCGTCTTTAGCAGGAGGAATCATCCACATCTGCGAACCGTCGAAAATCGCCAAAGGGCCGCCGTCGTATTCATTGAGTGAAAACACGCCGCCCATTCTCCTCACCCTCGTAGGTGTGATTGGTGGACTGTATGAACCAATGAGTTCCCCTGTATCCCGAATAGCCAACAGCTGACCAGCTGCACTCGCTGCGTAAATGACAGAATCATCGTTCGAAGTGGCAACAGCGATAGCATCCACATCTCTGACAAAAACCACGTCACCGGAATCGCGTAACTTATACAGCTTTCCATCGCTCCGGCTGGCAACCAGTGCATCGCTACTCTGGTTGAAGAATTGCAGCGCCAAAACGCCTCGAATCGCAATCGTCCCACGAAGCGTCCCGTCGCCGTCCCATTGTGTCAGCAAGCCGGCCGAGGAACTGGTGAGCACATGCTGTGCGTCGTCGCTCACTGCGGCCACTTTGAGTCCATCACTCACCGTAAACACTGCGGTTATGCGCGGCCCCGCAGGTAAACCTGTTAGTAACTGAGCAGTAACTCCATCCGCCGAGAGCAGAAGTGCCGATTTACCGGCCGGACTGAACCATGCGCTCGCCACTCCGGCAGTTCCCGTCACTTCGCGAACAACGATTTTTCCTATGGAACCATCAAGCACCATGAGCTTGCCCGCGGCGCTGAAAAGCGCATAACTTAGCTCCGGGGCGATCATCACCGAATCAGGAGTAACATCCAACGGCAGCACCGCTCCAACATACGCAGCGCCGGGAAAGCCCAGCACAGGACGAATCCCATCAGCCGCCGAAACCATACCCATCATCGGCCCGGAAACAGAGATCTCATCGGCAAACAGAGCGGCGCTACCGAGAAGGGCAATTGGCAAAATACGCTGAATCATTTGGGGCCTCCAACGCTCGGCGTACCGGGAGTAATAATCGTGGGCGGAACGGTGGGCGGCTGCCCGACTGTGCTGCCGCCTGCATTATTTCCGCCGCGAGTCACACCAATGGCAACCCCTGCAACCACGCCGGCCGCTATGGCGAGCAGGGTAATGGTCTTTGCGCTCATGACAGGCGCCGCCGCAAATTGACTGGTCTGCGTGATGGTAGTTCGTGCCGTCTGTCCATTGTGCGAGGCACTGACTTGGATTTCGAATTTCCCGTTTACCCTATTCAGCTTGATACCGCGTGCCACCGCCCGGCCGGCCTTGTCGGTTGTAACCGTCAGGGTATGGCTGCCATCGGCGAAAACTCCGCCGGCCCCATTTCGAGGCAACGTGAAGATGACAAGTGCGCCAAGCGGAGGTTTGTGGTTTTCATCTTCGATCTGAACGATGGGCTCGCGTGCCATTCGTTGTCGAATGTTATTCACCGCACCTTCGCCTTCCACAATTATGATGTTCAGCTTGGGACGCTGATCTTGGGCAAAAACAAGCACACAAGGCAATAAAAACGCCAGGAATTGACGTATGGCCAACGGGTAGCCCTCCACGAATCGAATCTTACCATGATTGTATCCTTGGTATACTCTGGGACAGGAGCGGACGTGATGAAATACAATACTCTGCCACTTTTGATCATCGGCGCTTCTGCCGTCTTGGGCCAAGAGCTCACCCCGCGGGAACTCTTCTACACACCGGCGCCAAGAGTGGCGAAGGCAAACGTTCCCACTCCAACGCCAAAGAAGAAGCCGGCCACATCGCAGCCCAAACCGTCGACGGAAACCTCCTCAACAAGACCGGCACCTGTTTCCTTTACTCCGCTTGGCCTCCGGTACAGCCTGCTGCATAGCGCCGATGGAACCAGCTACGGCGAAGTTGACGCCGATACGGTTTTCCATTCCGGCGACAAGCTCAGGGTAGCCGTGCAATCCAATGACCCGGCCTACCTCTATGTGATCGTTCGCGGATCAAGCGGGAACTGGAAAGTCATGTTTCCTTCCGCCGACCTGGGCAGCGGCGACAACAAAGTAGAGACCATGAAGGGTTACGAATTGCCGCCCGGGGGCCGCTTCTATTTCGACGAAAATGCGGGCGAAGAAAAACTGTTCATTGTTCTGTCGCGGAAACCGGTTGCGAATCTGGAGTCCCTGATGTACGACTTGGCGAAGCCCACAAAAGACGCTGCCCCGGAAAAGAAACTACTGCTTGCCGAGCGCATCGCACCGATCAACGACGCGCTGGTCGGCAGCTTGCGCGCAGGAGTGCAGTCCCGTGATCTGGTCTTCGAAAAAGTGGACGAAAAGACAGCCGGTGAACGCAAGGAAAAGGCTGTCTACATCGTCAACAAAAAGGCCACCTCGGATGCCCGGCTGGTAGTCGATCTTACCCTGAAACACAAATAGGAGGCTCCATGAACGTGAGGACGGCCCGCCTTGCCACGTTGCTGATGGCTACCAATGGCGCAATCGCCCAGCCCAACGTAGTATCGAAGGGTCCACACCGTATGGAGATCACCTTGGAGCGTTTCCAGTCTGAAAAATGGATCGCCATCGCCCCAGAGCAAGTGCTCGATGCGAATGCCCGCGTCCGCTTTCGATTCAAGGCCAATTTCAGCGGCTTCCTTTACGTGATGAACGCAGGCACCTCAGGCGATTATTCGCGGCTCTTCCCCGCACCCGAAACCGGCGACCAGAACCGCATCGAGGCTGGCAAGGAATATCTGATACCGGCCACCCAGGGGGCGTTCCGAATCACCGGCCCCCCCGGGCAGGATATCCTCACCTGGATGGTGACACCCTCCGAATTAACCAGCTCAGTAAAGCCATACAAACCCCTGCCTCCGCCACCGAAGCCTTTGGCCGTTCCGCCATCTATGACTCCACGCTGCGACGACGCTATCTTCAAATCACGGGGAGATTGCATTGACAAGTCCGCTGGAGCAAAGCCAGGCGCGGGCAGCTCGCGCGAACTGATGTTCATTCAGCAGGACAAGAAATCCGTGGTAGCTTCGCCGGTTTCGCTGAAGGAGCCGGTCGTCTACGAATTCCGTCTCGCCCACAAGTAGGTCATATGCTTCGACTCACCACCTGTCTGATCGCAGCCGCTCTGTTGTGCCCCGCACAGCAGAAGAAAGCGCGCGACTTGAAATACGAGAAAGACGGGCTCGCGCCCGTTACCAAAACCGATGTTGCCATACCGCGAAGCTATGCGGTGATTATCGGCGTTGCCACCTACAAAAACCTGACTGACAAGCAGCAACTCCAGTTTTCAGAACGTGACGCGGAGTCCATCTATTCCATTCTGATCAGCCCTGAGGGCGGCAACTTCCACGTGGAAAATGTCCACAAGCTCACAGGCGCGCAGGCCACGCTGGCGAACATCAGGAAAGAACTGGAGACCTGGCTGCCTGCGGTGGCAAAGGAAGAGGACCGCGTGGTCATCTACTTCGCCGGTCATGGCTACGTGGATCATGGCAAAGGATATCTGGCACCCTATGATTTGAAGCCGGCAGACATTGCCGGTACCGGCTACCAGATGGAGACGCTGGGCAAGGTGATCGGCTCGAAGATCAAAGCAAAGTGGAAGGTTCTGTTGACCGATTCCTGCCACAGCGGAGCCATCACACCGGATGCCGACGTTGAAACGCTGAACAAAAGTTTGCAGGAATTGGACCGGTCACTGTTCTCCCTGACCGCCAGCCGCGCTCGCGAGCGGTCATTTGAAAGCGACAGATGGGGCGGCGGCCATGGCATTTTCACTTACTACGTGGTGAAAGGCCTGGAGGGCGAGGCCGACGAGTCGCACGATGGAATTGTCACTGCCGACGAGTTGGGCGAGTACGTGCGCCGCAACGTGCGCGAAGCTACCAATGGCCAGCAGAACCCTACGTCTGAACGAGCCAGCTATGACCCGGACATGCTGCTATCGTACTCGCCATCGCTGGCCAGGCCTGGCGCGCCGCCGGCGCCAAAGTATGGCGGGCTGATCTTTGAAGCCAATCGCGACGGGGTAGAAGTTTTCGTGGACGACAAATCCGTTGGCGTTGTCAGCAAGGGCACTTCGTTACGGCTGCCTGGCCTGACTCCAGGCGTGCATCAAATCAAGGGCGTCCACCAGGGCTTTGAGCCCGATGGCCCGCGCGAAGAGACCGTCTATCCGGGCCAGGAATCCGCGGTCACACTGAAGCTGGTCATTCCACGGCGCAGGCCGCGCGCGGCAGTCGACGCGTTCGACAACGGCTTGTCGCTATACACTAAGGCAGCCTATCAGAAGGCCGCGGACCAATTCCAAGCAGCGTTGAAAGAAGATCCCAACTATAGCCAGGCAGCCTTGTATCTGGCTCGCGTGTACCGCGACCAGTTCAAGGAAGACGATGCCGAAAAGTTGTTCAAGCGCGCACTGGCCATTGATCCGGACTACACCGAAGCGCGCGCCACCTATGCCGGCATGCTTCTGGATAAGGGAAGCCTCGATGAGTCGATCCGCCAGTTGAACACGGTGCTGCAACGCGAGCCTGACAATCCGCTGGCGAACTATCTGCTGGCGCAATCCCTGCGCATGAAGGATCTGTTTCCGGACTCCATCAAGGCTGCACGCAAGGCTATCGCAATGGCGCCCAAAAATGCCGAAGCCCATTTCTGGCTGGCGGAAAGTCTGCGCATGGTTGGCCAATATAAGGAGTCAGTGGAAGCCTACAAGCAATACCTTTTGCTGAGCAACTTCGACGCCAACCAGGCACTGAAGGTAAACTACTATGTGACCGTCTGGTTCACATCATACACAAAGAAGAAGAACTCTGCACAGCGCGATGTTTGGAACAACATGCGCAGTCTGGCCTACTTCGGCCTCTGTGACAGCGAGTATAAGCTCGACAATTTCGATGCGGCCATCGCCGGATGCCAGCGCTCGCTCAGTTACGATCGAACGTATCCGTACACACATTACATTCTTGGGCTGGCTTTTCTCGGCCGCGCCAACAAACAGGACAGCATGGAATCTCTCTACGCGGCGCGCGCGCATTTGCGCGCCATCGTCGGCAGCGACCCCGATCTTCCCGAAGCCGAATACGCACGAAAGACTCTCGCTAATATTGATGCTGTTGCCCGTTAACCTAACATGACCTCTAAACTTTTTGCAGGGCTCCTCCTGCTACCTCTTCTCGCGCACAGCGCGGAACAATCCATCACACAGACTCCTCTATTCACTGCAGGCGAAGGCGGCTACAAACTGTACCGCATTCCCGGCATGGTGGTCACGGCGAAAGGCTCCGTGCTCGTCTACAGCGAGGCGCGCAAGTTCACCGGCAGCGATTGGGACACGATAGACACTGTGCTGCGGCGCAGCACCGATGGGGGAGCAACGTTTTCTGCGCCGGTCTCCATCGCCCATGTGGCAGGCACGATTGTGCGCAACCCGGTCGCCATCGAACGTAAGCAGGGCAAGGAGACGGACGTCACCTACAATAACCCGCTGGCCATCGCCGACCGCAACGGAGCTGTCCATTTTCTCTTCTGCCTGGACTACGGACGAGTCTTCTACATGAGCAGCAAAGATGACGGGCAAACGTTCAGCACCCCAGTAGAAATATCCTCGGTGTTTGAAAAGCTGAAGCCGCAGTATGCATGGCGCGTCATCGCCACTGGGCCCGGACACGGCATTCAGTTGAAGAACGGACGACTGCTTGCGCCTGTATGGCTGGCGCTCGGCACGACAGGCAATGGACACGGGCCTTCTGTGAACACAACCGTCTATAGCGACGACCACGGCAAGTCCTGGCACGCCGGCGAGATCGCAATTCCCAATACGCCGGAGTTTCCATCGGCCAATGAAACCAACATCGCGCAGTTGGCCAATGGCAGTGTGATGATGAATGTGCGCACCGCATCGGACGCTCATCGCCGCACCATTACCATCAGCAAAGACGGGGCCACGAAGTGGAGCACTCCTCATATGCAGCAGGATCTGATCGACCCGCGCTGCTTCGCCAGTCTCGTCAGGCTATCGACAAAGAAATCGGGCGGCAAGGACCGCCTGCTCTTTTCGAATCCCGATGATGAGAAATCGCGCAAGAATCTGACCGTGCGCGTCAGCTACGATGAGGGCCAATCATGGACCGTCAAGCGGTCGCTCTCTCCGGGCGCGGGTGCGTACTCCGATCTTGCGGTGCTGCCCAATGGCGCCATCCTCTGCTTCTACGAGACCGCGAACCAGTCCGGAGCCCGCGTAATTACGCTGGCCCGCTTCAACCTGGAATGGCTCACCGACGGCAAGGATTCTATGCGCAAGCTAGGCAAGTAATACGGCAGCCATCGACGCAGGCTCCACGCATTGCGACGCGAACTGCCCGCGATTCCCTTTAGGAAATGTGGGCAGCGCATGGGCGAGGATCTTGCTCGCTTCGGCCTTGTATTTACCGTGGGCGAGTATGGAGGAAAGCTGATAGCTGCGCTTAGGCGCTTCGCTGGGGTCGTAGCGTTCCGGCGTCTTGCCGCCGATTGGCCTTGACGGCGCCTTGCCCTGATTCGGAGAAGTCATGGGGGCGATCTCTTTCATCGCAAACGCCCCGGCCTTGGCGAGCATCTTGTCAAACCCAGGCTGGCGGTACGACGGCGCGAGTTCACGCAGCCGGATCATGAAATTGGTGGTGAGCATGAAGTAGCCCACGGTGTCTTTGCTCTTCGGCTCCGTCCCGGCATACTTGTAGTTCCAGTAGCCATCGGGGTGCTGCGCGGCAATCGTGTTTTCTATGCAGCGCTGCGTCTTGGCGCGAAGACGCGCGGCAAGCGGGGGATCGGCCTTTGCCACCAATTCGCTGGCCACCCCACAAGCGAACGCCATGCCACAGCACTTATTGATGATGCCCGGTGAATCCAGCGGCTCCAGCGGCTTGTTGTTTCGCACGTCGGCCGAAGTTGCCCACCAGCCGGCCTTCTCATACCACGGGTAGCGATCCAGCACGCCGGCGATGAACTGCGCGTCATCAATGCGCCCCGCGCCGCCGAGAAGCAGTGAAGCGTATCCGCCGTACCAGCCCAGTGGAGGCGGCGCGCCGTACATGATCTTGTCCGGTCCCCACTCCTTGATGTCGAGCAGGCCGACGGCGCTTTCGCGCATTGCTTTGACGATGCGCTCTGAAAGTTGCAGCGCCGCTTTCTTGAACTTCGCGTTGCCTGTGATGTTGGCGATACGGTGGTAGGCAATGGCCGTGGTAGCGTCGGCATCCTTGCCATCGAGCTTGACCACCTCTCCATTTTCGATCAGCAGGTCAAGATGCTGGCTCAATGTGTCCAGCAACTCGTTGCCAGGCGCGGCGATCGCCATCATTGGCAACGCCCCAAACAGCAAGGTTCTCCTGTGCATGTGCGTTTACTCCTTCTGCTCGTGGCAGGCGGTGCAGCCGATAGGGGCTTCCTTCTGCTTGTGGCAGGCGATGCAGCCCCCCATGGAAAGGTCTGATTCCCGCGCCAACTCATTCTTTTCCGCCACCGCGCCGTGGCAGTCCTGGCAGATGGCGCCCTTCGAGGTGTGCACCTTGTGGCTGAAGTCGACGAAGGAGGGTACGGCGTAGACAGGCACCCACGGCATTGGCCGCTTATTGCGATCGAGCGCCGCGAGTTTTTGAATCGCCGGACTCTCGGTCTTAATCGCCGAATGGCACTGCATGCAGGCGGCGGTTCCAACAATGGTCATGCGCTCGCCGGGTTCGGGGTTCGGATGACACATCTTGCAAGCGAGCTTCAGGTCACCCGCGTGTTGTTTGTGACTGAAGGGGACGGGTTGCTTGGGGGTCTCCGCGGCGTGAAGCGCGACGCTGCGGGTAATGAAAATAATTGCCACCATAGTGGGGCAGAGTGGCACTCTGCGGCCGATTGGCAATCGGCCAGTTTTCACTAACTTGATTTCTTCCTGTTTCATGGTTGGTAGCCACGGAGCTCTTGCGATCGGCGAAAAAGGCCGATTAACAATCGGCCGCAGATTGCCAATCTGTCCCACATCGAATCTCATATATTCTTCATGCGCATCTGTTCGGCCAGATACTCCGACGCCCGCATCGAAAGCGCCGAAATCGTCAGCGTGGGGTTCTGCCATCCGCCAGTAACAAACGCCGCCCCGTCCACCACAAACAGGTTCTTGATATCGTGGCTCTGGTTGTACTTATTCAGCACGCTCGTCTTGGGGTTATCGCCCATGCGGCACGTGCCCAATTCGTGAATGCTGTAACCAGGCGCGAACAGCTTATCGCTCTTGTACAGAATCTCAAAGCCGGCTGCCTTATACAGCTCTTCCTGCGTGTTGGCCGCGTCCTTGGCCATATTCAATTCGTTCTCGCCGTACTTGGCGTGGATGTGCAGCACGGGAATGCCCCACGCGTCCTTCACCTCTTTGTTGATGCGCACGTGGTTTTCAAAGCGCGGCAGCACCTCGCCGTAGAGCCCGCCCTGCACGCACGATCCCCGATACTCATCGAGCTTCTTCTGCAACTCCGGCCCGTACTCCCTGAACATGCGCGGATCAGCGCCGCCACCGCTGCCCAGGGGCAACGAATAGCCGCGCAGAAAGTTGTTCTTTTCGCCCTTCTTCAAATTGCGGAAACGCGGGATGAACATTCCACCGCCGATCATGCCCGGCTTCACTTTGCCGTTGCGCGCTTCAGGCAGCGACGCAACTACTTTGCAGCCGTACAACTGATCGATCAGGTAATGCCCCATCACGCCGCTGGAATTCGCGATGCCCGAATTCAAAAGCAGGCGCGTGCTTTCGAGCGTGCCCGCGGCCAGCACGACCGCGCGCGCCTTCACATGCACTTCGCGCTTAGAATGCCGGTCGACGAAGTGTGCGCCGTTGGCCTTGCCGGTATTTTTATCGACGGTGATCTCGCGCACAATCGCATTGGGCACGATGTCTAAGAATCCGCTGGCGGCAGCTTCCGGCAACAACAAATTCACTGAACTCGCCAGGCCGCCTTCGCCTTGCGCGAAGCGCATGCGCGACACCGCAATGCCGCGGTCTTTCGCTGCGCTAGTGATATCTTTGGTGGCCTTGCTCTCCGGGCCTTCCTGGATGTCGATGAACTTGCCATCGGGAAACTGCGGCAGGTTCTCTTTGCGGCCGACGACTTTGAAGATGCTATCGACGCGATCGTAGTAAGGCGTGAGTTCAGCCAGATCGATGGGCCAGTTGTCACCGAAACCATCGTGGTCTTTCGCTTTGAATTCGTAGTCGCTCAAGCGGAAGCATTGCCGCGCCCAGAACAGCGAACGGCCACCCACCAGCCGCACGCGCACCCAGTCATAGCGGGCGTTGGTTTCGGTGGTGTACGGAACCTCGCGCTCATCCACCCACTGATTGGCATTGAATTCATTTCCGATGACGATGTGCGGATTACGGCCCGGCTCGCCCAGGCCGCGGAACGGAAGCTCGTGCGCCGCTTTTACGCTGCGGTCCTTTTCCAGATCGACAACCGGCCCGGCGTTGAGCATCAGGCAGGAGAGATTCTTCTTGGTGAGAACGTTCGCGGCCATGCCGCCGGAGTGCCCCGATCCGATAATGAGTACGTCGTATTCTTTGGCTGCCATGTTCGTTTCCTAGCGTTACGGGATGGGGTTGAAATAGAGACCGGTGTTGCCTGCACGGCGGCGGCTAGCCGATGCTGCACCTGCTTCGGCATATTCGCGCGAATTGACGGTGGCATTGCGAAGATCCTGGTGCGCTTCGCTGACAAAGCGGATCACGGGATCAGCCGGTGGCTCATAGTCCCACGTGGCGAGCAGCGGTCGAATGACCGCATCAGCCTCTTCAGCCGTGGTCGCGGCAAAGTTCTTGCGATACTTCTTCTGCGCGGCTGCGTTCAGCGCGTCGAGCCCATTGTTGTAGAGCTTCTTGCGATCGGCAGGCGACGCGCCGATCAGGAAGTCGAGGAACTCCGGAGCACCGGCTTCCGTCGCGCCAGGAGCGTTGCCCACCTTGGGCTGAAAGAGTTCGCCCAGCCGGCGCAACGCAGTGAAGCGCGCTTCATTGAAGAAGCGGTGGACCGTTTCGCCGGCGGCATCGGGCGAAGTCACTTCCAGTTTGGGTATCGCTGGCGCAGAGCGCGCGCCAGTGGCGCGTTGGGCCAACACCTCAGCAGGCAGAAGCAATGCCGGCGCGACGCCGGCCGATTTCATAAACAGTCTTCTCTTCATTCGATATTTCTCTTTCGCGGGACCAACGGTTATTATCTCTCAGATTTAGCGGAAAACGATGGGCCACTCATGCCGTTCGAATGTCAGCCCGTGCGCCACGGCAAACAGAAAGCCGTGCTTGTATAGCGCCTTCTCTCCCGCGCCATTGTGATCGATACCGGCAGGCCAGTGGATATCCACCGAATAGTGCGTATCACTGACGGCGGGCCAAGGATACATGATTTGACGATGGTCGCGTTCAATCGCCCCGCGCACTGCCGCTCGCTGCACTCCTCCGCCTGCCAGCAAAACGCGCAGCGAATTCCAGATTTCTTTTTCCGGCGCCGCTTCATAGCCTTCGCGCCACGTACGGCGGACTTCCTTCATCAACTCCTCGATTCGGCCTTCCATGTTGAATGCATCCTTGAATTGCAGGTCGCCCAACTCAATCGACTGATCGAAATAGCAGATGATCCTGTTCTCCGCCGACCGCACTTCGTTCACCGAAAGCTCGGTTGTGCCCGAGCCCATATCGACAACCAGGTAGATGCCGTCCTGCAACTTAGAGTTTTGCGCCAGAGAAACGATGGGCGCAATCGTTTCCGGCAGCAATTGAATCTGCCCTGGCGGCGCATTCGGTTTGTCCAACAGCCCTTCGATCATCTTCAAAAATGCCCATGCAGGCTCGCCCTGTCCAATGATTGGGCTGCCCGGCGCGAACACGGCCGTCCATGCCGCTGCGGCGATTTTCAGGTAACGTTTCTTCAGTCCCGCGTGGCCCAGGTTTGCCATCGGCGCGGCCAGTTGAAAAACCAGCTCATAGGCGTTTTCGCCAAACTGGTAATCGCAAAACTGCTTGGTCTGTCCCATCACCCACGCCAAATAGGCCGCGATCAAAACATCGGGCTCCGGCCCGCTGCGGGTCCATGAGATACCAGGCAGCAGCTCTTTTTTCAGATAGCGATACAGCTTCCCCTCGGCCAGCTTGTAGGCATCCATTCCGAAATAAATCTTTTCACCCGCGATTCGGACCAGCGACGGTGTGACGATTGATGGATACTCCGAATCCGGTTGATCGATCAGCACCAGCCTGGCTGTAGCTTCGCCAGATTTTCGAGCCAGGATCTTCGTCGAATAGGTTCCGAAATCAATACCAGCAATGAGTCGAATCTTTCCAGGCTTCAGCGGCACGGTTACACTGCCCGCCGGTTGCAGCGGAACAGGCTTGCGTCGCAGCCCGAACACGCGCGTCAACAGCTTGTAAAGCCAGCCTGAGGGATCTGCGTTGATCCTTAGCCGCATGACTGTTCCTCAGACCCGCGCCAGCGCCGGGAGCGCATAAAATCCGTGCCCATCCATGTGAATCCGTGGCTGATCGTTTTTCGTTTTGGAATCGGCCACGGATTCACACGGATGGGCACGGATGAAGCGCCACCACTCATTCTCCGGTTGGGAATTAAAAAATCACTAATCCGCATCGCGTGTTAGATCCTATGGAACCCGCGCAGAATATCGCGCGTGCCATAGCGCAGCGCAATGGGGCGGCCATGCGGACAGGCCATCGGATAATCAGTGGCCGCGAGTTCGGCCAGCAGCCATTCCATCTTGCGCATGTCGAGCCGCATATTAATCTTGATCGCCGCGCGGCAGGCGATGGTGGCAGCGATGTTGCGGCGCAGGTCATCGACCGACATCTGGCGCAACTCGTACTCTGGGATTTCCAGAATCTCAAAGAGAATCTTCTCCACTGCAACAGGACTTCCGATAGCGGCGGGCGCGGCCTGCACTGCGATGCTGCGCGGCCCGAAGGGCTCGGTATCGAAACCGTTGGCGGCAAGCTCATCGCCGATGCGTGCGTAGTCGATCAGCTGTTCCGCGCTCAATTCCAGCACCAGCGGAATCAGCAATTGCTGGCGCTCGACCTTGCCCGCAGTCCGCGCCTTCAAAACCTTTTCGAACAGGATGCGCTCATGTGCCACATGCTGATCCACGATCCACAACCCATCGCGAGCTGCCGCAATGATAAAGCTTTCGTGCAACTGGCCGAGCGGGCGAAGGTCGGTTAGAACGTCCATACTCGCCGACGGCTCATAAGAAGCGGTCACGGGAAAATCTCCGTGCGTATCAGGAACCTTCAATCGGGATGGAGGTGCCGAAGGCATAGCAGGTGCTGGTTGCGGCGAATGGTGCTCAGACGGTGCTTGCGGCGGCGCAATGTAGGAACCATGCACCGTAAACTGCGGCAGTTCGGCACCCGTCGCCGCAGGCTCGGGAGCAGCGTTGAATTCGAATCTCGCGGATTCCGGCGGCGGCTGAAAATTCTCCAGCGACTGCGTGAATTCCGAAAACGGTAGCCCTGCCGCGGGCTGCGGCCGGGGTGAGTTCGGCAGCGGCAGATTTGACACGGGCCGGCTCTCAACCAGTTTTTCGCGTATCACGTCGCGCACAAAATCATGCACCATGCTGCTGTGGCGGAAACGCACCTCCGTCTTCGAAGGATGCACGTTGACATCGACCTCTTCGGCATCGCAATCGAGAAACAGCAACGCGAAAGGATAGCACGCCGGTGGCATCAGGTTGTGATACGCCGATGAGATCGCATGCAGCAACAGCTTATCGCGAATCAAACGACCATTGACGAAAAGAAAGATCGAGTTGCGATTCATCTTCTGGATCTGCGGCCGCGAGATGAAGCCGCGCAGCAGAAACACGCGCACCTCGGGTTCGCCGTCGGTGGAATCGTAAGCAGGTGGCAGCCGCAACTCTTTTTCTTTGGCATCCAACTCCACAAGTTCATCCAGCACCTGAGAACCGAACACCTGGAACACGCGATCGCGCAATCCGGCCACCGGCGTCACGTGCAGCAGTTCGCGCCCGTCATGCCGCAACTCAAATGTTTTTTCCGGATGCGCCAGGCTGTAGTGCGTACAGAGCTGTGCGATGTGGGCCAGTTCGGTTTGATCGGACCGAAGAAACTTTTTCCTCGCCGGCACGTTGAAGAACAGATCGCGCACGGTGATGGTGGTGCCAGGACCCAGAGCGGCCTCTTCGCACTTCAACATCTTGCCGCCGGCTATCTCAATACGCGTGCCGGTCTGCTCCTCCTCGGCATGCGTTTCCAAGGTGAGCCTCGATACAGAGGCGATCGATGGCAGGGCCTCACCGCGAAAACCAAGCGTGGCGATGGCATTCAAATCTTTCACCGAAGAAAGCTTGCTGGTGGCGTGGCGTTCGAAGGCCAGCATCGCGTCGTCGCGCAGCATGCCGCAGCCATTGTCGATCAGCCGCAGAAGACGCCGCCCACCGCTTTCCACTTCTACTCGTATGTGTGTCGATCCGGCGTCGAGCGAATTTTCCAGCAGTTCCTTCACTGCGGAGGCAGGCCGTTCCACGACCTCACCTGCGGCTATCTGATTCGCGACGGCATCCGGGAGAATTCGTATCCGGCCCATCTGGGCTTATTGTACCGTCACACCGCGCTCAACCAATAGCTCGCCAGTCGCGTTCAAAAAATTGAGCAGGTTGCGGCGGTACGCCACGGACTGGTTCACCAGATCCGCTTCAGCGTTGACGAGCCGGGTTTGGGCATCGAGCACGAAGTAAATCACAGTGGTGCCGAGATCGTATTTCTTCTGCTCGGCGTCCAGCTGCTTCTGCGCCAGATCGCGATTCACGATGGCGAGACGCACGCTGGCGCGGCTTGATTCCACCTGGCTGGCCGCGGTCAGCACGTCCTGGCGCACCTGCTGTTCGGCGGTGCGCACGCGCAAGGCATTCAGCTTCTTACTGACCAGGGCATCGGCAAAGGTAGCGGCAGCCGCGCGGTCTCGCAGCGGCAGGCGCAAACGCAGTCCAAATTGATAGGTCGGATAGCCGAAGGTGAATACCTGGTTCAGCGAATCGCCCAAACCTCCAGGAAGAACCTGCACGATCTGTCCGCCGCCAAACACGTTTTGGCGTTCGTAAAAATTACCGCCGCGGCCGGTGGCTGTATAGCTGCCCGTCAGCGCAAAATCGGGCCGCAGACCATTCACGGCAGACTTGAGATTCAATTCGTCGATGCCAAGATTCGTCTGTACCGCTTTCAAATCCTGGCGCAAATTCATCGCACGGGAAACGGCGGCTTCGCGGTCAATCTCGACAGCGTTTACCGGAGGCAGCACGGACTCGGTGAGCGTAATCGCCATTTTCCGGACCTCCGGATCCAGATCCGCGCCCAACTGGCGGCGGAAGAGATCTTCCAACTGCTGGAGGCTGAAACGAGCCTGCGATACCGCGATCTCGGCGGAGGCGTAGTTGGCTTCCGGCAGGTAAATATCGAGTGGGCTGATTGCGCCCAATTCCAACTCACGCTTGGAGCGCTTCAACGCTTCGGCGTTCAGCTCCAGTGCCTTTTCGCGCACGCGCAATGTTTCGCGGCCTCCAACAAGATTCCAGTACGCGGCTTCGGCGTTGGTCAATAGTGTGATGACGGAATCTTCCAGGCTCCATTGGCTGGACTTCAAGCGCGCTCTGGCGATGGTGATGCCAAGCTTGGTGATAGCACCGCCTCGATTGCGCACCAACGGCTGCGTGAATCCCATCTGAAAGCTCGAAGTGATGGACGGATTAAAGGTGGAAAACGAACTATTGCTGGAAAGTTTCGAAGCGGCGAACGCAGCGTTGATCTGTGTACCGCTCTGCAGCGTCTGGTTGTAAGTAAAACTCGCCGGCTGCGACAACTGGTTCAGCGTTGCGCTTCCGTCCAACGCGTTGCTCGAAGGTGAGGCCGAGCGCTGTGCGGAAAACGATGCCTGAAACAGTGGATCGAAAATCGAATACGAGCGAACAATGTTGTTCTGCTGCAATTCAACGCCAACGCGCTGAATCTCAATATCGGTGTTGTTGGCCATTACCAACTCGACAAAATGCTTGAGCGACAGCTCCAGCTTTCCATCGACCACGTAATCGCGCAGGCGCGCAGGCGGACGTAATTCCATCTTGGTAGGAGGATTCACATACATGCGGCGGAGAAACTCTTTTTGCGGGAAGCGGGGAGCGATGAGCGCGTCCGAGGCTTTCGTCTCTGGAATGACGAGCTCGCTTCTCATGGGTGCTTGTTGCGCAACGGCCTCGCCCACAAGCAGGCTACCGGCGCAGATAATTGCGTTGATCGATTTAAAATTCATGGGAAGAAATCTATTATTCGTAACGGATCGCCTCGATCGGATCGAGCTTGGCGGCTTGAACCGCCGGATAAATGCCAAAACTAAGTCCAATCCCAACCGATACGCCAAACGCGACGGCGATTGAGGAAGTTGTAACAACAGTCGACCAACCGGCCGCAGCCGCGATGATCTGCGATAAAGAGAATCCAAAGGCAATGCCGATCAGCCCGCCCATGATGGAAATGAGCACGGCCTCGGTAAGGAACTGCCTGACGATATCGGCCTGGCGCGCTCCGATGGCCCGCCGGATGCCGATTTCACGAGTGCGCTCCAAAACCGTGGCAAGCATGATGTTCATAATGCCAATGCCGCCAACCAGCAGCGAGATGCCGGCGATGCAGATCATAACCACGTTAAAGATGAATCCGGTGCGGCGGCGCTGTTCCAGCAATCCGGCCGGCACTGTGATGGTGAAATCTCCCGCATCTTTATGGGTCGCAGTCAGAATCGCGTTGACCACGCTGGCGGTCTCAACCGAATCCGTGCCCTGCTTGACTTTGATGTAGATCCCGTCGATCTCATCCTTCAAATAGCTGTTGTTATCTTCGAAGCGGCGCATCACGGTGTTCATGGGCGCGATGATCATGTTGTTGCGGTTGGTGACTTCCAGTCCTTCAATGTCGTCGGCAGTAGCCTGTTGCGACAGCACGCCGATCACCTGCAACCACGTGTCGTTGATCTTCACGTATTTGCCCACCGCGTTGTCATAGCCGAGCAGATTGACCTTCGCCGATTCGCCGAGCACACAGACCGGCGCCGAGCGCCCGTTGTCTTCTTCGTTGAAGAACCGCCCCTCCACGACCTTCAGGCTGTTGATCTCAAGAAAGCTTGGCTCCACGCCGATCAGTAACGGCGGCTCCGCCGAAACCTTGGGCAACACCTTCAGCGGCTTGAAACGCTTGCGCGGAGTCAACGCTTCAATCCCCTGTACGTTTTCAGCAATGGCGCGAAAATCGCGGAAGCTCATGCCTTGCGAGATCACTCGCCGCGACTGCAGTTCGTTGCGGTCAACCGCTTCCTTGGCCTCGATAATGATGTTGTTCACGCCGAGCATATCGATGTAGCTCATCATCTCTTTTTGCGCGCCGGCTGTGATCGAAAGCATCGCCACCACCGCGCCAACGCCGAAGATCATGCCGAGCATGGTAAGCAGGCTGCGCAGTTTGTGCACCAGCAGGCTTTGCAGCCCCATTATGATTTCAGGAATAATCCCCGATAGCATAGCCATGATTTACTTGCCGCCTCCGCTGCCTGAAACTGCACCCATTGGACTACCGCCACCACCCTTTTCCTTACCCTTTTTGTCGCCCTTCTTGGCCGTAGGGTCAGAGAGAGCAATGATCTCATCTTTCTTCAAACCACTGGCAACCACCAGCGTGGATTCACTACGTTTGGCGATCTTGATCTGGCGTTCTTCGAATTTCGTGCCGTTCTTTACATACACGATAATTTTGCCATCTTTGTCGAATACGGCCTGCGCGGGAATGTGCACGGCGTTGGGAAATTTCTCTACGATAATTTGCACGTCGGCCAGCAGGCCGGGCCGTAACAGCACATCCAGTCCGGCATCTTCCTCGGGCGGAGGTGGCAGCTTCGCATCGGCCAGTTCTTTTTCTGAAAACTTGGTGCCTGTGCCCATCGCAGCCATCAGTTCCAAAGGTGTTGGACCCGCCTTCTTGCCGTCTTTTTTCGTATCCTTTTTCGCGTCTTTCTTGGTGTCCTTCTTCGCGTCTTTTTTCGCTTCTTTTTTCCCGCCTGCATCTGGCGGTTGAATACCAAACGAAGGAGGACCACCCGGGCCCGCCATTCCCGGAGGGCCGCCGGCGGCTGGAGCTTGCTGTGCGCCGCCTGTCAGGGCAGCCATCCCACCGCCCAGCACGCTCGGCGAAAACGGTTTCTTGCGATTCTTCTCGGCGGTTTCGAGCACGCGGCGGATCTGGTCTGGACTTGCGCCCAACCCGGTAAGCAGATCCTGCATGTTGATGCTGAAAACGACGTCAAACTTCTTGGCCGGATCGCTGGAGTTGATGTTGGCGCTGGCCATGCTGCTCATGCCTTTGATCGCGCCCTTGAACATTTTGTCCGGCACTGCATCCAAGCCAATCATTACTTCCTGGTTCTCATTCAAATTCGCGCGATCCAGTTCACCGATGCGCGCCACCACTTCCAACTCGGAAAGATCCAACACTTCGGCGATGGGCATGCCCGGCTGCACCTGATCGCCTTCGCGAATATCCGGCACCTGAAACCCGAAACCAAAGCGGTTGCTGTTGTTCTGCTTCACTGAGACCAACCCGCTCATCGGCGCAAGAATGCGAACCTGATTGAGGCGCTGCTTTTCGCGCGCCAGTTCGAGCAATGATTTCTGCTTTTTCTCTTTCAGCACGTCCAACTGCGCGTTGGCCTGTTCTTTGCGGGACTTGATGTCGTTCTGCAACTGCACCAAGCGCCGTTTGTTCTCTTCGAGAGTAAGCAGGTTCTTCTTGCGGTCGATGTCTGACAGCAGTTCATTCCGCTTCACTTCCAATTCCGCGCGCTTTACAGCAAACTGCGCGGAAAGCAAGTCTACCTGATCCTGATTGGAACGGATATTCAAATCCGCTTCCGTCTTCTTGAACTGTTCGTTCAGCTGTTCGATTTCCAGCTCTTTTTCTTCCAGCCGCGACCGCACTTCGGCGTCGTCGAACTCAACCACCAGGTCTTTTTCTCTCGCAAATGCGCCCACCGGCGCAAGCTGCGTGACCTGCACGGTGCCAAACAAATTCGGAGCGGTCAGCGTTGCCGAACGTACGGCGCGTAGCTCACCGCGGGCGAAACTCTTTACCGTCACATCGCTTTGCAAAACCTTGGCCGTAGCCACCTGTTCCTGGCGCGCGGGCATCTGCTGGAACAAGCTATAGGCGTACCACGCTCCCCCGCCTATGATTCCCAGAATGACTAAACGAATGATCAGCTTCTTCATGTATGCCTGCCGCCTATAACTTCTTGGCCTTCTTGGCCGCCTCTATGGGATTTTCCAGCGCCACGGATTCTCCAGCCTGAAGCCCCTTGGTCACGATCAGGTCGGTTTCATTTCGCTTGCCTACTTCGATCATTCGCACCTCAAAATTGGCGCCTTTTTGCACATAGACGGCCGGCTTGCCGCCTTGCAGGAAACTCGCCTTGATGGGGATCAGCATCGTATCAGGCGCGCTCTCAATGATAATCTCCACCGAGGCGCTCATGCCCGGACGCAGCCGCGCATCCAGGTTTTTCAGCGTCGCACGTGCCGGGAACGTCTTCTCCGTCATGCCCATTCCGCGCCAGTTTAAGGCCGCGATGGGGCTGATCCAATCCAGGTCGGCAAAGAATTCCTTGTCCGGAATCGCATCCACCCGGATTCGCAGCTTTTGGCCGAGTTGCAGTTTGCCGCGGTCTACCTCTTCCAACTTCAGTTCGGCGCGCATCTCGCTCAGATCCGGAATTTCGGCTATCAGAGCCCCCGTCCAGGCCTTGTCGCCTTCCTTGAACGGCGGCATCGAACTGCCGAAAGATCCCGCGGCGCGCGTGTTCGGCAGAATGTTCAAAATACCGTCGATTGGCGCACGCAGCACCATTTTTTCCAGATAGCCCTTGGCGCGGTCGGCATCGCGGACGGTCTTGTCTTTTTTCTGTTGCAACTGCTCCAGGTCGGCCGCCTGAGTGATCTTATGTGCGCCGATCGCGGTCTTCACTTGTCCCAACTGGCCTTCGGATGTACCGACATCGATGCGGTTCTTGGCGCCTTCGATCTCGGACACGATCTCCGCCTTGCTGGCCTCAAGCTTCGAGCGCTCCAGGTTGTATCCGGCGGTCATCAGGTTGATGCCATCCAACTCGTCGACAATCTTATGCGACGCCTTAATCTGCACGATTTCGCTGTCGGCGGTTCGAACGCTGGTGGCTCTGTCCAGATAATACTGTTCCTGCTGCGCACCATCGAACTCAACTACTACTTGGCCGCGGCGGATCGGTTTACCGGTCTCGGCCAGCGTGACGATGCGCGGATCAGGTACCTGCGGCGCGGCGATCACCATAGACCGCGTACTGCGCACTTCTCCGCGGGTTTTGACGCTAATGATGAACTCACCTTTGCGTACTTTCGCCACGGGCACTTCCACGGTTGTGGTTCCGGTGTAACGATATGCCGCATAGGCGCCAGCTCCCCCGGCAAGAAGAATCAGGGTCCACACGATGGATTTCCTGCGTTGGCCGCCGGCCGATTGCCCTAATCGAATCTTGGGCTTAAGATCTTTTGATGCCATAGTAAAAACCTGCTATGTGAACTCCCGGCTATTCTTTTTTCTCGTCTGCGGCCGCGATCTGGTCGGGGCGATTGAGAGCAATCCTATCGCCAAGGGCCAGCCCCTTCCGCACGGCGACATGGGTGAAGCTCTTCTTGCCTAATTCCACTTCGCGCCGTTGCCAGCCCTCGGCCGATTGAACGAAGACAAAGGGTTTGTCCGCGGCGGTTTTATCGGTATACACTGCTTCTCGCGGAACAATGGACGCCATCTCCTCACGCTCAAGGACAACATCCGCGCTGATAGTGAGATCCGGTATCACCCGCGGGTCCATCTTTTCCAATTTCAACCGCACGGGTACTTCTTTATAAAAATCCGCACGCAAGCCACCAGCCTTAGTGATAGCGCCAATGGCCACGACTCGCGCAGGCAACTCCAGGTCCGGATACGCATCAAAATGGACCTTCGCCTTCGCGCCGATGCGCATCAGTTCCACGTCCGCCTGATTCACTGTAGTATTGAGTACCATCGACTTGGTATTCACGATCTGCATGAACATCTGTCCGGGATACAGTTGGTCACCTTCGCCTATCGCCCCAAACTCGCCGCCCCGGAATGTGTTCAACATAACGATCAAGCCGTCGAGGGGTGCCTTGATCAACATTCGATCGGCATTTGTTTCGGCGCGCTTCAGCTCAATTTTGGTCTGCTGCAGATCAATTTCAGAGGCGCGCAATTGCGCCTTATCGCCGATATCCTGAAATTTCACGGAGTTCAAGAGTTGGTTGTAGCGAGCCTTGGCCTCTTCATAGGTAAGACGCAGCCGCTCGGCGTCAATCTCGCCTCTCACTGGCGTTGTCTTCAGATCCAGCGACGCTTTATCCATGGCATTCTTCGCCACAAGAATCGCCTGGTCCTGCGCCTTATTGCTCATCGTCATATCCGCGCGCTGTTTTTTAAAGGCAGCTTCGGCACTGGCCACGACGGCGCGGTAATCATCCAGGCGCAGCAGCATGTACTGGCGGTCGAATTCGCCCACCGTGTCGCCCTTCTTGGCAATGGTTCCAGGGTTGACCAGTTTTTGCAGCATTAACAGGAAGTCGCTTCCTCCACCACCACCGCCACCGCCGCCACCTGGCAGCGCAGATGCAGTCGAGCCCATTCCATCCCCTCCGCTGGCGCTAGAACTGGCTGACGCGGAGGAGCTTCCGCGGCTACCGCTGGAGCCGGCCGTTGCTCCAGAACTAACACGGCTGGTTGTCCCTTTGACCGAACGGGAACTGCTGGCATTGCCGCCGCCACCGGAGTTGGAAGCCATCGTATCGCTCCCACCAGATGACCCGCCCGAAGAATTGCCGCCGCTATTGGACTGAATGGTAAGGTTGTTGCTTGCGGAGGCCTGTAGCTGGCGTGCGCCGCCACCGCCTGCAAGCAGGGTTGACGCGGAAAAATTGCCTCGCCCGCCGCGCAATTGCGGAGCAATGATCGACACAAACTGCTCAGCACTGGTAACACCGCTCAAGCGGATTGTTTTTTCCAGATTACCCTGCTCTACGAGGGCGGTCTTTACGACGGCTTCACCGCCTCTTTTGGTGTCAGCTGTCTTTTGGGTCTGCGAATACGCGCCACCTGCTAAGACAATAATACACACGAGCGCCCACCACAAATACTTCTCTCGCCGTGGCGGAATCGGCTCAGTGGCGGCGGTCTTGGGAGGACCGGCCGGTGATTGCTGCGCGGCTTTCTGATTGGAATTGCCGCTTGCGTCGGGCTGCATCGCTTGTCCTTCTCGTCCGCTGGACACCCATCCAGCAGCACTTGGGGTGTACTTACTGCTCTGACGATATTCTATGACAATTCAGCGTGCCGATGTGCGGAAAATTTACAGGGGGTACCGGAGAAGTTCGAACAGAACGGGGTTGGGGAGAAAAGTGGGCCGCCGCCTTGTACGGCGGCCCACATGAGGCATGTACTAGCCGTTCATCGCGGCCAGAAATTCGGCATTGGAACGGGTCTTGCTGAGACGTTCCGACAACAACTCCATCGTCTCCACCGGAGACAACGGATTCAGAACCTTCCGCAATACCCAAACACGGTTTAGTTCGTCGCGCGGAATCAGCAACTCTTCCTTGCGCGTACCACTCTTGTTGATATCGATGGCAGGGAAAACGCGCTTGTCGACCAACTTGCGGTCGAGGTGGATTTCCATGTTGCCGGTACCCTTGAACTCTTCGAAAATCACGTCGTCCATGCGGCTGCCGGTATCGATCAAGGCCGTCGCCACAATCGTGAGCGAACCGCCTTCTTCAATGTTGCGCGCCGCGCCGAAGAAGCGCTTGGGACGCTGCAGCGCGTTTGAATCCACACCGCCGGAAAGCACTTTGCCTGAGGGCGGAACCACCGTGTTGTAGGCGCGCGCCAGACGCGTAATGGAATCCAGCAGAATCACTACGTCGCGCTTGTGCTCTACCAATCGCTTTGCCTTTTCGATCACCATTTCGGCCACCTGTACGTGGCGGGAAGCGGGTTCATCGAAGGTCGAACTGATCACTTCGCCCTTCACCGAACGCTGCATGTCGGTGACTTCTTCCGGACGTTCGTCGATCAGCAGAACAATCAGCTGCACTTCCGGATGATTGGTGGTAATCGAGTTGGCGATATTCTGCAGCAACATCGTCTTACCGGTGCGCGGCGGAGCGACGATCAAACCGCGCTGGCCTTTACCGATAGGAGTGAGCAGGTCCATCACGCGGCCCGAGGTGTTTTCGCGCGTGGTTTCCAGCTTCAACCGCTCCTGCGGATACAGCGGCGTCAGGTTGTCGAAAAAGATCTTGTTGCGCGCTTCCTCTGGCGGTTCAAAGTTGATCGCGTCAACCTTGATGAGAGCGAAGTAGCGTTCGCCTTCCTTCGGGGGGCGGATCTGGCCAGAGATCGTGTCACCCGTACGCAGATCGAAACGGCGGATCTGCGATGGCGAAACGTATACATCGTCCGGACCAGGCAGGTAATTGTATTCCGGTGCGCGCAGGAATCCGAAGCCGTCAGGCAGGCATTCCAGCACACCTTCAGAAAAGATCAGACCACTCTTTTCCGCCTGTGTCTGCAGAATTTTGAAGATCAGTTCCTGCTTGCGCAAACCAGCGCCGCCAACCACACCAAGATCCTTGGCCACCTGATTGAGGTTCTGGATGCTCATGTCCTTCAATTCGACCAGGTCGAGCGTGGACGCACCGTTCTTCTGATTGGCCGCAGTAGCCGCTCGCTTGCGGCTGGCCGCCCCTGGATCGTTCGCCTTGGGGTCGGTCGCGATGGACGAAGAAGGAGCCGGAGTTGGCGCCGGTGCAGGCGCGGGTGGAGGGGCCACTGCCACTTCCACAGGCTTCGCTTCCACCGGTTTGACTTCGGCGGCTTTGACCTCGACGGATTTCGCCTCTACCGGTTTCGCTTCCGCTGCTTTTGGCGCGGCGGCTGGAGCAGCGGCATGCTTCGCCTCTGCGGCTTTGCTCTCCGGGTGGCGGTGGGCGCGGGTTTCACCTGACTTATGTTCGCCGGTGGCCCTGGCCGTTGCAGCCTTAGGTTCCACCGCCGGTTTGGTCTCCGCTACAGGTTTGGGTTCCGCGGCGGGTTTGGGCTCCTCTGCCTTCTGCTCTACTGGCTTCGGCTCGGCTGCCTTTACATCTGTTGTGGGTTGGGCGATTGCCTGTCCCTGATTTTCTGGATCGATTGCCAAATTTCCCTCACTCCCTGGCCTGTTAAGGCCGAGAACGGCATTGGCATGCGCCCATTGGATTGCTCCCGGAACGCAGCCAGTCCGCGGTGTCTCTCTGACTGACTTTTCAACTTGTCGATTTTTGTGACGACCACCTCATATGGCCGCCCGCGAAACTCCAGCCAATCCCGGAGTTCCAAGTCCATCTCCATCCAACCCCTACGCGCGTCGATGACGATAAAACATAACTCCAAAGAATTTCGCTGGGAAAGATAGGAGTCTATGAGTACTCGCCACGCGTCCTTGAATCCTTTCGGAACCTTCGCGTAGCCATAGCCCGGCAGATCGACAAAATGCAGCTTACCATCGACTTTATAAAAATTGATGGTTTGCGTGCAACCGGGCCGCGCGCTGGTGTAAGCCAGACCCTTCTGGCTCACCAGGTTGTTTAGCAAGCTGGACTTACCTACATTACTTCTACCTAAAAACGCGACTTCAGGCAACCCCTCCGCGGGGAACTGTTCCGGCCACGCTGCGCTGATGATAAATTCGGCCTGCACTGTTAGGCCTCGATACCCATGCTTTTAGTGAGTCAACTTCTCTTCGCGGCTTCGTGCCGCGGAAAGTTCCACCGCCGGATTGCCGGTCGGCATTGGCAACGGAATGATCTCGCGTTCCAGCGCGATCTTCAGCACTTCATCCATCGACTCGACGAAGTTGAGCTTCATTTCTCTGCGGATATTCTCCGGAATATCCGGAAGATCCTTCTCGTTGTCTTTCGGTAGAACCGCTTCGCGGATACCGTGGCGATGCGCTGCGAGCAACTTCTCCTTCAGCCCCCCGATGGGAAGAACCCGGCCCCGCACCGTAATTTCGCCAGTCATTGCCAAGTCGCATCGCACGGGAATCTGCGCCAATGCGCTGGCTATGCTGGTTGCGATGGTGATGCCCGCGGACGGTCCGTCCTTCGGGATTGCACCTTCCGGCACATGGACGTGGATGTCCAGGTGGCGGTAAAAATCGCGCGGCAGGCCCAAAAGATGCGCCCGCGAACGGATATAACTCATGGCAGCCTGGGCCGATTCCTGCATCACATCGCCCAGCTTACCGGTTGTGGTCAACTTGCCACGACCTTCCATCACGATGGTTTCCGTGGTCAGAATCTGCCCGCCAACTTCCGTCCAGGCCAACCCAACCGTCGCGCCGATTTCGTTCTTCTGATCGGCAGCCATATCGCGGAACCGCTGCGGACCTAGCAGATCGACAACTGTTTTGTCGTCGATTGTAATTTTCGCCAGTGGCGTTGCCGCTTGTACTTCCTCGCCCGCCTTTTTCGCCTTCTTGCTCTTAACCTGCTCTTCGTCCGTCGGCTGCGACTCCACTACCTTACGCGCCACCTTGCGGCAGACGTTACCGATTTCGCGTTCCAAATTGCGCACGCCGGCTTCGCGTGTATAGTGCTGAATCAGGCTGGTGACGCCGCGGTCATCGAACTGCAGATTATCGATCGTAACGCCGGTGCCCTTCACCTGTTTTGGAATCAGGAACCGCTTGGCGATCTCCATCTTCTCAAGTTCGGTGTAGCCGGACAAACGGATCACTTCCATGCGGTCCTGCAAGGCCGGCGGAATCGTGTGCATCACGTTCGCCGTGGCAATGAAGAACACTTCGCTCAAATCGTATTCCACGTCGAGGTAATGATCCTGGAACATAAAATTCTGTTCCGGATCCAGAACTTCGAGCAGCGCCGAGGACGGGTCGCCGCGGAAATCGGTCGACATCTTGTCGATTTCATCCAGCATGAACACCGGGTTCAACGTGCCGGCCTTCTTCATCATCTGAAGAATCTGGCCTGGCAGAGCACCGATGTAGGTGCGGCGGTGACCGCGGATCTCCGCTTCGTCACGCACGCCACCCAACGACAATCGTACAAACTTGCGCCCCGTAGCCTTGGCGATCGACATGCCAAGTGAGGTCTTGCCAACACCGGGAGGCCCAACAAAGCACAGGATCGAACCCTTGGGATTCTTCACCAGGCGCCGCACGGCCAGGAATTCCAGAATGCGTTCCTTGATCTTTTCCAGACCATAGTGATCGCTTTCCAAAATCTCTTTGGCGAACTTCAGATCGCGGATCTCCTTGGATTTCTTCTTCCATGGCACTGCCAGCAGCCAGTCCAGATAGTTGCGCGAAACGGTCGATTCGGCCGACATCGGCGGCATCGCTTCCAGCCGCTTCAGTTCGTTCGTCGCCTTCTCCAGCGCGTCCTTGGTCATTCCGGCGGCTTCGATCTTCTTCTTCAGCTCGTCGAATTCGCTCTTCTCGCCACGGCCCAGCTCTTTCTGGATCGCTTTGATCTTCTCGTTGAGGTAGTATTCCTTCTGCGCCTTTTCCATCTGCCGCTTCACGCGGCCCTGGATGGTGCGGTCAACGCTCAACTTTTCGATTTCGATGTCGAGCATTTCGGCCACGCGTGTCAGGCGGTCGATCGGATCGAAGATTTCCAGAAGTTCCTGTTTCTCTTCGATGGTCAACTGCAGATTTGCCGAAACGGTGTCGGCCAGCTTGCCGGCTTCGTCCACGCGGATGGCCGCGATCATCGTTTCGTAGTTCAGGTTCTGGCTCAGCTTAACGTACTGTTCAAACAGCGAGGTCACACGGCCAGTGAGTGCATCCAGAGCAGGACCCGATTCGGCCTTGGTCTGCGAAGTGCGAACCACCGCGCGGAAGAAGCCCTCTTCTTCGCTCACCGAAATGATCTTGCCGCGCTCCACGCCTTCCACCAGCACCTTGATGTTTCCATCCGGCAGCTTAAGGCTTTGCACGATGTTGGCCAGCGTGCCAACCGTATAGATCTCTTCCGGGCGCGGCTCATCTACCGAAGCGTCGTGCTGCGTGGCGAGGAAGATTTTCTTTTCCCCAGCCAGGGCTTCTTCAAGAGCGCGGACGCTCGATTCGCGGCCAACCACAAACGGTGTCATCATGAACGGGAAAATCACCACGTCCCGGATGGGCATCATTGGAAGGCGTTTTGTCTCTGTTTTTTCGCGTGAACTCATGGATTTTCTTTGGGAATACGCCAGGAACTACTCTTGCCGGCCTGAATGTTAGCCGGCTTTTTCAAGAAGCGTGATATTGATCTTCTGCGTCAACACCATCTCCTTGGTTACCAGGAACTCGCGCACTTTCTTGTAGGAAGGAAGGTAATACATCAGATCCAGCATCAAATCTTCCAGGATCATCCGCAATCCTCGCGCTCCAACCTTGCGCTCCATTGCCAACTGCGCAATGGCGTCTAAAGCGTCATCACTGAACTTCAGTCTAACATTTTCAAATTCAAACAATCGCTGGTACTGCCGGATGATAGCATTCTTCGGCTTGGAAAGGATTTGCACCAGCGCATCCTTATCCAAATCTTCCAGCACGCCGACCACAGGCAAACGCCCGATGAATTCCGGGATGAAGCCGGAACGGATCAAATCCACGGGCTGGATCTGTTCCAGCAGGTTCGAATCGCGGCGATGGATGGATGGCCGCAAAATCTTCGTGTCCTGGCCTTGCTCTTCGGTATCGAGGAAGCCCATCGCCCTGCGGCCCACACGCTTACCGATAATCTTTTCCAACCCAACAAACGCACCGCCACAAATGAACAGAATGTTGGTGGTATCCACCGGCGTAAATTCCTGATGCGGATGTTTGCGCCCGCCCTGCGGCGGCACGTTGGCGATGGTGCCTTCCAGAATCTTCAACAGCGCCTGCTGCACACCTTCGCCCGAAACATCGCGAGTGATCGACGGATTTTCGTCCTTGCGGCCGATCTTGTCGATCTCATCTATATATATGATGCCGGTCTGACAGCGTGCGACGTCCCAATCTGAATTCTGAAGCAGACGAAGAATGATATTCTCCACGTCTTCGCCCACATAACCGGCTTCGGTCAGCGTGGTGGCGTCGACAATGGCAAAAGGCACATCCAGAATGCGTGCCAGGGTTTGAGCCAAAAGCGTCTTGCCGGTCCCCGTAGGCCCGATCAGCAGGATGTTCGACTTCGACAGTTCCACATCCGTGCCGCGCTGCTTGTTCATCTGGATGCGCTTGTAATGGTTGTAGACAGCGACAGAGAGTTTCTTCTTGGTCGCGTCCTGGCCAATCACGTACTGGTCCAGATACTCTTTCAGCTCAAGCGGTTTGGGCAGTTTGTGCGGAGCCCCGTAGGGCTGCTCGGCACGGTCGTCTTCTAAAATGGAATTACAAACCGCAATGCACTCGTCACAGATATAAGCTCGCGGATAGTCGCTAGGGGAAGAGATCAACTTCCCGACAACATCCTGACTTTTGTGGCAGAAGGAACAGCGGAGCGAATCGTCGGATCCAGCGCGCTTCACAAATTTTCTCCCGTCTCGGAAGGATTGACTGTAACAAGCATGGGCAGAGCTACAAATCCATTATACCCCGGGATTCAAAAAACGGGACACGGTTCCCAAAGGAATAGTGCGTAGTACCTGAGTACCTCCCCCCAAGGCATTCCGTCGCTTGGCGAAACACCGGTCAATCGCGCTCTGCAATTCATCCAGCTTGACCGGTTTGCTGACGTAACCATTCATGCCCGCGTCCAGGCAGCGTTCCCTGTCGCCAGCCATCGCATTGGCTGTGATGGCAATGATTGGAGTGCCCGACACGTCTCCAGGCAGCTCCCGAATAAGCCGGGTTGCGGTCCACCCATCCATCTCGGGCATTTGGCAATCCATCAAGATGATGTCGTAACTGGTCTGTTGCGCGGCCGCCACCGCCTGCATTCCGTTGCTTACAACATCGGCCACCAGTCCACATTTTTCTGCCAGCCGGATAGCCAACCGCTGGTTAACCAGGTTGTCCTCAGCCACTAGCACTCGGCCGATGAACAGACCAGAGGCGGAAACACCGGCCGGTGTGGATTGGGGCGAGTCCGCAGCAATTGTAGAATTGAGCGCCTGCTTCAATTGCTTCAGGCGCACCGGCTTGTGGAGCTGTTTCACATCCTTCAACGCGAGTGAACCCAAATGGAATCTCGGGGGCGTAACGACCACCGCGTTAATCGGCTCCAATTCAGGATGCGCCTTGGCGATGGATGCGAGGCGCTGCACTTCACGTCCTGAAAACCCGCTATCGATCAGCAGGTGCGTAAAGCGGCGGACGCCGGACGCCGTCTCAAGCAGCAGTTCTCGCGCCTTCTCATAGGATTCCGCTTCTGCTACGTCGTAGCCAAGCGAAGCGGCGTACTTGCCCAGGATTTTGCGGATGGGAGCAACTTCCGACGCAACCAGAACCCGCTGATCTGGATAAGTATCATCCGCAGGCGCCTCCAACGCGTATGGCAACGCCAGTTGCACCGTGAAGACAGACCCTACCCCCATCTCACTCTCCAGCTCGATAGATCCGCCCATGATCTCCGCGAGTTGACGGCAGATCGCCAGGCCCAGGCCGGCACCACCAAATCGCCTGCTCGCGGAGGAGTCCACCTGCACAAACGGCTGGAACAGTTTCAACCGCTGTTCAGAAGAAACTCCAATGCCCGAATCCTTAAGGACAAACTTGACGTTGGCCACTGGCGGCGAGGACTGAAGCGGCGACACCTCCACCACCAGACTGACCTCTCCTTTATCGGTGAATTTGATGGCATTTCCAATCAGATTGGACAGGATCTGCCGGATCCTGCCTGGATCGCCCTGAAACCGGAACGGCGCCGTTACAGGGATATCCGAGTAAAGCTCAAGTCCCTTGCCAAATGCCAGTGGAGCGAACAGATCCACGACATCTTCCACCACCTGCCGCAATTCGAACTCGCCCTGATCGAGTGACATTTTGCCTGCACGAATCTTCGAGAAGTCCAATACGTCGTTCAGAATTTGCAGCAGCGATTGCCCCGAGCGGTGAACAGTATCGGCAAGTTCCCGCTGATTCTCGTCCATTTCCGTTTCCAGCAACAGCTCTGACATCCCGATGATGCCGCTCATCGGAGTGCGAATCTCGTGGCTCATTGTAGCCAGAAACGCCGCCTTTGCCTGCGTTGCCGACTCTGCCTCCACACGTGCCTGCTGCAGCCGGGCATTGTCGATCAACGACTCAAGGTACCACTCCGCGTGAAGACGCCCAATGCGCAGCATCATTGCCAGATAAAGCAGAATCATCATTGACAGCGCAAACGCTTCGGAACTGCCATGCCACACGGCCACCATGTCAGCGGGGAACAGCAGTATTCCCAAAACGTTGCGCATCAAATGAAAGTCGGGCGTCAGTGAAATCAGGGCGCCGCTGCAAATACCCGCGGTAGCTAGCAGCACCAGCAGGGAAACGAGCGATATCGGTTGAGAATAGATAGCCGTGCAGCAAAACAATGTCCATATCGAGGCCGCGGCATAAGTCCAGAAGCGCAGCCAGAAACCCCATCGGCCTTTGTGCGCAGGGTAGTACACACCCATGCGCACGCTTATCGCATATCGAGTGCAGGCGATCGCACACATCGCCCCAAGCCACCCAAATGTCCCGACTGGCGACATCGCGGGTAGTTGCCCAGCTATCGTGATGCAAAGCAGACACAAACAATATGCGAACGCGGAATACTTGATGCGCTGGCACAGATCCTGTTCACGCTTAACGCTTAACGCGGTGACGGTGTCTTGTGCCAACTCAGCATCTTGAAGTTGATTCACTGCCTACCACCTGCTATAAATTTTAGCATCTGGATTTATTTCGGCGCAGATAACCCCATGTATTAACCCTAATCAATGATAAGAATAGGATTCGGATTAACATATCCGATTGTCGAATCATTCTAACTCCAATCTCATCGCATATGGAGGCTCGGATCAAAGGAGGCTGAGCCTCTTATGATCGCTACATTGTTTCTGGCAGTGGCTGAAACCTTCATTGTGACGTTGCTCTCCCTGCATCGAATTGGGTCTGCCCAGGCCGGATTGGTTACGCTGCGCTATTCCGCGCGCCTGCTCTTACTTCAGGCATTTGATAGAGTGAATTTATGAACCCTAAATAGAGCAGTCGACGGCAAATTCGGATGGGTGGCGAGACTGCGCAAACTGGGGACTGCCTACATGTTTCCGGCGTCTTTTGCCGGAATCATGCGGGCTGTCCCCGGTTTGCCCCACGAAATACTGCC
>CAIRSA010000458.1 GCA_903881085.1 uncultured Acidobacteriia bacterium
CGGTCTTTCGAGATCAATCGAATTTCCACTTCGCGGCAAAATTCCCCGCCGAGGTCAGGATGTCTGAATTTCCCCTTCCGATCCCATGACTGAACCTGACGCTCTGCCATCCCCTACGACTTGGGCCAACCTGAATGGAGTTAAGTTCATCCGCGATGCGAAAAGAATCTCAGATGGATGCCTTCGCAAAGCTTCCAGGCATACGGTTACATGACCAATGAAACTATATCGGTCGAATCCCCAACCCTAAATAGCCATCGATTCCGATTCCAACTGCGAGAACGGCTTCATCAACTGCCGCGGGTCGAACATGTACTGCGGTTTAAACGTGCGCTTGGTCCATTTCTGTCCTGAATCGAATTCCACACCGAGAAAATAGCCGATTTCTCGATAGACACAGTACTTCACATGACCGTGGAGCGTGCCCTTAGGATAGCCGATTTGGATTGTCGTCTTGAGCGGTACTGCCAGATCGAGTTGGAGACAAGCGCCGGAAATAGAGATATCCTCTAGATTGGCGATCGCCTTCTGCCCTTTTCCGTTCTTGTCCTTCCACCGGATCTCTACCAGATCTGCGCATAGCATCCGTGGTTCAATTCGCCTCTCGTCCATATATACCCTCTATCGGCCTCGGAGCTGGAAACGTTTACGAAATAGAGCCGAAGAAAAAAGCCCTACTACTCCTAAGGGTAGCACTCTCAGGTTCTTACGATGTCAACTCAGTCTCACCCAAGCAATTGCGAATATACGCCAGAATGAAGACATTTGCAATCCGGGCAACCACCAAGACGCCCGCCATCTGAATGATCCCGTGAATTGCGCCCTCCAGGCGTTTGAGCGTTACGGCCACGCCGGCCTCGCTTAGACGGCGGGCGAACTCTTCGGCCTCATCCCTCAGCGAATCGTATTCGGCGGAGAGGACCAGCGTGGGCGGCAGGCCGGCAAGATCGTCCGCCCACAACGGAGAGAGCCGCGGATGACGAACATTCGTCTTACCGCCATATTCCTGCCAGCCGCGCTGCATGTCCGCGCTGCCAGGGCCATAGCCCGTCCCGCAAGAGACATGCGATTCCAACGAGCAGGAAGCATCAAGCATTGGATAGATAAGGATTTGTGCAAGGAACCTGCCACGCTGTTCCAGAGCCACGCCAGCCGCCAGATTGCCGCCCGCACTGTCGCCGCACAAAATCAGCGGGCCTTCGATCGACTTCGCCACGGCCAGACAATCTTCCAACGCAGCAGGGAAGCGGTGTTCCGGCGCGAGCCGGTAGTCAACGGCCACCACTTTGCAGCCTGAACCCGCTGCGAGTGACCGGCACAGCGTGTCATGCGAGTTCAAATTGCCGCTGATAAACCGCCCACCATGGATGTAAAGAATCGTGCAGGGCTGCGCAGCCGCCGGTTCGTAGAAACGCACCGGAACTCCGGCAAGAGCCGCATCGTAAACGCGCGCCAACTCCACCGGTTCGCCGGAAAGCCCGTTGCCGCGTTCGGCAAACTCGCGAGTTTCGGCAATGGTCATTTCGCTGCGAGGCTTCACTCCGGAAGCAGCAGCGCGGACAAGCAAGGCTTCAATTTCAGGATCGAGAGGCATGCAGACTACCCGGCCAGGCAGCGAAAAATCTCGCGGTAAAATTCCGGATGCGACTGCCAGGTCTGCGCCGTCACCATGCGTTCATCGCGCACGGCTTGTTGGGGCAGCCAGGTGCCACCGGCCATCTCCACCTCATACTTCACATGCTCGTAGCATGTGACGTTGCGGCCCTTCACCAACCCGGCCGCCACCAGCACCTGAATACCATGACAGATCGCGAACACCCATTTGCCGCTATCGTGAAAATGGCGTGTAATCTCAAGCAGTCTAGCGTTATTGCGCAGATATTCCGGCGCGCGGCCGCCGAGGATCAGAATGGCATCGTAGGTAGCAGGGTCCACTTCGTCGAACGATACCTGGGCGTCCAAACCGTAACCCGGCTTTTCGATATACGTGTCCCAACCCGGTTCAAAATCGTGGATTACCAGGTGGAGCCTGCGCTTGGAAGGCGCGGCGACCACCGCCTCGAACTCCGCTTCCTGCATTCGATGATAGGCGTAAAGGGCTTCGTAGCCTTCGCCCGCGTCGCCGGTGACGATCAATATCTTTTTGGACAACATGCTTCTATCTTAGACGGAGCGCCGGTTTCATTTCGCCCCCCCGGGCAAGTGTTCCAGAAAATACCGCGCGATCAACGAATGCACATGCAGGCTGGTGCCCGTGCCCTCGCTGATTCCGTGCGAGCGGTTCGGATACTCCATCATTTCGAATTGCTTGCCTTTCTCAATCAGCACATTGATCAGCTTCTGCGTGCCTTGAAAATGCACATTGTCGTCGCCGCTGCCATGCACGATGAGCAGATTGCCACGCAAGCTGGCCGCGAAGTTAATCGGCGAGCCCGCACGATAGCCTTCGGCGTTGGTGGTTGGCAGGCCCATGTAGCGCTCCTGATAGATCGTGTCGTAAAGCTTCTGATCAGGCACCGGCGCTACGGAGACGCCCACGCGAAACAGATCGGGCGAGCGGAACATCATGTTCAGCGTGTTGGACCCGCCGCCGCTCCATCCCCATACGCCCACACGGCTCAGGTCGATATATGCATGCTGGCGCGCAAGTGCGAACACGGCGTTGGTCTGGTCCTGCGCCGAAAGCACGCCCACCTGGCCGTAGATGGACTTGCGCCAGGCGCGGCCTTTGGGCGCAGGCGTGCCGCGATTATCGAAGCTGGCCACGATGTACCCTTCGGCTGCCAGCGCACGGTGAAACAGGCCGTTCGAACCCTGCCAGCGATCGACCACCGTTGTGTTCGCCGGCTCTCCATAAACGTGGACGATCAGCGGATACTTCTTCGTCGGGTCAAAGCCGCGCGGCTTGATCATCCAGCCATCGAGCGTTTCGCCATCGCCAACCGGAACGCGGATGAATTCCACCGGCGGGTCCACGCTCGAGGCAACATTAGCGCGCAGCGTGGCGTTTTCTTCCAGCACGCGGATCACTTTATGTTCGGGCAGGCTGACCAATTCAATTACGGCAGGTGAATCAAACGACGAGCGTGTGTGGAAGGCCCAGCGGCAATCGGGCGAAACGTCGTAGGAATGCGAACCGGCTTGCTCGGCAGGGGTCAGCCGCATGGGCGCGCCCTCGTGATCGACGGGCGAGCGGAACAGGAACCGCTGCGTGGTGTCTTTGTCTGCAGCAGTGAAGTACAGCCACTTGCCAGCCGGATCAATGGAGTTGAAACTCATCACGTCCTGTGCGCCGCGTGTGATCAGAGCGGGCGTGCCGCCTTCGCGCGAAACGGAGTAGGCATGCCGCCAGCCATCGCGTTCGCTGAGCCAGACAAAGTTCTTGCCGTTGTTGAACCAGTCAAACGCTTCGGTGCCGCCGCGCACGCCCTGGCTTTCGGCGATGTCGACCCAGGCGTCATCATGGTCCCGGAAGATCTCCTTCACCGTTCCATCCTCCGGGTTCGCGCTGAAGAGGATGGCATCGTCCTGCCGGCGATTCAATTGGCCGACAAGGAGCTTTCCATCGCGCGCCCAGCTCATGCGGAAAATGTAGTTTTCGCGCGCGTCGCCGGGGATCTTGATCCATTGCGGATCGCCGCCACTTACAGCGACAACGCCCACGCGGACGGACGAGTTTTTCTCGCCGGCTTTGGGGTAGGGAATATTGGTAATCTTCGGATACAGCGTATCGGTGTTGTTGATCAGCGCGAACTGCTCCACGCCCGTGGTGTCGAATTGCCAAAAGGCCAGGCTCTTGCCATCCCGCGACCAGCGGAAGCCGTCGCGCAGATTCAATTCCTCCTCGTAGACCCAGTCGGAGGTGCCGTTGATCAAGGTCGTGGAGCCGTCCTTGGTTAACTGCTTGATTGCTCCGCTAGAGAGGTCCTCCACGTAGAGGTTGCTGGCGCGCACATAGGCCACCAGCGTTGCGTCAGCGTTGAATTTGGCGAACATCAGCGATGAGGCCGGTGCATCGCCGCCCAGCTTTTTCAGCTTGCCGGATTTACGGTCGAGCACCCAATAATCGCCGCGGGTTGGAAACCGCCAGACTCGCTTCGCCGCAGTGAAGATCAGCAGTTTCTGAGAGTCTTCGCTCCAACGGTAATCAAAGATGGTGAGCGGCTTCTCTTTCGCGGGGGTGAGTTGCGCGACGGAAACCACGACGGTTTTCTTGCCTGTCGCCGTGTCATTTTCCACAATCTCCCTAGAGCCTGGCGCAGCCACTGAGGCTTCCAAGGTGGTGAAGGCAGTGCCGCCGCGAATCCAGCGCGCGGGGCCAAAACGCTTCTCTGAGAACTCAGAAGCTTCAAAGATGCGGCGCAGGCGTTGGTTGAGCTCTTCTCCGGCATGAAGCGGCGAAGCGGCCACAATCAATGTGATGGCTGCGATGAGGGTGAATCGGCGTTGCATTTCCATATGGTAGCGCCTTACTCTGGGAGACATGCCAAACGCAAACTCCGCTGCACTCGCAAGCCGCGCCATCGGCGCTATGTTCTTTACGGTGTTTGGCACTGCGTGGATTGGGCTGTGGAACCAGCGCGCCTTCGCTGGCCCCGTGGCGAATCTTGCAGTGATCGTCGCGCTCGGCCTGGCCATTCTGTGGCGGGCGTGGCTGCAATACAACCAAAACAAGAGTGCCCACGAAGCCGAGGCTGAATCTCCTGCGCGCAAACAGGCAAGCCGCATTTTCAACATTGTGAACGTCACACAGTGGGTGGCGATTCTGGTGGTGGGCAACGTGCTTGCCAACATCGGGCTTGGGATTTGGGTGCTGCCCTCCGCCATGCTGATCATCGGGTTGCACTTCTTCCCGCTGGCAAAGGCGTTCAATAATCCCAACCTGAATTACACCGGGGCGGCAATGGTTGTACTCGCCGTGGGATATCCGTTGATTGCTCCGCAGGGCGCTGCCGATCCGGTTGGGTGCCTGCTTGAAGGCCTTATTTTATGGGCCAGCGCGGTGCATGCATTACTGCCGCGCCAAGCGGCCTGAAGGCGAAGGTGGGGCAGAGTGGCACTCCAATGTCACTTACATTGACAAGAACGACGCCGCGCATTCGGGGTCTGACACCTTTTTTCGGCCGTTTTCTTGTCCGCCGTAGCTTTAGCGAAGGTGGATGCCGAAAATGGGCTGTCTGACCCCAATTGCCCTCCACCGGAATGCCCCAATGAATCGCTTACCATATCGGAAGCTCGCCTCATCGACGCAATGTAAGCGACATTGGAGTGCCATTCTGTCCTACATCCAGCTACTCCATATCCAGTTCCGCGCGAACCACCGGATCCATCACGGAGTGCATCAACTTGAAGCCCGCCTTTTCGCAGATGCGATGCATCTGGCGGTTTTCCGGCAGAATCTCACCTACCAACAGCGTGATCTTCTCCCGGCGGGCAACCTCAATCATGCGCCGTAACAGCTCCGATCCAACACCGCGGCCCTGGCACTTGTCACTCACCACGATGGCAAACTCGGCTGAACTGGTGCCACGGATCCTGGTCATTCGTCCCACACCCATGATCTCGCCATCGCGTTCAACCACCAATGCCATCTCACGGTCGTAATCGATGAAACAGATGCGCGTCAGCCTTTCGTGCGCTACGCGCTGGCTGAGCTTCATCAAGCGGAAATAGCGGAAGTACACCGATTGCTCCGAGAGCGATTCGTGAAACCGAACCATCATCGGTTCATCTTCCGGGCGAATCGGCCGAATGATGGCACCCACGCCGTCGCGCATCGTCCACGGGGCCAAATATTGAAACGGATAGCGACGAATGGCGCTGCGCGGCAGATCCACTTCCTTGGTTGCAGGGTCATGCAGCAACACGCGCGCATCCAGCGCCAGCAACCGCTGCGACGAGGCCAGCAGTGGATTGATGTCGACCTCTTTGATCCAGCGCTGTTCAATCACCAGACGGCTGAACCGCACCATCAGATCTTCCAGCGCATTCAGATCCACCGGCTTGCGGCCGCGGATCCCCTTCAGCGCGGTGTAAAGTTTGGTCCGCTCCATCATGCGACGGGCGAGCGTGGTGTTGAGGGGCGGCAGCGCCAGTGCGCGGTCTTTGAACACCTCCACCATCGTGCCGCCAGTGCCAAACAGCAGCACCGGGCCAAACTGTGGATCCACGCTGGAGCCCACGATGATCTCATAACCATCCAACGAGACCATCGGCTGCACCGTAACGCCAAGGAACCCCGCTATCTTCGCAATGGCGGAATATGCAACGCGTACGGCGTGTTCATTTGAGAGGTTGAGGTGCACTCCCCCGACATCCGTTTTGTGCGTAACCGTTTCCGAATGGAGTTTCAGAACCACCGGATAACCAATGTCTTTGGCGAGGCTGACGGCTTCGTCCTCCGAAATGGCGATCTCCGTCCGTACAACCGGAATGCCGTAAGCCGCCAGCAACTGCTTCGATTCATATTCCGTCAGCAGCGTCCGGCCTGAGGTCCGCGCGTAACGGATGATCTCTTCCGCGCGCGATACCAGTGGTTCATGGCCTTGTGAGAGCCCGGTGGGCGTCTCGTAGAGTGCGCGCAGGTTTTCAGAGTACTTCCACATGTAATTGAACATGCGCGCCGCTGTGTCGGGAAAGTGGAAACTAGGGATTCCCGCGCGGTTCAAAACATCGATTCCCGGCGCCGCTTCCGCGCCACCCATCCAACTGGTGAGAAGCGGTTTGCCGTCCATTTTCACACCGGAGCGCACCTTTTCCGCGATCTGAGTTGGCGCGGTCATGCCCTGCGGCGTCATGATCACCAGCAAGCCATCGCTGTTGGGATCCTTGGCGGCAATCTCCATCGCTTTCTGATAGCGCTCGGGACCTGCGTCACCAAGAATATCGATAGGGTTGCCGTGGCTCCAATGCGCGGGAAGTATTTTGTTCAACTCCCCAATCGTTTCGTCGCTCAAAGGGGTCAACTCGCCGCCATCGTTGATCAGCGCATCCGTCGCCAGAACGCCAGGACCGCCGGCGTTGGTAAGAATCGTCAGCCGCTTGCCTTTGGTGCGCGGCTGTTTGCCCAACACATCGGACATATAGAACACTTCAGCGATCGTATCCACGCGAAGCACGCCGGCCCGGCGGAACGCGGCGTCCAGCACTTCATCGCTGCCGGTCAAGGCGCCGGTATGCGACGCAGCGGCTCTTGCAGCCGCATCCGTGCGGCCTGCTTTAATCACAATAATGGGCTTGCTGAGCGCCACCTCGCGGGCCGCGGAGAGAAACTTCCGCGCGTCCCCGATCGATTCCATGTAGATCACGATGCTCTTGGTATGCGGGTCCTCACCAAGGTAATCAATCAGATCGCCCCAACCAACATCGAGCATCGAGCCGATGGAAAGGAAGGCACTGAAACCAACATTCTCGCGCAGGCTCCAATCCAGGATGGCCGTGCACATCGCTCCGCTCTGGCTGATCAACCCGACGTTGCCCGGCCGCGCCATGGCGGTTGCAAATGTGGCATTCATGCCACTAAGCGGCGCCATTACACCGAGACAGTTTGGGCCAATGATGCGCATACCTCCAGCCTGCGCATTTTCCAGGACCTGCCGCTCCAACTCGCGCCCTTCGGCGCCCGCTTCTTTGAAGCCGGCCGAAATTACGATCGCTCCTGGCACCTTGAGGTCCGCGCACTGCCGGATCACATCCGGCACGGCAGGAGCGGGAGTTACCACCACAGCCAAATCCACAGCCTCGTTGATATCGGCAATTGTCTTGTATGCCTTAATTCCAAGAACACTCGAGCGCTTCGGGTTGACTGGATATACCGGGCCGCCAAATGGGCTTGCAATCAGATTGGTAAGGACTGTGCGGCCAACCGACCCCGCTGTCTCGGTGGCGCCGATAACCGCCACCGACTTTGGGCGGAAGAACACATCCAGCTGGGTTTGCTGGCGAGTAAGCAGGGTATTCACGTTTTCTTTTTCCGCTGTAGTCATCATCGCACTAGGTCAACCAGCACCTCGATTGCCAAACCTTAGGCGTGGCTGTCTGGTAGAAGACTCTTTTGGAATGAATCATTTAACGATTGGACGGGTGGGTGGGATCACACATTGGCAGGGCTGGCTACGGCGGCAGGACAACACAGAGTTGCATACCGCAGCATCAGTTTTCCCGGCGGAACAAGACTCGCTTCAGCGCTTGCACCAGCCTTTCATCGCGATATTCATTCAGTTCACGCAGCAGAATAGCCTCGCTGGTCTGTAGTTCCAGATGCGCTTTTTCAAGCTTGCTCAAGGCCTGTTGTTTCGAAGCAAGCAGCAGTTCTGCCGTCCGCTGTTGCTCCGCCAGCCGCTGATCGGAAGCCCTTGCCTGGGCCGCCAACTCTTCACTCAGCAGGCGATTCTGCTCCTCGGCATTGCCGAGCTTTACCTGCTGGCCGGCCGCGGTCTGTTGATGGCTGACAGACTCGGCTGACAGTTGACTGATTTGCCCCTGGGCGAGTTGTAGCAAAGCCAGACGGTCATTGGCAGCGGCGGTCATCTCTTTGAGCTGTTGGTCAAGTTTTTCGACTAACACCAGACGTTCCGCCGCCGCCTCAGCCTGTATCTTTGATTCAACAACCAGCTGTTGGTTCTGCACAGCGGCGCTTCGCAGCTGCGCCAGGCGATCATTGGCCGCTTCAGTTACGACTTTCAGCTGCGCATCGATATTGTCGATCAGCGACAGGCGCTCCGCCGCCGTCTGCTCATGCGCTGCGGATTCCTTTGCCAGACGCTGGTTCTGTTCCTCCGCAC
>CAIRSA010000459.1 GCA_903881085.1 uncultured Acidobacteriia bacterium
ACCCCGGCGGGAAAGATAGGCAACTGCATCTGCGGCATGCTTCATTTCTAACCCACCCCCGAGGCCCGTTGCAAGTTCACTCCGGGATCATTTTGTTTTCATCGCACATGGCAGTTTAGCGGGCGAGGTCAGGAGTTCTGAAACTGTAGTTGTAGTGGAGTCCGAGCGACATAAGTTTGTCAGTACATTTGGGCAGGCCGGGTTGCGGAGCGGGCACAACCAGCAGAGGAGTTAGCCCTGGTGAGGTGCCCCGCGCAGTTCGTTCAGCGTAATATCTCAACTCCGGCGAGGCGTGTCCTACAATCTCCAGATGTTTGTTGCCCTCCATTAACTGTTCCCGGAAACCGGGCAAGAACGAGAGCAATTCGCGTTTGCCAACATCAGTGAGCTGATCTTCGCCGACCTCAAACGCGCTATCTTTCAAAATCTTTCCTTCAAAGTCTGACTCGGACTTGGCCTGCTTCGGCGGCTCCGGCTTGGGTGAGGGTTGAGTTCTAAACCAAACTAGAAGGCCGGCAATCAGACTCACTGCAAAAAGAGACAAGACTAGGTCCATCTCTGGTCCAAACCCGATCTGATCCCGTGACTTCATTTCAACACTCCAGAGTAGTGAACGAGAATCAACACGGTTCCCACCAGAATTAGACTGATAATCGCTACACCCCGAGTGAGCGGTCCCGCTACGCCATGCAGGGCGGCGCGCAACTTCTCAACTTCGAAGGCAATTTGTTCCTGCTTTCTCTGTGTTTCCCTGATGTGATTCTCTTGGCCCTTTTCGAGCAGAGCGCTATATCCGACATGGTTCTTCTCCATCAGAGTCTTCATCCCCTGCTCAAACCGTTCCGCCACGGATTGAAGTTGCAGGGTATTTAACAACTGATTCATACCAAGAAAAAAATGATCCTGGGCTGCCGTGATCGATTGAAGGTACTTCTCAGCCGATTCGTGGAAAGTGCCGAGCCGAGTGAGGGGAGTGGCCAGATCTTCCAATTTCTGGTTCTGAACCACGAATTGCTCGTCCAATTCTTTCAGCCTCGCCCTTAACTGATCGAACTGGTTGAGGAATCCCTGAGTATTAATCGAGCGGCTCGCCACCTCCAGAAGTCCGGCCGTCGTGTCTTCCATTTCCCTGAACAGAGTGCGCTGCTCGCGGCCTACGGCAGCATCCATCATGTGGGCATAAATGGACACAATCAGCCCCGCGATGCTGCACCCGAACTTGAGATACAGAGGCCCAAGAAAATTTGGAAGAAATGCCGTCAGCATCCCAGGAGATGGGTCTCTTCCCATCAGGCTTGGCAGCTGACTAATGCTGAGCATCAAACCGATGAAAGATCCCAGCACGCCCAGTCGAAGCGCTAGGCGTTGGAGATCGTCGATTTGAGCCGTAACGCTCGTGATCTCGGTCTGGTACGGCTCGACAAGATTGCGCATTGAATCGAATCGCCAATTCTTGGCCTCGCTCACAACCTGCCGAAGTAGCCGGGTCATCCCCGCATTACTGAAGTTTTTAGGGATTAGCGCCTCAATGTCTTCGATCGACCGGCGGGACTCTCCTTGCCGATATGCGCTCAGGAGTGCGTTGATATCCTTAGCCGCCTGCTGGGCGACTAACCGGTTGACCCCGAGCGTTGCCAGTGCTCCCCTCACGCGGAAGTAGACCGCCCCGGAGAGCAACACGAGAATCGCATAGCCAGCATATTGAAAGGAACGGTCAATCTCCTTAGGACTTGCGTCGATCTTTGTGGGCGGTTGCCCGCCCTCTTTTGGCGGTTTTCCCTCAGTCGCCGCCGCCGGTTCCGTCGTCGACTCCGACAAGGAAGGCCGGTATCCCATCAGGGCGTGATAGCACCAGAATATCGCCAGCAGGAGCAAAACCTGGCGGAACCCCATGTAAGGATATTGCTTTAGGAATAGTGGACTTGATGCGAATTGCTTGGGAGATAAAGTCGCGGCTTTCGCAGACGAATCCTTGACGGCTTCGGTCTCTTCGACAAAAGCTCTTGACAACCGCCCCGCCAAAGTCTCGCTGACCCGCACGACCGTCCCGGCGGTTCCTCGCATGATGGCGAAGATTTTATCTGCAACGTCGGCCGCTATCTTCTTGGCCTCAGGGTCAAGCATCTCCCGAGGCTCCGGATTCCGCGCTTTCTAGCGCCGGCAATGAGTCTTTCCCGCCAACCTGCTTCGGCTGTTCGACATTAATGGCTGTATCAAAAGGAGAACCGTCGGGCACAACCTGTTTCCTTCCTAGGTATCTCTTCGGTTCGTTTGCAACGTGAGCGTCCGGCAAGCATGCGTGACTGAATCCGGCCCTCCATAGTAAGTTTGGGAATGCCCCAAAACAACACCCCAATCGCCGAAGAATTTCTCGATTTGCGGCAGCGTTTGGCGGAATGGAAAAGCACCCATCCGCGC
>CAIRSA010000460.1 GCA_903881085.1 uncultured Acidobacteriia bacterium
GCGCGGATGGGTGCTTTTCCATTCCGCCAAACGCTGCCGCAAATCGAGAAATTCTTCGGCGATTGGGGTGTTGTTTTGGGGCATTCCCAAACTTACTATGGAGGGCCGGATTCAGTCACGCATGCTTGCCGGACGCTCACGAAGCTGTCGCCATCCACTGGCCCCTCCAGTCCGAGCGCACTGGCGCCCAATCCATGCCATAGGCCGGTGATCTGTTGCCCATCCTTCATGTAGTAATTCGCCTGCGCCAGTTCCTGCTTGAAGTAGTCCTTGGCGGCCTGGCTATTCGAGGTGTGGTTGATGAATAACATCGTCATTCCCGGGTCAGTTAATGAAAGTGTTAACTGCACTTTACCTTAAGACTGGTTAAGAAATCGTTAAAAACAAGATTTACTGGTAGACATCTCTCCTAAGCGGTGCTTAGGGGTCATTTACTCATGCCTGGCCGCATATTCGCGGAGGCCCAAACCGGAGCTTTTGGCGTCCCATGCTTCACGGCAGCAAGAGACGCGTGACAAGACAAATCCGCGCCTGTAGACTTCAATCGATCATAATGTAAGCGGGTTCCACACATGATCCGCAATGCCAAAGATTTATCGCGCGGCCAGAAGGCAGTCATTGAAAGCCTGCTGGGCCGCAGCGTTCTCGAAAACGAGGCCATCAGCATCCGCGCTATCGAACATCCCGTCCTCTCTGAGCAACGGCGGCAGGAACAAGCGGCCGATCTCAGGAAATACTTCTCCGAGGTGGATGCCCGCCGAAGGCCTGGCTCCCCGGAAGAGGCCGAAGAGATCCTCACGGAAGCCATCCGCAGTTCGCGTCCAGGTTATCGGCCGCATCAGTGAAAATCGTTCGGCTACGTCGCCGATGGTCGTGTTGCAGATCGCGCGACAACAGGCGCAACGGACATACTCTGATCGAGGGACGTCAGCCGCGCGGCTAACTGACCTTCGCCATCTTCCGAGTCCGGGGACTAATGGGAACCGCACGAAGCTCTAGCCTCCGGTTCAATGCGCCAGCAATGCGGCGCAACATTGGCAACGAGCTTTCATAGTCCGCTTGCTCCATCCGGCAGATCACGCTTGCTGTAGTGCCCACCTTCTTTGCAAGTTCACGCTGACTCAGTCCCGCTTGCTTGCGAAGATCGTAAACCAGTTGAGCAGCTTCAACGTTGACGATTTCCTCCTCCAACATCGCCTGACGTTCAGGATCGTTACCAACGAATTTGTCAATCAGTTGGTCCAAAGCGTCTTTCTTTTTGGTGGTCATGATTACCCCTTCCATCCATGTGCCTTCGGGTTCGCTTCATACTTGACCTTAGGTTCCATTGCCCGGCTGATCTCTACAGCCGGAACTTCAGATTCTTTCGTAATACCGTGTGAAACGACAACGATATTTTTACCGCTGAAGAAATACAGAATCCTGTAATTGACACCCTGATACGTCGGGCGCAACTCATAGATGCCATCTCGCAGAAAGTCTGCAATCGGACGCCTAAGCTCATGCCCTTGCGCGCGCAGCAGACGAACTTGCGAAAGGCACTTCGCTTGCGCCTTAACCGGAAGCGTGTTCAACCATTGGTCGAACAGAACCGTCTCGCCTTCCCTGTAGAAGACCATCTCCGATTGAGGCACGACACAATGTTCGCACTTCTGCGAATAGCCGTCAAGGCTCTCAACGCTTCTTGTGCACCTTGCTCCGGCCGCGCGCCTCCATGCCAAACGGCGGGGTTCCGCCGATGTAGGACCATCCCCAAGCCCAAGGCTTAAAAACCACTGTTCCAAAGCATCCAGGTATGGCATAGTGGCGTGGCCAACCAGCCCAATGGAGCAATCATGAATGACCGCCGTTTATTACAACGAGATCGACCCATACGCCGCCCAATGGCTTCGCAACCTGTCTGGCGACAATTACTTTTCCCCATCACGGCTCGTCCTTGACAGGCTCCCCGGCCTGCTCGAAGGCCTCTGACAAGAGGGTAAAGCGGAAGAATGTTGGCGTTATGATTTAGCGAGGATTTCTAGTTCTGGTTGGCGGAGGAATCGGAGGCAGGTCACACAAACTTAAGGCATTTCGCGGAAACTGTCTGCTATTTGTTGGACACTACACTACATGAGATGCAAATTGAGATTCGGGAAGCGTGCATCTTAACGCGAGGACGGCATTGTGGACTGGCGCTCCAGCACTTCCTCAGGATCAACACCCGAGGCTAATGATGGCGAAAGAAAGGCTGACATTGCTTTTGCTAGGGCACCAACATTCGGGTCTTGGAGCATGGAATCATGTTCACCGGGAACTTCAATTACCATGACCTTTTGCACTAGCCGTCCCCAAAAGAAATCCCGGCGACGGGAAGCAAGCGGGCCTTGATTTGTACTCCGAAAAACCACAGCAGACCCCGGGTAGAATCGGGCGCGGTAATTGTGGACTGCAAACTGCAAGTAATGTTGTATGGGTGCAGCACCCAGTGGTAAGTGCGCTTCCGATCGAGTAAGCTTCCGAAGTTGAATCCTATCCGCTAACCGGCCTCTTTGCATCTCCCATTCCATCCTCAGGCGCTTTGGCCAGAGTCGAGGATCATAGTCGAAGGCAGTAAGCTTCTCCCACAGCCGCTCACCAAGCCAGCTAAATGTCTTCCAAGAGTATCCAACTTGAAGAAGATCGCTGCCGAAGGCATCCAAAAGCCCGAGGAAACGTACTTCTTCGCCTTGGGCCACGAGTTCGGAGGCTAGAGCAAATGCCACGAGTCCCCCGAAACAAAATCCACAGAGCTGGTAAGGCCCTGACGGCTGCACACGCCGGAGTTCGGAAGCATACTCCCTCACCATGATTCTCATGGAGGTATGGGGGGGGCACTTGCCGTCCAGACCTGCCGCCTGGACCCCGTAGACCGGTTGGCTCGGTCCAAGCTGCTTGGCCAAGTGATGGTATGCGAAAACGTCACCTCCTCCCAGGTGCAAACAGAACAGCGGCCGCGCCGTATCCCCCGGTTGAATTGGGACAAGAAGGGATTTCGGGTTTGGGTTTGTTGGTTTGCCCAAAAGAGCCCCCAACTGCTCCAAGGTTGGAGCCTCAAAGATTGTGGCCGCTGGGACAATCTGTCCCAGCTCCCTTTCGATCAGGGCGCATAGCCGAATGGCCTGCAGTGAGTTACCGCCTAAGTCGAAAAAGCTGTCAGCAGGATCAATATGGCGGACCTGGAGTAAACCTCTCCAAAGTTCGCAGAGCTGCTGCTCAACAACGGTTAGCGGCCTAGCTCCCTTCGCTCTGGCAAGGGGCGTAGCCTTCATGGCAATCAGCCTTTCTCGATCCACTTTGCCGTTCGGTAAGAGTGGGAGTGCCTCGATGGAAGTCATAGAGGAAGGAACCATCACCTCAGGCAAATGCGTTCGAAGCCTTTCCCTCAGTTTTTCACTATCGCCCCCGGTCCCCTTCCAAACAACGAATCCAATTAGCCGTGACGCGGCACCATCAACCTCTCCCGCAATTACTACCGCATCGAGGACGTCATCCATTTTCCTCAGAACGGCTGAAATCTCATCAAGCTCTATGCGCTGCCCCCTGATTTTTACCTGGTTGTCCACTCGTCCAAGGAACTCCAGATCCCCATTCGCCAGAAACCGCACTCGGTCTCCCGTACGGAATACCCGGAGACCCAAACCTGGCCCTATGGGGTGTCGCAGAAAACGCTGCGCTGTAAACTCCGGATTTCGCCAATAACCTCTCGCTAACGGAGGGCCTCCGACATACAACTCGCCGGGAGTTCCGATCGGTACCATTTGCCGGTTCTCATCCAGGACCAACAGCTCTGTGTTCGCGATAGGCTTGCCAATGGGCACGCACGACCGGTTCGCCTGAGGTTGCACTTCATGCCAAGTGACATCCGCGCAGACTTCGGACGACCCGTACAAGTTCAACAGAGTACGCCCGGGCAGCAAACTGAGGAACCGTTCAGCAAGTTCAGGGGTCAGGGTTTCACCGCTGCATGTCCAATAACGTAGATCAGGGAGCCTATTACCCAGATCAGGATAGATGTCCAGGATTGCCCGCATAAGAGAAGGCACCAGCACGATCCGCGTCACTCTGTGGTGCGCCAGACTCTGTACCAGTAGCTTTGCATCCTTTAATGTTGTGTCGGAGATCACGACGGCAGGTACACCCGCCAGCAGCGGTCCGAAGATTTCCCACACGGAGTCCACGAAATTCAGAGATGTTTTCAGTGAACAGCGCTCCGCGGGATCAAAAGGAAACGCGGACCACATCCATTGTAGACGGTTCATGACCGCCCGGTGCTCCCCGGCGACCCCCTTGGGCGTACCTGTAGATCCTGAGGTGTACAGGATATACATTGCGCGGTCTGGACCAGATGCTATAACCGGGATTCGGGGCATCTCCTCGGGATACACTTCATCGCAGAATAGAACCCGCTCAGCCTGTTCGAACCAAGGGCCGAATAATCCGCGTCGTGCTACCACCACCCGCGTCCCGGAATTCTCCATCATATAAGACAATCGCCGAGCTGGATAGGCAGGATCCAGGGGCAAATAGGCGGCTCCGGCTTTCAGGATCCCCAAGAGCGCTGCCACCATTTCTGGTGACCGCTCCACACAAATCCCCACTGGCTCCTCAGGTTCGACTCCGAACTCCGCTAGGCGCCCAGCGAAACCATTTGCCAGCTGGTTCAATTGGCCATAAGTCCAGTCACCTTGGTCCGTTACGAGAGCTATGGCATCTGGATTATTTGCTGCCCGCCGAGAGAAAAGCGTTCCCACATCCGTTTGCGGATAGTACGCAAGCGGACCACGTCCGAGGCGTAGCACTTCTGAACGCTCAGCTTCGTCCATCAGCGGTAACTCCGCGATCTTCGCAGATGAATCCGCCGTTGCTGCCTGAAGCAATGACACGTAATGGCGCGTCATTCGCTGTGCTGTCGTTGAATCGAAAAGATCGGTGCTGTACTGGAGGCTACCCCGTATCTCTCCTCCACACTCCTCAAGCGTCATCGTCAGATCGAACATCGCCGTCCCGTTGTCGACCTCGACTTCTTCGGCCATCAATCCTGGGAGATTCAACTTAGTGGGGGGCACGTTTTGCAGGATAAACATCACCTGGAACAGCGGTGAATGGGAGAGCCTCCGCTCTGGGTTGCGCGCTTCCACCAATTTCTCGAAAGGAACATCCTGATGCGACAATGCGTCGAGTACCGATTCTCTCACCCTCGTAACCAGCTCACTGAAGTCGAGATCTCCAGCCAAACTCGTGCGGACGACCAAGGTATTCACGAAAAACCCTATCAGATCATAGATTTCCGGACACGACCTGTTTGCAGTCGGGGTACCCACAATTATGTCAGCCTGCCCGCTGTAGCGGAATAGCAAAACGAGGAAGCCTGCGAGGAGCGTCATAAACAAAGTGGCGTCCTGCTCACGGCTTAGGGACCGTAGTTTCGCCATTAAGCCGGCATCGAGCAGGATGGCCTGACGCCGGCCGTCGTAGCTTTGCCTTTTAGGACGTGGTCTCGTTAGCAACAACACATCGGGAGAACCATTGAGGGCCTCCGACCGGTCTAAGTTATGCCAGTTCTCTCGTTGCCAGATGGCATAGTCAGAATAGCGTACCGGCAGATTTGCTAGTTGCGGCGGTCGCCCAAAATGATGTGCCGCATAGAGTTCGTTTAGTTCCCGGCGAAAGATTGACAACGACCAACCATCGAACGCGATGTGGTGGAAGATCAAGAGAAGGATGTGCCGCCCAGCGCTGAGACGGTAGAGTTTCGCCCTGAGGATTGGCCCCGCTGAAAGATCTATGGCCTGGCGCGAATCTTCTTCTGCTCTCTGCCGCCACTCCGACTCATCCACATCCCACGATTTTAATGGTACCGGGGTTTGGGGAAGAATTAGGGCCTCAGGAACTCCATCGCTATCCGGGAAAACGGTCCGCAGGGGCTCGTGGCGCGCCACAATGACGTCCAAGGCATTCCGCAAGGCACCGACATCGAGAGCACCGCGCAAATCCACTACCCAGGGAATGAGGTAATGCAAGCCACCTGAATCGATCCTGTCGCTGATCCACAAACGTTGTTGCGCGAAAGACAAAACACCGGCCGCGTCGCTCCGGCAGATTGGCGATGAAGGGGAAGTCCCCACGGGTTGCCTCTCCACCAGGCGGCGAAGCGCGGCAACGGTTGGTTCCCTATAGAAGTCGCGCAATGAAATCGATCCGCCATAGGTTCGGCTCACATTTGCTAGGAACTGCATGGCAAGCAAAGAGTGACCGCCGCAGTGAAAGAAGTTATCGGTCACTCCGACACTAGGTAACCGCAATACTTCGGCCGCAATTCTCGCTAAATCACTTTCCAGTCCTGGCTGGGGTGCGACAAACTCCGTTCCGACCTTGGATAGTGCCGGAAGACGCTCCAACTGACGCCGGTTGAGCTTTCCGTTCGAAGTGAGGGGCAATTTATCGAGCCACGCAAAAACACTCGGAACCATGTACGATGGCAATCTTCCGACCAGATATTGACGCAGGCTATCTTCCGAAACCTCACCCTGGCGAGAGACAAACGCGACCAAGCGTTTCTCCAATGCTGTCTCCCCTTGGACTACTGCCGCAGCAGCAGCCACGGCGGGATGCCTTGAAAGAACCGCCTCCACTTCCTCTAACTCAATGCGGAAACCACGCAACTTCACCTGGTGGTCCCGCCTTCCTAGAAACTCCAGGTTACCGTCGGGCCGCAGCCGGGCCAAATCTCCCGTTCTGTAGAGCCTCGCGCCCGGACTGCCCGAGAATGGATCAGGTAGGAATAGTTCAGCCGTCAATTCCAGTCGGTTGCGGTAGCCACGCGCCAAACCATCGCCGCCGGCATAAATTTCCCCTACCTCGCCCGCAGGAACCGGTTGCATGTCGTTATCGAGTAAATGCACGGTCGTATTGGCGATAGGGCGACCGATCGGAACTGAAATCGCCTGGTCATCCAACGGGCAAGGAATCGGGTAACAGCAGGTGAATGTCGTATTCTCCGTAGGTCCATATGCGTTAGTAAATAGCGTCCTCGGCACCAATTTCTGGGCCCTCCGAATGTGTTCTGCGGAGAGCGCCTCACCTCCCGTCATTACGTGCCGCACCTCACCAAACGCCTGCGGCGCCGCTTCGATCAGCGCATTGAATAGAGAACTCGTGAGCCAAAGGGTATTGACGCCGAATCGCGTGTTCCACTCCGCAAGATCTTGCAAGGGCATCGCGTCATTTGGAAAGAGGGCGCATCGTCCGCCGTGCAGGAGAGGTGCCCAGATCTCTAGCGTGGAAGCGTCGAATGCCGCAGGCGAATGATGAAGAAATACGCAATCCCGTCCGAACGCTGCAAAGTCCGTCCCGAACAGCAGCCTGACAACTCCCTTATGGGGAATCTCCACACCCTTGGGAAAGCCGGTTGAACCTGATGTGTACATCACGTAGGCAAGGTCGTCGGGCTCCACTGGAAGGGAGAGATTTCCAGGGTCGGGCTGCGGGTCCTCGTCAGCAACAGCCAGCACACGTTCGGGCGGAGGTAGCCACGAGCCCTGTGCTTGAGCAGGCACGATAGAAATCTCCACTTTTGCATCTTTACTCAATTGCGCAAGCCGTTCCGGTGGATCCCCATAGTCCAAGGGGAGGTATGCGCCACCCGCCTTCAGAACACCAAGTAGCGCAGCGATCAGAGTTGGACAGCGCGGGACACATACCGCAACCACGTGATCCTTCTTAATCCCCGCGTCATGCAAACGACGAGCCAGCAGGTTCGCACGCCGGTTTAACTCGAGATAGCTCCACTCGCCTCCGTCCCACAAGAGGGCGACAGCGTCCGGCGTCCGGGCAGCTTGTCGCTCGAACAGCTCCGCAATGCCAACATTCGGATAGGACGATTCAGCGGTCATTCTTTCTAGTTAATCTTTGCCGGCCCGACTCACAAAGTCCAGAAGAGAACAAGAGTGAAGAAATAGTGGTGGCATGACTCACCACGATGTAGGCGAATGAGCATGAGTAATCGCCCCAACTCGACCGCTGTGAAAATCGCGAATTAGCAGAACCACAACTAGGACATCTCATCGGCAAGGTACGCCAGCCTCCCTTCCGGCGCAATTTTCAATTGTACTACGGCTGACAGCGATCCGATTTCCCAGAGTTGCCCAATTCCCCAATGCAGAATGTTCCTAATCGGTATAACGGTTTCTACAAGATGATCCTGAAAAACGGCAAGATGCGGGTAGGGGCAGATTCGAATGCAGGCCCCAGGGAATTGGGATAAGGATCAGATCAAACAGATTCTTGAAGGCGGCCAAGAAATAGCGTAACAGTTCACGTACCCTTTCCGAATTGTCTGGACAAAACCTGACAAATCGTTTACGCTATGGTGGATGACTGCGAAATTGGTACGCCGCGGCGGCAAGCAACAGGTAACTGCAAGCCGTCATTCGCACGTACCGCCTA
>CAIRSA010000461.1 GCA_903881085.1 uncultured Acidobacteriia bacterium
CCGGGTGACTCGTATTGCGGGCAGTTTCGCGTGGGGCAATCCGAGGACGCCAGCCATCTTCCGGCAGAAATCGCCGGAAAATGGATGTTCCTGGTTTGCAGAGACGTGCATTTCCGCAGGATTTACGGGCAACAGTTTTTTTTGAAGACGGGGCGATTCAAAAGTGAGCTCTGTTACGCATATATAGGTGTGTCCTGGCCAAGGTGGAAAGTAGAGCGGGGTGGGTCATCGAATTGCCTTGGAGTTAGCCGACGCGGTGCCGATGACAGGCGGGCGAAGACTTACGGTAGTCACAGTGCCGCAACGATTCGCTGTGAATGCGGCGCAGCCATCGGGTATCCTAGGTTTGACCGGAATGATGAGCGTCGGGCTCTATGAGTTCCGCCGCCGGCTTGGGAAATAACTTGCGAAGCCGCCTTCTAGCGAGGGCGGCTTCCCCTTTGGGGATTTGATGGTTCATATCGCGAATGCACTGCTTGTCCTGCTGTTGTGGATTTTCCTGGCTGGATTGGCGCTCACTGTCAGACGTTTTATCGCTTCGTGGTCGCTTGCGCGGATTGCTTCGCCGGTTGTGCTGGTGCTGGCACTCTTCTTCTGCGAACACTTCATAGGACTTGGCAAGCTCGCCTGGGCGATGCCCTTCGCCGCAGCATACTCGATCTGGCTGATCTCGCAGCAGTGGCGGGTGTTGCTGGAAGGCTGGCGCACAGAGGCAGTGTTTCACGGCGCGTTCCTTTACGCGCTGGTCTGGCGATATGGGTTTCCCGACATCGATGCGAGTTCGGAAAGGATCACCGACCTCTCGTTCATCGCCAACTATCTTCCCGGCGACCGGTTACCACCGGTAGACCGCTGGCTGCCTCCTTTCCGCTTCGAAATGTACTATGCGCTGCAACATTATGCTGCGGCGCTGATCGGACGCATCTTAGACGTTTCCGCCGGAATGGCCTACAACCTGGGCTTCTGTACGATGGTTGCGCTGACAACGGCGGCAGCCGGAGCGGCAGCAATGCTGCTAACGCGGCGGCGTCTTCCTGCCTTGTTGCTGACCGCAGCTTTTCTTGTGGGCGGAGTGGGCACGGCGCCGTTCATCCGGTTGCTGGAAAAGTCACCATCGCTTTATTCCAGTATCCGCTTTGTGGGTGGCAGTTTTGCTAAGGATTCCGCAACCGGTCCGCTGGGCAACTGGCTTCTGCAGGCGAGCGGGGTGAATGCGGAGACGCCCGACCTGCCGGTTGAGACGTTCTCATACATGATCGGCCTGGGCGATTACCATCCGCCGTTCAGCGGATTCCTGTTGTTGATGCTGGCCCTGCTGTGCATCGCACATATTGAAGCGGGGACTGCCGTGCAGGAATCGCATGCCTTGTTGTGCGCTACGGCACCGCTGATGATCGCCTGCAATACCTGGCAATTTCCTTTGCAGGTTGTGCTGGCAGGTGGATATCTGGCTCTACGCAGATTTATGGAGAAGCCCGTTGACTGGAAGTCCGCTGCGCTTGGTTGCGGTGCTGCCCTATTGCTGCTGGAGCCCTTTATCACGCACTTCGGACTTGTGGCGTTGGATGCCGGGATGCCGCTGCGTATGGTGCCGGCGAACCTGCGGACTCCGCCGATTTTGTGGCTGCTGATCTTCTATCCGCTGGTTACTCTGATTCTGCTGCAACTGTTCCGCGGTGAGCGTACACGCATGACCGGCGGGCTCTGTCTATTGTGGATCGGTCTACTGGTGGCTTGTGAGTTCTTCTACATTGACGATTTGTACGGCGGCAAATATGAGCGCTTCAACTCCGTGCTGAAATCGTGGGCTTGGATCTATTCCGGAGGCATTCTGCTGTTTGGCGGAATGAATCTGCGATCGGCGTCGAGGGTGTGCCGTTGGTGCACGGTTGCTGTTCTGGTTCTGGTCTGCTCATATTCCGCGGAGTTGGGGATCCATTATGTGATGAACGGCAAGCCGCATGTGGGGCAATTGGATGGGGCGGCGGGAATACGCTCAGACGTAGGCGAAAAGGTCATTCTCGATTTTCTGAAGCATCAACCGCAGGCGATTGTGCTGCAACGCGTGCCGACCGGCGCCTACACCATGCCGCCGGCGCTGACGATGTTTGCCGGACAGACTGCATTTTTAGGATGGCCGAATCATGAGAATGTGTGGCGCGCGAACCGCTCGGATATCGATCTCCGGCAGCGCGATGTGAACCAGTTCTATCGCGGCGAAATGGTGGATAGTTCGAAGTGGCTGCAGGCCAACCGGATTGAGTACGTGGTCTGGAGCCGCGATGACAACCAGCTGCCGCCGGGAACGTTTGAACGGTTGAACGATTCGATTAAGGATGGTTACGCCTGGAACGGTTATTACGAGGTCAACACTTACCACGTGGGACTGTGGCGTGCGCGGCCCAAGCAGTAGGCCAATGCTTAGCTACCAGATTATCTTCAAGTTATATTCGGCAATTGTTTTGTCCGAAGTAACCAATGCCATGCCTTCAAGACGAGCCTGCGCTATCAGCATCCGGTCAAACGGGTCTTTGTGGATCATGGGCAGAGACAACAATGGAACCATATGGCCGGTTCGCACCGGTAGTATTTGCCATTGCGACTGGTAAAGGATCTGATTGATCACATCCTCCATTGGTGCTTGCAGGTCCAACTTTCCGGCCTGATGTTTGAGGATCATTTCCCAAACGCTGATAACGCTGACAAAAAGGTGTGATGCCGATCGGGACATCGCCCGTTTCGCTTGTGCAGAGATCCGGTCGCTTTCGGACAAAGTCCAGATCAGAACGTTTGTGTCCAGAAGAAGTTGCTCACTCACTCCAGATCCTCAAAGCCTTCTAGTGGTTCATCGAAATCAGCGGACATCTTCATTTTTCCCTTGAACACATCCCATGGAATCTTTGTGCTGCTTGCGGGAATACGCGAGAGCATTGCGACGGGTGTGCCATGATTGGCCAGGAGTATCTCTTCTCCCGCAGCTGCGCGTTTCACCAGGCGTGAGAGCGTGCTCTTTGCCTCATGCATATTGACGATAGTGGCCATATGCCAATCTTAGCCCGGTATCCTAGCTAAGAGCAAGCCCGCGACTTTCGATCAAATACTGCCGCCACCGCCGGCCATGTAGCCGCCATCAACAACGATGGTCTGGCCCGTAATCCAGTTGCCGGCGCGCGAGGCAAACATTACGGCAACACCCGAAACATCTTCCGGTTCGCCGATGCGGCGCAGAGCATAGGTCTCTTCGGCCGCTTTGAGAATCTCTGGATTCTCCCACAGTGCGCGGGCGAAATCGGTGCGCACGATCGCGGGGGCAATGCAGTTGACTCGCACGTTCGACGGGCCCCACTCCACTGCCAAATTTCGCGCCAGTTGCATGTCCGCAGCCTTTGAAATCGCATAGATGCCCAACTTGTCCGTACCCTTGAAGCCGGCAATGCTGGAGACGATCACCACTGCGCCGTCGCGGCGGGCGGCCATCTCAGGAATAACCATGTTGCACAACCACAGATTGCTGCGCACATTGGTATCCATCACCTTAGAGAAGGCATCGTCGCTCAAAGACTGCATTGGGCCAAAGTGAGGATTCACCGCGGCGTTGCATACGAGTACATCGATCTGCCCCCATTGCTGGCGGGTCGCAGCGACCAGGCGCTCCAGATCCTCCTTCTTGCCGATATGGCAGGGCACGCCAATCGCCTGGTGGCCCTTGTCGCGAATGGCTGTGGCGACCTGCTCGCACGATTCCGGCTTGCGGCTGGAGATGACGACGCGCGCTCCGGCCTCTGCCATCGCCTCAGCAATGGCCCGCCCGATGCCCTTGGTTGCGCCCGTAACGACGGCGACTTTGCCGGTCATGTCAAACAATGCACTCTTCATGATTTAAACCCATGATCGCAAATTTGACTACGACCTTAGGTATACTAGATTGACCGGAAAAAACAACCCCAAGGAGTTTGTAATGAGGAGCTTTACCAAATTGGCACTGCTGAGCGGCATGATCGCCGCCGGACTGTGCTTCTCGACGTCCACCGCGGCTGCCGCGGACGATACAAAGGACGCGCCGAAAGAAACCAGGAAGTCGAAAAAGAAAAAGGCTGAAGAAGCCGCTGCCGACGCAAAGACCGCAACCACTAAGGATGCAAAGACCGCGGCAACGGACACCAAGACGGCCGTAACCAAAGATGCCAAGGCTGCCAAGGCTGCCCCCGCCGCCGCTGCTACGGATCCACAGATCAAAGCCGCTCAAGCCTCTGGTCAGGTTTGGGTGAACACCGATTCCAAGGTCTATCACAAGGGTGGCCGCTGGTATGGCAAGACCAAGCAGGGCAAGTTCATGAGCGAAGCGGATGCCAAGAAAGCCGGCTATCACGAAGACAAGGGAGAGGCGGCAAAGAAATGAGCTTATTCGGTGATTTGGCTGGACAAGCATTGAGCGGGGTGCTTTCGGGTGGCTCCGGCGGCGGACAGAGCGGCATGCTGGGCGCAGCGCTTGAGATGTTGAACAATCATCCTGGCGGCATAGCCGGGTTGGCTCAGGCGTTCGAGCAGAACGGACTGGGCGGCGTGGCGCAATCGTGGATCGGTAGCGGCGCAAACCTGCCCATCTCTGCTGAACAAATCCAAAATGTTCTGGGCAGCGATATGGTGAAGTCGTTTGCGGAAAAAGCTGGCGTTTCACCTGATATGGCAAGCGGTCATCTGGCTGAAATGTTGCCCGGGCTTGTGGATCAGTTGACTCACAATGGCCAGGCACCCTCCGAAGGCACCAATCTGCTGGAGTTGGGCATGAAGTTGTTCGGCGGCAAATAGCGTTTCCTGGGGGCTGCACTCGCGGCCCCCTTCACAATTAACATCTCCTTTCTCCCCACCTGTTGTAAAATCCTAACCATGTATCAGGAAAAAGGCATTATTGCCCAGCTTGTCCATCTTTACGTGGACGGTGCATTCAGCCGCCGCGAACTGGTCCAACGAGTAGCGAGGCACACGGGGAGTGTTACAGCCGCTGTTGCCACTTTGAGTGGATTTGAAATCATGAACGCGCAGCCGCCCGCTGCCTGTCCGGCTGGCTTGCAGGTCCCGGCCGATGCTGCGGATCTTGTCACGCAGGACATCACCTATCCAGGTGAGGGCGGAACCCTCTTCGGATATATGGCTTACCCGAAGAATACCGGCGGCAAACTGCTTCCGGCCGTTATCGTTGTACACGAGAATCAGGGTTTACTGGACCACCATAAAGATGTCACGCGGCGTGTGGCAAGGGCAGGGTTTATCGGCGTCGCCGTGGATCTGCTCTCTCGCCAGGGTGGCACCGGTCAATTTCCCGACGCCGTTACCAGATCGGGGGCTTACGGCCGTACCAATCAGTTTGACCGCCGTTCCGATCTTATATCAACCCTCTCGTACACTAAGTCGCTACCCAATGTGGTGTTCAACCGCATTGGCATCATCGGCTTTTGCGCAGGCGGCGGGAACGTCTGGGATGTTCTTTCCAACGTGGAGGAGTTTGCCGCGGCCGTTCCATACTATGGCACCCCGCTACCCAACAGTGCCCAAATCGATGCCATCAAGACTCCCGTGATGGGCGTTTATGCGGAAACCGATCGTAATCTTACCATCGGGATGGCTGCCGTAATGTCTGAGATGATCAGCAAACAGAAAACGTTCGCATTCCGGGTCTATCAGGGCGCCGGCCACGCATTCAATAACGATACGGGTCCGGCATTTAACCCGGAAGCCGCGTGCGATGCCTGGGCGCAAACCACAGCCTGGTTCAACAAGTGGCTGCTGAAACCCTGAGCACGGCATACGGCAAATGCATTAGTACTTCTAATGCCGATTGTTAAGAATGTAAGATCAATCTTTTCAGAGATTTAATCTGCGATTTTCCTTCTTTCCGGTACGCTAGTTACATGTTGTTCGTCACAAGCCGAACGGATAAGGAAAGGGATCGGATGAATCTCCAATTGAGAACAAAGAATATGATTTCGGCCGCGATGGCGGTTGGTTTCGCCATCGCGCAGCCGCCTCCGCAGCAACCGCCTCCGCCACAGCAGGGGCAGCCCGTGGACCCGGGCGCACGCGTTGGTGCCGCTGCAGCGGGCGGGGCACTGCCCGGTGTCACAACGGGTGAAATGACAATGTTCCGTGCTGGTAAGGACGCGTTTTCGGAAATGGAGCAGGTTTCAAACGGACTCGGGCCACGATTCAATTTGGATTCCTGCGGTGGATGCCACGCCCAACCGTCCACGGGCGGCAGCAGTCCGTCAGTAAATCCGCAGATCGCCGCTGCTACCCGCGCCGGCGCCCTCAACAAAGTTCCGTCGTTCCTTAGCCAAAACGGCCCGGTGCGCGTGGTCCGCTTCAGGCAGACGCCTACCCACCAGGCCGATGGCGGCGTGCATGCCCTGTTTGTCGTCACAGGCCGCAACGATGTGCCGGCGGCCTGCAAAATCGCGCAGGAGGACTTTTCCAATACGGCCAATCTGACCTTCCGCATTCCGACTCCGGTGTATGGCGGAGGACTGCTTGAATCCATTCCGGATTCGACGATCCTGGCGAATCTGGCGGCGAACTCGGCCGTGAAACAGCAGATGGGGATCGGCGGTAAGGTGAATCGCAACGGCAACGACGGCACCATCACAAGGTTCGGCTGGAAGGCGCAGAATAAGTCGCTGATGTTATTCAGCGGCGAAGCTTACAACGTGGAGATGGGAGTTACTAATGAGATCTTCCAGAACGAGCGCGATGAGGATGCGGCCTGCGCGGCGAATGGATCTCCGGAGGACCATACTAATTACGACAAGCTCGATCCCAGCGACGTGGTGAAGTTCACCGCGTTCATGCGCTTCCTGGCTCCGCCGGCAACTGGGCCAGTTACTGCTTCGGTCACCAACGGCAAGAACGTGTTTGGCCAGCTTGGCTGCGCTCTTTGCCATACGCCGTCTTTGAATACGGGTAAGTCATCGTCGGCGTCGTTGAGCAATCAACCGGTGCCGCTTTATTCGGATCTTGCGTTGCATACGATGGGCGCGAATCTGAACGACCAGGTTTCGCAGGGTAATGCGGCAGGTAGCGATTTCCGCACGGCGCCATTGTGGGGATTGGGGCAGCGGATCTTTTTCCTGCATGATGGCAGGTCGTCGAATTTGGTCGATGCGATTCTGCAGCATGCAGGACAGGGTTCGGAGGCTTCGATTGTGATTCAGCGTTACAATGCGTTGCCGTTAAGTCAGAAGCAGGATTTGATTCACTTCCTGCGGTCGTTGTAAGTTCAGATCTCCTGATGTCATTCGGCGATTTTCGCTTTGCGTGGAATTCGGATTGAGCCCGGACCACCGCTCCCTGACGGTCGCGGCTCGGAGGCATTGGGATTCTACCGAGCCGCGACCGTTTAGGGAGCGGTTACTGATCATGTCGAAATTGGCTCATCTCATTTTCCAGAAGATCAGGAGGTCTGAAGTAGGATAGAATCGTGGAACGCGCTTGGCGTCAGGCTGGCGCGTTCGCATGATCAACACTCAAATCGCGCACTACAAAATCACGGCTAAGTTGGGCGAAGGCGGCATGGGCGCGGTGTATCGCGCCACGGATACCAAACTCAATCGCGACGTGGCGATCAAGGTTTTGCCCGCGGCCTTCGCCGCAGACCCCGACCGCATGGCCCGCTTCACGCGCGAGGCGCAGGTGCTGGCGCAGTTGAATCATCCGAACATCGCGGCGATCTATGGCGTGGAAGAGCGGGCGCTGATCATGGAGTTGGTTGAGGGCGCCGACCTCGCCACGCCGGTGCCGCTCGAGACCGCGCTCGACTACACGCGGCAACTGATCGATGGCCTGGAATACGCGCATGAAAAAGGCGTGGTCCATCGCGACCTGAAGCCCGCCAACATTAAGATCACCCCACAAGGGCAGGTCAAGATCCTCGACTTCGGCCTGGCCAAAATCAATGACCCGGCGAGGACGGAGTCAGACATTCACAACTCGCCCACCCTCACCATTGGCGCCACCAGCGCTGGAACCATCATGGGCACCGCAGCCTACATGTCGCCTGAGCAGGCGCGCGGACAGAGCGTCGACAAGCGGGCCGACATCTGGGCCTTCGGCGTTATCGTGTGGGAGATGCTCGCCGGCCGGCAGTTGTTCGGCGGCGGCACGGTGAGCGACGTGCTGGCGCACGTGCTCACACGGCCCATCGAACTGGAAGCCGTGCCGCAGGCCGTGCGGACCCTGGTGGAACGCTGCCTGCAGCGCGAAGCCCGCCAGCGCTTGCGCGACATTGGCGATGCACGCCATCTGCTCGTCGAACAGCCCAAGGCCGAACCGCCCGCGCAGGCCAAGCTCGTCCGGTGGCCGCTGGGCTTGGCTGCGGTTGCCACGGTGGCCGCCGTCATCTTCGGCGTGCTCTGGCTGCGTGGCGGCAGCCATTCGCCTCCGCTGATCCGCTACGCACTTTCCGCTGAAGGGGGCGGTCGCTACACACTGAGCCCCAATGGCGACAAGATCATGGCCTACTCGCCGGATGGGATTAAGGTACGGCCTGTCGATTCCATGGAATGGAAGAAACTGGGCGGCACGGAAGGAACCCAGCGGGCATTCTGGTCCACAGATTCTACTGGCATCTGCTTTCAGATTCCGAGGCAATTGAAAGTGGTTAACCTCAAGGGGGGATCCGCGCGGGTGCTGACGGAGGTGGACGATGATCGTTACTCCGGCTGCGGGTGGAAAGGCGGCGCCGGCGGTGGGCAGGTGGCCTTCGTTAGCGGTGGCAAGCTGTTTACGGCCGATAGTGCCTCCGGCGCAAAGAAGGAGGCTGGGTTGATGTTGCCTCAAGGCGACTATCCGACGGAGCCGGTTTTTCTGCCGGAGGGCAATTCCGTCGCTTTCCTTGTAGTCTCGAAAGGGCAGATGATCTGGAGCCGGTTTGATTTATCCGCTCCGGGCGGGCCACTTGAAAAACTTCTGCCGATGAATAAGGCGGCACGCTATGCTCGCCACCCCCAATCTGGAAAATGGCTGATGTTCTTTATGTCGGAAGCAAATTCTCTGCAGGTTACGGAGGTTGACCCGCGCAGCGGAAGAATTGAGGGCAAGCCGCAGCAGGTTGTTTCTTCAGTGACCGGTCTCGCCCGCGAGGCAACGCGTGAATTTAGCGTCGCCGATAATGGTCGAATAATTTGGACATACCGGCCTCAAGCCTCGGCCAGTTGGCGCCTGCATTGGGTTGACCTGCATGGGAACATCATTGGTTCGATTGGCGAGCGGGCTTCGATACAAGGTGTCAGGCTCTCCCCGGACGAGACTAAAGTTGTGGCGACTCACGGCGGAGTTGGATCTCAACTTTGGCTTTACGACCTGAAGACCGGCATTAGCCGGCGTCTTACTTCATCGGCAGAGAGTGAATCGGCGCCTGTCTGGTTCAACGACAGCAAAAGCATCATTTTCCTTGGACGAAACTCTGGCAGCCGGAAGCTCTATCGTATCGGGCTAATGCCGGGCGCGGCTCCGGAGGAGGTCTTTAATGATTCTTCGAACGTCGCTTTTCCGGCCCAGATGGCTCCAGACAATCACAACTTATTGGTTCAGACAGCCTTTACCGGGCTTGGCTCTGGTTTGTTCTCGCTCGACCTTGCAAAGCCAATTAACGAGAGGAAGCTGGAACCGGTGAGTGAAAAAAGCATCAGCGCACCCGCCATGAGTCCGGACGGGAAGTTTGTAGTAATCAGAACTACCGATGGCGCAGATGCCGTGGTGCAGCTCCCAGCCCAGGCGGGCCGCGAAAAACCAGCCGGCCGATTGGGAAGGCACCTGGAATTCTCTCCCGATGGCAAAACCCTCTTCCTTCTTGATGGCGACAATGTCTATTCCTGCGCGGTGACGCGCGGGGCCAACGGGGAAGTGAACTTTGGTGATCGTGCGCTTCTATTCCGGCACATTTCTGGGGCGAATGTAACACACAGGGCAATGCAGATCGCACGTGACGGCAAGCGCATCCTGACATTTTTGACCGACCAGCCAGAACTGATAGCGCCGCAGTTCGCCAGCGATTGGACCCAACTGCACGAAGAGTCAAGTACCATGTCTCAATAGGAGCAACACCCAAGTGAAACTGTTTTTCCTGATCCCGTTTGCGGCCGCCACCGTGTTTGCCGGCGCTCCCGCCATGAAGTGCGACGCCCTGGCCGCGCGGCCCTTTGGCGACGATGTGAAGATCCAATCCGCCTCGCTCGTAGCGGCCAAGGGCAACCTGCCGGAGCACTGCGATGTGCGCGGCGTCATCTTCCCGGAGGCGCAGTTCGCGCTGAAGATCCCCACGCAGTGGAACGACCGCTTCCAGATGGTCGGCAACGGAGGCACCGCCGGCACCATCAGCATGGGCGCCGTGGATGGCGCTGTGCGGAAGGGCTTCGCTTCGGTCTCCACCGACACGGGTCACGATGCGAAGAAAGAAGAGCTCGCCACCTTCGCCCGCGAATCACCGGAGAATCCCAACGCGCGGCGCAAGTTCCTCGACTTCGCCTATCTCTCCGTGCACGAAACTGCGGTCCTCGCCAAGAAGATGATCACCGCCTACTACGGCGCCGCGCCGAAGTATTCCTACTGGGTCGGCTGCTCCACTGGCGGACGCCAGGGCATGCAGGAGGCCCAGCGCTATCCCGATGACTTCGATGGACTGGTGATCGGCGCGCCCGGCCTCTACAACACCGGCAACAACGTGCGCCGCATGTGGCTGGCGCATTCGCAACTGGGCGACGCGGAGCTGCCGGTTACCAAGCTGCCTCTGCTGGCGAAAAAGATCTACGAAAAGTGCGACCCCGCCGATGGTTTGAAAGACGGCGTGATCGAAGACCCGCGGCAGTGCAAGTTCGACGCCCGGCGCGATTTGCCCATTTGCCTGTCGGCCGACGGGCCGGAGTGCTTCACGGCAGCACAGGCCGAAGGTATCTACAAGATCCACAGCGGCGTGCGCAACAGCTACGGTCAGTTCCTATTTCCGGGTGAGCCGGTGGGCGCGGAGTCGCTGTGGAACGACAATGTACTTGGACCGGCCAAAACAGTGCTCCCCCGTGCCATCAGCCAGTTGAAGTATTTCTTCCTCGATCCTTCGCCGGGCGATAACTGGACTTACACGCAGTTCAACTTCGATACCGATCCGCCGCGTATGATGCGCAACGGCTCCATCGTCAATGCCATGAACACGGACCTCGCTCCGCTGAAGAAGCGCGGCGGGAAGATCGTGCATTACTCCGGCTGGGCCGATCAGCAGGTGAATCCGATGCCTGGTATCGACTACTACAACGCTGTTTCCAAGCGCCTGGGCGAAACCGAGACGCGCGATTTTTACCGGTTGTTTATGGTGCCCGGCATGTTCCATTGCAGTGGCGGTCCCGGCTGCAGTTCGGCCGATTGGTTGGAGGCGACCATGAACTGGGTAGAGAAGGGAATGGCCCCAGAGACGATTTTGGGCTCGCACATGGAAGGCGGCAAAGCCACTCGCACGCGTCCGCTGTGCAACTATCCGGCGATTGCGAAGTACAAGGGTTCGGGTTCGATTGAAGAGGCCGCGAACTTCAGTTGCGTGGCGCCGTAATGTGGGGCAGAATGGCATTCTGCGTCCGAGTGGCACTCGGCCTTTTCAAGCGGCATGGTCCCCATACTTAGGCAGTCCACAGTGCAGGCACTCCTTGGCGAAGAAGGCCTGGCTGCGTCCGAACTTGGTTGAGAACTCCTTGCCGCAACGCGGGCACGGCCAGGTGGCGAAGCGCCGGCCTGTAACGATGAGCGCGACGCCCCAGATAGCGGCGCAGACCATCATCGGCGTTGCGGTATCGAACCACGTCACTGCAATCCCGCCTACCAGCAGAACTGCCGGGAAGAAACCGACCAGCATCCAGATGCAGCGCTTCTTGCGCTGGTCATATTCGATCCATGGATTGTTATTTTCCGATGGCATACAGTGCTCCGTCACTGCGCAGGAAGATGCGGCCTTGCGAAATCGCGGGCGACGCGATGAGGCGCTCTCCAATGTCATTCTTCGACAGAAGCTTCGCCTCGCGTCCGCTCTGCATCACGAAGGTTTCGCCGGTTTCGCTGACGAAGTAGATCTTTTTATCGGCTGCTACGGGGGAGGCGAAGAACACGCCGCCTGTTCGGTACTGCCACAGGCGCGCGCCGGTTTCGGCATCGGCGCAGGTGATGATGCCCACCTCGTTGGTGACGTAGATCATCCCCTCGTAATAGAGAATCGACGGCACATACGACCCGCCGCTGGGCGCCTTCCACTTAACGTTGGTTTCACTTACATCGCCATCTACGCCGGGGCGCATGGCCATGTAGTCGCTGTTTCGATAACCGCGCGTCAGGTAGAGCAGCCCCTCGTGAAAAACGGCGGTTGGGATGGGCGTCTGGCGCGGGCTGCCGGCGTGCCAAAGTGGCTTGCCATTGGCGGGGTCGAAAGCATCAATGCGTTCCGTGGAGTTGACGATGAGCTGGTCGCCATCCTTGGTCGGGATCACAAGTGGAGTGCTGTGCGAGATGTGTCCGCTGCCGCGATCGGCCTTCCACACCTGTTTGCCAGTGCGCTTGTCGAGCGCCAGCAGATATGACGCGGGTGAGTGGTCACACAGCAGAATCAGGGTGTCTTTATAAAGCGTGGGCGAACTGCCGTGTCCCCATGGATTCTTGAACGGCGAAATCTCTTCGCCCAGATGCCGCTGCCACACAGCGTGCCCCGCCATGTCGAGCGCAACCAGTTGGCCATTGCCGAACCACGCGTAGACCCGTTCACCGTCGGAGGTCGGAGTCGGCGTGGCCAGGTTGTGCTTTTCGTGCAGTTCCGGGAATGCACCTGTGGCCTTCATGCGGAAATCCCATAGGCGCTTGCCGTCCTTGCGATTGAACGCTTCCACTACGAGGGTGACCTCTGAGCCTTCGCCGCCAATGGAGTGTTCGCGGCCCGACAGCGAACTGTCGTCACGGGCCAGTACCGGATGGGTTCCGCGCGCGACCGGTGCTTTGCCAATCTGCGACGTAACGAACACCCGGTCGCCAATGACGATGGGCGAAGATACGCCGAGTCCCGCGAGCTTCGCCTTCCATGCGATGTTTTCCGTGGCGCTCCATTGCGTCGGGAGTGCGGTTTCATTGGAGATGGCGTTGCTCGCCGGTCCGCGCCACTGCGGCCAGTCGGCGGCCTGGAGCGTGGTGTACAACAGGAGGAGTAGATAGCGCGGCTTCATCCCGTTCAGTATACGCGATGGGAGCGCGTGATTGCTTGCTACCTGGGCAAGCTTTCGTCGAACACCAACACTTTCCCACGCCGGGAATCGGTGACATACACCAGGCCCATAGGGTCTACATAGATGGAATCCACGCGGCGGAACTGATCCACGCCATCTCCTGCCTGGCCGAAGACTCCGATGCTCACTCCATCGGTGGTGAACACTTCAATCGTTGAGTATCTGGGATTGGCAACGAATACTCTGCGCCGGATGGGGTCGTAGCCAAATGCGGTGGGGTATTGAATGCTTTCCCATTCCAGTGCGCCGCGCACGATGCCGGTCTGGCTGATCACCTGCACGAAGTGCTGCATCACTGCCATCACGTTTAGGAAGCCGCCCATCATGGTGATGGAAGCCGGTGCGCTGTATCCGGCAGGTAGTGGGATTGAGCCGACTGTCTCGCCCTCCTGATTGAGTGCCAGGATGTGTTTTTGCGGAGGATCGGCGATGTAGATGGTGCGCACATTGTCTGCGATCGCCACGGCCGTAGGCGAGTTCAAAAGCCTGCCCTGGCGCGGCGGGATGAGGAGTCGATGGAATTCGCCGGTATCGTCGAAGATCAGCACATTGCCCGATGCGGCGTCAGAAACATAAATGCGCCCGGTATGGTCGGACGCAATACCCGCAGGCTGCAAAGTGGCGAGACCAGGCACACGGCGGATCTCGCGATACGCGCCTTTGGGGCCGTCGAAGACATGAATTGATGATGTTCCGTTGTCGGCGATCCAGATGCGATTATGTGAGTCCGTCCCCACGCCAAGGGGGAACGCCAGTCCATAGGGTGTATCAGGGTTACCGAGAGTGGTCTTCGCCAACCGCTTATTGAGTATCTTTGGGGGATGGATGCCATCTTTGGACCCCAAGGTGTAAACATGGTGATAGTTTGCTGTGGATGGAAACTGTGCATAGGCGAGCGTCGCTGAGGCCATCAGTAGCCCAATCCTCTTAGTAAGTATGTGGCCCATGATTCTCTCCGTGACACGTCGTGTAACACCCCTTCTGGCCATTGCCAGCGCCGATATAGAAATACCCAAAGTAAGTGGTTGCCTTCGCCGCCACGCCGGTGTCGAAATTCATCATTGCCCGGTTGGCGCCTGGTGTGCCGCCGATTACTCCGTGCGGATCGTGGCAAGTTGTACAGCCTACGTTGGTGTGGTCGCCATGCGGACTTTCATTACGAATTGTAGTCAGGTTATGGCACTTGTTGCACAGCGCTGCCGCCGTCGTTCCGCCGCCACCGCCTCCGCCATTGCCCAGGGCGTCCTGAAACAGGTTGAATTGCAGCAGGTGCGGATATGTGGAGGCATGCGGACCGTTCGGGCCGGTGCCCGCCCAGCCTCGTGCCTGATCGTTGTTGTGGCAATCCGTGCAATAGATCTGTGAGCTTGTTGTCAGCGGCCGGCTGGTATTGTTGGTGGTGCCGTTGATGTTCAACATGAATGGGCGCAGGCTTGAGTTACCGGTGGTTACAACGCTGTTACCCATCACGTTGTGGCCGATGGTGCTGGAAAACTTGAGCCGTAAGTTGTATTGGTCGGATGGCCGCGGTGGCTGCACTGGATAGCCGGCTGGCATGGGCCCGCCTGGATAGCGTACTGCGGTACGCCCATAGGTGCTGGTAGTTGGCTTGTTCGTGCTGTCGGCGTGGCACTTGAAGCAGGTTTGGTATTCCTTCGTGGCTGGCTTCAGCGCGCCGGAGGTGTCCCAACCGGTCACACCATAGAGCGCGGCCTGAACGCTCGGGGGCGTGGCCGTTCCGGTCTGTGCGGCAGCAGCGTGCGGGTTGTGGCAGTCCGCGCATTCTGCGTGGCGGGTGGAGTTGACAGGCAAGGCCTCGGCCGGATCATGCGCCCCAGTTACCGTCATGGTTGGGTGAGCATACACCTTGCTGAATTCTGCGACCACGTTGGGAATGGCCGGCGTTATATTCAGGCCGTTGTGGCATGGCGAGCAGTTCGCCTGCTCAACCGCCTTTAGATTGCGCGGTGTGGATGGATTGTTGTGCGCGCCATGACAGTTGGAACAGGCATTGGCCGCCACGTTGCCATAGGCTCCAAAGGATCCACCTTTGGGAACCGTACTGGCTGAAGTGGCATGCGAACCGGTGGTCCAGCCATTCAGGTTGTTGGGTTGCACGCGCGAAGGGTCGTGACAAGCGAGGCAGAGCGCGCCTGCGGAGTTGGAACGCACCAGAAACATCGGCACCAATGGGTCATTGTTCTGGACATGTGGATCGTGGCATGTGACGCATTCCACCTTGCCGGCTACCAGGTGCACCGCCGGATCTTTAGTGGAAGCCGGGTTAGAAAAGAGGACGGACGCCAACTGTCCATCATCGGCCGGCGTCATGCTGACGGGATGACTCGGCGCGAGGTTGGCGCCGAAAACATCGGCAGCGGTCATCGCGCCAGTGGTTGGCAGCAGGCCTTTGGCGACGGTGAGGCCAACCGCCACCGTGCCGTCATGGCAACTCAAACACAAACGGGAAGAACCAGTGGAGGGCGTTTCCGCGCCGGAGTTGTAAGTGCTGCTGGTGTAAGTGGTGTAAGTCTGTGTTGACAGCGTGTGATCCCACAACGGTGTGATGTTCGGCGAAAGGTTGTGCGGCGCATGACAGAAGATGCATGAGTCTGCCTGCGACGATTTCACCGGTCCGCTGCCAGTCGCTGTCAAGTCATGTTGCGTTCCGGCGACGGCATGCCTGGGGCTGGCCGCGGATGCCGGAACCCATGCAAGCAGCAGTGCCAATAGGAAGCGTCTCATTCCATCGCCCTCCTGGCCAGGAACACTTGCACCCGCTGATTGTAGCTATCGGCAATGTAAATGACGTTCCGGTTGGTGATTGAGATTCCGGTGGGCAACTGGAATTGGCCAGGCTTCTTGCCTGTGGAGCCAAAATAGTAAAGCAGCCGGCCCTGCGGATCGAACACCTGCACCGTTTCAAACAGTGCGTCAACAATGTACAGGTTGCCGTTGGTATCCGCGGCGATGCCCTTGGGCCGGTTCAATGTGCCGGTCTGCACGCCTAGCTTGCCAAAGCTACCTGCGTAATTGCCATCAAGCGTAAAGGACTGAATGCGGAAGTTCATCGCGTCGACCACAAACACTTTCCCTTTGGAAAGTGTCAACGCGGTGGGGTAATTGAATTCGCCGGGCGCAGTGCCGCGCTTGCCGATCTCGCGCACGAGCGACCCATCCAGCCCGAATACCAACACCTGGTGACGCAATGTATCGGTGAGATACAACCGCTTGGCCACGGAGTCAATCGCCATTCCTGTGGGGCGTTTCAGTTGTTGGCTGCCGATGGCCCGCAGATACTTTCCCTTGGTATCAAAGACATAGATCTGGGCTCGGGTCGAATCGCTGACATAGATATTGTCCTGCGTGTCGCAAACCACGTCGATCGGCGATTGAAAGGGCTGAGACTTGGGCGGTTTGAGGAACTGATACTTCTTCTTTTCGAAATCGAAGATATGCACGCCGCGCTGCCCCGGGTCGGCGATCAGCAACCTGCCTGTGCTGTCATGAGTCGTGGAATAGGGGCGTACAATCTCCGGCTTGCCTTCTGCCTCGCCCACCACCCACTGAAACACCTTTACGAAGAAATTCTTCGGCTTGGTGAATTCGCGCACGGAGGGAATTGTGCGCAGGTATTCCACTCGGGCCGGCGCAAGGCTGGCGGCGGATGCAACGGTCGCAAACAAGGCCGGTAGCAGAAGATACCTCATAGAATGCGTGCACTCCTTGAAACGCGGACGTAGAATCGGCCTCGGCGTGTCTCCGGATACCCGATGAAAATCTGTTTGGAGCGGATATACCCGGAGTCTAGTTGCAGGCGGCGGAAGTGATAAGTCGCATGTGCGTTGAGCAACTCAAAATCATTGTTAATCACCGTATCCAGATGTTGCATCGAGTGCGTATACGTTGCCGAAACTTCCAGCTTGCGCACTGGATTGGCGTGCAGGGTGAACGTAAGTGCGCGAAAGTCGCTGGGAATGGTCTTCTGCGGCACTAGAAACAGCCCGCCGATTCCAGAGGACGCAAGCAGTTGCCCGTAGATGGGCAGGGAATTCCCGAAGCTGTTGCTTACTCCAGCTGTAAATTGTACCTTTGTGTGTTCCAGTCCGGCGCGTGCCGTGTAGCCATCGGTACGGAATTCGCTGCCGCCATTCTGAAACGATCCCCATTGATAACCTCCGCCGATGCGTGCTCGAAACCCACGCGAAACCCCATTGGATACGCTTCCTTCCGTCGCAAAGTTATTGCTGGAAATCGGTACCGTATTTTGCACGCTCTGGCTCGTGCCGTGAACGGATCCTTCGATCACCAGCGCGTCGCCTTTGCCGCGTTGCGCGTTCACCTGATAGCTTTGTCCTTGAATGGTGCCGGACTGTCCGGTGACCGATCCATAGCCAAGATCACGGCCATATTGTGCAGAGAGCCTGCCCCAGGAATAAGAGTTGGAGTAAGTTAATCCCGCTGTAGTTGAAAAGTAGCTGGAACTAAGGGGGTATAGCTGATTCGCATCGATCAGTCTACTGTGGTCAAAGTTGCCGAACATGCCAAACCCGTGCCCAATATCGTAAGTAGTATTGCCGCTTACGCTGACGGTTGCCAACTGATGTTCCAGTGTGGTCACCACATACTGGCTTGGCGCGATCGATCCTGGCCCAGACGCTGTAGCGGAGGCTAGTATCTGCGATAACAATTGCGAAGTAAAGTTTGATGAATAGCCACCGTGAAGGGTTGTCTTCCAGCGGCGGCGCTGAAATAGACGCAGGTTTGCACTTGCAAAACGCGTACTCAGATTGATGGGCAGTCCGTACAGGACGCTGGCAGTGGACTGGCATCCGCCAGTAATGTCGATTTGCGAATCCGTAAATAAATCGCGGCTCGCCGAGCCTTGAAACTGTTTCGTACTCTGCTTCAACGAAGATGCGTAGATGCCCGTTCCAAAAGGCGCGAACAGGTCAGTTTCCTGTTTTTGGAGATGCGCGAAGCCCTGGAATTTCCAACCCCAGCGTTCGTAGCGTGTGTCGGCATTGAAATGCCGCGTTCGGGACTTGTAATCAGGAATGATCGAAACGCCGGATTGAGAGTCGTTCGATCCTATCCCCCAATCGATCGTGGTGGCAGGCAGATTTCGCGGGTCGAATTCCCAGGTGACGCCCAGATCGCGATTGCGAGTTTTCAGGCTATAGGCCGATACTTGCGAAAGGCTGCCAAAATAGACATCTTCCACCTGTACATTGGAATACCGCACCGCTATCGGGAAGAAACGCTTTCGCAACAACAGCAGGTGCAGACGCACTCCGTTTCCGCCTTGAAAGCCGGCTTCACTGGCCTGCGGCCCAACATTGAGTTCCGGTTCGACATTAAAGGTGAGAAGGTCGGGCGATAACAGACTGCCATTGATTTTGAACTTTACTCCGAGAGGCACAAAGGTCACATTTTGATTCGCCTCGCCGGTGGTAGAGGTGTTGTAATAACCGGTAGAGACCGTGGTGTCGATTCGAATAGGTTGCTCCACGCTTTGGCCCGGCAACGAACTCGCCGCGCACAGCATGAGTGACAATCCCGTCCATGTATTGATCGCTTTCAATTCCCGTACTCCCGTGTCTCGCCAGCTTCGGTCACAAAAAACGGGTGGGACCAGATAGATTCGGCCCCACCGCGGCAATTAACTACATGTGGCAGGTGGTGCAAAGCGTCGTGTTGTTTGCCATGCGAAGGAACATCGTATTGGTATTGTTGTGTCCGTCATGGCACGAAGCGCACTGCACCGTATTCGTCGATCCGTACAGCGGCATTGCTGCCTGCACGGTAGAAACGGCCTGAAGCGAGGTGTTCTTGGTTGGGTCGTACGGTAGGTTTACCGGGTGATCGTTGGTAAGTCCTAAAGACTCGATGGCACCACCGCCGAACGAAGTTTTCGAGCCCACCTGATTCACGATCTGCATAGCAGGCGAGAAGCTCGACGTTACTCCGTCGTGGCAACTCAGGCATAGCAACGAATACATGCGAACATCGGTCGACGTGGTAAGTGCGCTGCCGCCGAGTTCTGCCGCCTTGGTTATCATGGTGTTGGAATCATAAACTCCAAACGTGTTTGCCGAGGCCGGGAATGACCTCGCCCATAACAGAATTAAGCCTGTGGACTGCGAACCGCCGTAACAGTTCACGTACCCTTTCCGAATTGTCTGGACAAAACCTGACAAATCGTTTACGCTATGGTGGATGACTGCGAAATTGGTACGCCGCGGCGGCAAGCAACAGGTAACTGCAAGCCGTCATTCGCACGTACCGCCTA
>CAIRSA010000462.1 GCA_903881085.1 uncultured Acidobacteriia bacterium
AATCGTTGTTTGTTTGGAAGTCGACGACTTCTCCCTTGAAATTCCAGGGGCTTACGAGCGAACGTAACGTCAACGTAACATCGTTACGCTCGTTCCAATTGTTTAAGTATTTCTGTTTACGATTTGAGACGTAAGAATCTAAACCACCCAAAGACACCCATTGCAGTGCGTGCCTGGCTGAATGAATCGCCACCTTGGCTGCAAGTGGCAGCGATATCAATCATCCCACCTCTATCCTAATCCCACTTGGACGCTGGTGAAATAGAGGCTATCGCGCTGGCCTTGGAGGGCCGCGCGGAGCTCCTCCTCATTGACGAACGCGATGGAACTGAGGCCGCTCGAGAGCTTGGATTAACTGCAATCGGCACCCTGGGTGTGCTGGACGCTGCTGCCGAGCGGGGACTGGTAGATCTGCCCTTGATGTTCGCCCGGCTGAAGGAGACGACCTTTCGGATGCCGTCGAAGCTGGCAGTCCGGATGCTGGAACAAGACGCCGCACGAAAGAGTCGTTTGGCGTACTAACCGGGAGGTTTTGAAAATCAAATTTGGGACAGAAGAATCAACTTCACTTCGCGGAACGCCGGCCGAAGAACCATCCGGCAATTGCTCCGATCAACAACGCCACCGCGGCGGCGATATAGATCATGCGCGCCATTTCCGCCATCAGCGAGTTGGTGAAGACGTTTGAAGAAAGGTGCAGGCTGGCAATCTTCCATTCGCCCGTGGCGGACTTCGCAACGGTGGAACTCCAACGCGAGTTCAGCTTAAACGAACCGCGAATGACGGGGAAGAACTCGTCCTCCATGCTGCCTTCGGCCAATGCAACGTCGGAGCCCGATCCAATGAAGCGGGCATGGCCGCCGATCTTGGATTGCGTTGTGTACTTGTTGATGAGCCGGCCATCGTCCTTGACCATCTTGCGATAGTAGGCGCGAATCTCGTCATGGCCACGCGAGATTTCTGCGTTCCACCACGTGACGGTGCAGTCTGGGCTCATCTGGGCGATCATGCCTTCGATGTCCTGGGCATTGATGGCGGCTTCCACTGCGGTCAGTATTTTGAGCAGAGACTGGCGGCCCTGCTGATGTGGGTCGCCTGGGGGTAGGTCAGTTTGTGCTGGCATGGCAATGGGCCGCAGAAGCGCGGCGAGCGCGAACGCATAACAAAATCTGGAGATCGTTTGCATAGGCTGATCTAATATTAGTACAACTGGGATTGGTTTACATGCCGACCCTGTACAGTCTGAAGCCACGCTTTCAACAGTTACTGCGCCCTGTAGTCAAGGGACTGGCGCGGGCGGGAGTGACTGCCAATGAAATTACAGTGGCCGCCGGCATCACGTCGGTTGTGGTTGGAGGCTGGCTGGCGGCGCAACACACGGGCTGGATTGTGCTGCCGGTGTTCCTGTTTGTGCGCATGGCATTGAACGCGATCGACGGCATGCTGGCACGCGAACATGGCCAGCAATCGAAGCTGGGGGCGGTGTTGAATGAACTGCTCGACGTGGTTTCGGACGCGGCGCTCACCTTGCCCTTCGCAACGCTGCCCGGTTGGAGTCCGCTGCTGGTGTGTGCTGCGATTTTCTTCGCGGCCCTGACTGAGATGGCCGGCGTAATCGGGCAAGCGCTTGGGGACACACGCCGCAACGAGGGTCCGTTTGGCAAAAGCGATCGGGCTTTTGCTTTAGGATTCGCAGGCGCATGGCTTTCGTTGGGGTGGCCAGTGAACGCATGGGTCATGGAAATTGCACCGGCGGTGTGGATTATTTTGTGTTGCGCGACCATCGTCCAGCGCGTGCGGCGGGCGCTATAATAGTCGAAATGGATGGTTCAGCCGTCGCCGTGAGTGGTAGTGCAGCTGGGCGAGTTGCCGAAGAATGTTTCTTCCTGACGCATGATGGCGTAACGATCTTTTTTCGCCGCTGGCCGGGAACAGGCGATCAGGCTGTCCTCTTAATCCATCGCGGCCATGAGCACTCTGGACGCATGGCACACCTTGTCGATGAATTGAAGCTGCCCGAGGTGTCGTTTTATGCTTGGGACGCGCGGACGCATGGCCGTTCGGGCGGAGAGCAGGGCGCCACGACAACGATGGCTACCTTCGTCCAGGATCTGGATGAATTCGTGCGCCACATCCGCAGCGAATATAGGGTGGCGGAAGAGTCCATTTCGGTAGTTGCGCAGAGCCTGGGCGCGGTGATGGCGGCGGCGTGGGTGCACGATTATGCACCCGGGATCCACTGCATGGTGCTGGCCGCACCTGCGTTTCAAGTGAAGCTCTACGTGCCTTTCGCGCGCCTGGGCTTGGGCTTGTGGCACATGCTGGTGGGCGATTTCCAGGTGCAATCGTACGTCAAAGGGCGCGCACTTACACACGATGCGGAGCGCGTTACGTCGTATCATTCTGACCCATTGGTGAAGCTACAGATTTCGGTGCGGGTGCTGCTCGACCTTTACAAAATGGCCGCGCGGCTGGTGGAAGATGCGGCGGCTATCCGGGTACCAACGCAGGTGTTGTTGTCAGGCTCCGATTGGGTGATCCACAACGGCCCTCCGAGAAAATTCTTCGAACGGCTGAATACGCAGGACAAAGAGATCTGGAGCTTCGACGGCTTTTATCACGACACGCTGGGCGAGAAGGACCGGCATCTGCCTGTCGCGAAGATGCGGGCTTTTCTACAGCGGCAGTTTTCGCCGCGGCCAAGCCTGAATGACGCCGACCGCAGCGGGGTCACGAAGACGGAATACGACAACTTGATGCGGCCGTTGCCCGCGCTGTCGTTGAAGAGTCTTTCCTTCGCCGCTACAAAGTTGTTCCTGCGCACCATGGGGCGGCTTTCCGACGGCATACGAATTGGCGGCGATACCGGGTTCGATTCGGGAAGTTCGCTGGATTATGTGTACCGCAACAAGCCATCGGGCATTACGCCGCTGGGAAGACTGATCGATTATTTCTACCTGAACTCGCCCGGCTGGATAGGTATCCGGGTGCGCAAGAAGATGATTGGGGAGCTGATCGGCCGGTCGATTTTGCGGGTCCGCGCGCGTGGACTTGCGGCACGCCTTGTCGATGTGGCGGCAGGTCATGGGCGCTACGTGCTGGAGGCGCTGGCTCAATGCGGTGACGCACCACCGGAAGATATTCTGCTGCGCGATTTCGACGCACGGAACGTCGAACTGGGGCGGCAACTGATCGCGGAAAAGGGATTGCCTGCGAGGTTCGAACTAGGCGATGCGTTCGATAGAGCGTCGCTGGCGGCGCTGCAACCGAAGCCGGCCATCGGGATTATTTCCGGGCTGTTTGAACTGTTCCCGGAAAACGCGCCGTTGCGAGAGACGCTGGCTGGATTGGCCGCAGCCATTGAGCCGGGTGGCTGCCTGATCTATACCGGCCAGCCGTGGCATCCGCAAATCGAATTCATCGCACGCACGCTTACGAGCCATCGGCAAGGCGCGCCGTGGGTGATGCGCCGCCGCACGCAGGAAGAGCTGGACGAACTGGTGCGGTTGGCGGGGTTTCGCAAGGTGGAACAACGCATCGACCCGGCGGGGTTGTTCACCGTAACGATGGCGGAGCGCATGGATGAATAACAGGCCGTGGCCACGCGCGCTGGCGTGGCTGGCGTTTCTGGCTCCGTTCTTTTTCCTGACATACAACTTTGCCAACGCCGCGGCGGGTAGGCGCGCGGATGTGGCTGTAGTAAGGTTTGCGTGGGAAAGTCAGATCCCCTTTTTGAGTTGGACCATTCTGCCGTACTGGGCGTGCGATCTGTTATACGCACTCTCGCTGGCGATCTGCCGGACGCGCGAGGAACTGGATTTGCAGGGCAAGCGACTGGTGGCGATTCAAGTGTTCGCGGTGGCCTGTTTCCTGGCTTTGCCGATGCGGTGTGTGTTGGAGCGGCCTTCGTTCGGCGGGTGGGATGGCGAGTTGTTTACCGCGCTGTACCGGTTCGACGGGCCGTTCAACCAGGCGCCGTCTCTTCATGTGGCGCTGGCGGTGATCTTGTGGACGCGGTTCCGCGCGCACACAAGCGGCTGGCTGCGGATGGCGTTGGCTGCATTGTTGGTGCTGGTGGCGGTCTCGACACTGACCACGTATCAGCACCATTTCATCGATCTTCCGATGGGTGCGTGGGCGGGTGTGCTGGTGTTGGCGGCTTTGCCGGCGCGGCGTGCGGCGGCTCCGCATCTGCGGCTCACATCGTATTATTTGATGGGCGCGATTGCTTGCACGGCGGGGACGTTCTGGTTGCGGGGATTTGGGTGGTTGTTGTTGTGGCCGGGCTTTACATTGTCGATGGTGGCGGCTGCGTATTGGACGGGCGATGCGGCGTGGCTGGGGAATGGCAGGCGAAACCGCCTGCCCCACCACGGGAAGCCCAGTGTTAGCAATGGTGGGGCAGGCGGTTTCGCCTGCCAGTTTATGATGCTTCCATACACGCTGGCGGCGTGGATCAATTCGCGGTTGTGGACGCGCGGCGAAGCAGCGAAGAATCATCTCGCGGGCGATGTGTGGATTGGGCGGGCCCCATCTGCCGCCGATCGTGTGGGCATGATATCAGTGGTTGCCTTAGCGCCGGAACTGGCTATTCGCGGCGAGGCGCACATTGCTATGCTCGATCTGATGCCGCCTACCGAAGACCAACTGGACGAGGCCGTGCGCGCCATCGAAAGCCTGGCTCCGCAGAGGCCGACGCTGGTGTGCTGCGCATTGGGCTATTCGCGCAGCGCGATTGTGGCCGCGGCCTGGCTGATTGCGGCCGGCTATGCGCGCAACGCCGACGAGGCGTTCGAACAGGTGCGGCGCGCGCGTCCGCAAGTGGTGATCGGAGCGAAGTACAGGCTACGTCTGGAGCAGTGGTCTGAACGATGGAATGGAAATGCCGGCTGATTTGCAGGTCGAATTCGATTGCCGCGCTACCTCGGCCTTGCTCGATACGGGCGGCAGTCTGGCGCTGGCTGGACATGTGGCGGCCCTGGTCACACTGCTTTCGCCAGGAACCACGCCGTTGATTAAGATCTGTTCCGCAGTGGTGTGGTGCGCGATGGTCTATGGAGCGGTGCGGGTCAAAATGGATTGCCGGTTCTTTGAACTGTTGGCCGCATATTCGGGTGAGGACTTCGACCGCTGGCTGGAGGCGACGGGCCTGCGCAAGGCCGGGCTTTCGAGGACGATTGCGGACCGCCGGCGCGGAGCGTTGCGATTGTGGCGAGGGTTGGCGATGTTAGTCGTGGCTGAGATTGTGTTGATGTTGGATTCCGTTTGCCGTTGGCCATCATGATGGCGGGGTTCCTGAAATGGCTGCTGATCGCAGCCGTACGATTGCTTGCGCAGCCGCGCTGGCTGGGCTCGCGCCCGGGCGGCGAACAGTGCATTTACGTGGCGAACCACACCAGCCACCTGGACACGCTGCTGCTGCTGGCGAGCTTGCCTGCCGCGCTTCGGAACTGCACGCGGCCGGTGGCTTCAGAGGAATACTGGGATGCGTACCCGGTCAGGCGCTATCTGATTCGATCGGTGTTTCGCGGCGTGTTGTTGGCGCGCCGCGAAGGACTATCCAATCCGCTGCAGCCTGCGGCCGATGCATTGCGGCAAGGCGATTCGCTGATCTTTTTTCCTGAAGGAACGCGCGGTTCGGGGCGAAAGCTGCAGCCGCTGAAGCCAGGCATCCTTCATTTGTCGCAGTGGTTTCCTGAGATCGATGTCATCCCCGTGTGGATCGATGGCTCTTATCGCAGCCTGCCAAAAGGCTTCGTTGTTCCGTTGCCGCGACGATGCTCAATCACGTTCGGCACTCCGATGCACGTCAAGGGAGAGGAGTTTCTGGCTGAACTGCGAGACGCACTGGAAGGGCTGCGGCCCTTATGACAACGCCGGCGCGCGAGATTTACTGGATTCTGGGAGTCCTGCTGGCGGTTGTTTCGATTGCGAGCGGGATCGGTCAATTGTTGCGGCGGCGGCATCCGCAGAGCGCGGCGATTGCAAATCTGAACGCGCGCATCGGCGCATGGTGGGTGCTGATCGCGGTCGGCGGCGCGGCCTGGTTGACGGGGCCAATCGGCATCCTGCTGTTGTTCGCCTTCATCTCTGTGGCTAGCCTGCTTGAGTTTTTGAACGGCGTGCTGACGCGGCCGTTGATGGTGTTGTGCGTGATGCTGGCTGTGCCGGGGCAGTACCTGATGATCGGTAGTTGGATTCCGGCGTGCGGGTTTCTGGCACTGGCTGTGTTCGTCAGCGGCGGCGATCGCAAAAGGCTGACAGGTACGCTATTGGGGCTGATGCTGTGTGTCTTTGGCCTGTCGCACATCCCGGCTTTGGCGATGCTGCCCATTCCGGGCTTTGAGGGCCGCGCGCCACTGCTAATGGCTTTCGTGGTGTTGATTGCCCAGGTGAGCGACGTGCTCCAGTATGTGTGGGGCAAGCTGATCGGCCGGCGGCAGTTGCTGCCAACGCTTTCGCCATCGAAGACCATGGAAGGCCTGGTGGGCGGGGTGTTGAGCGTGACCGCGTTGGGACTGCTGCTTTCGCCGCTTACGCCATTCACGCGCTGGCAGGCCGCCGCGATGGCGTTTGTGATTGCGATTTGCGGTTTCCTGGGCGGCGTTGCGATGTCGGCCATCAAGCGCGACCGCGGGTTGAAGGACTGGAGCCAGTTGATTGCGGGCCACGGAGGCATGCTCGACCGGGTGGACTCGCTTTGCGTGTCGGCGCCGGTATTCTTTTATGTGACGCGGTATTTTCTCGCGTAATGGCCGCTACCTCACGTCAGGACGCCTATGCCAACCAAGCCGAAGTAAATACCTAAGCCCATAATCCACTTCGCGGTTTTGGTCCATTTCTTCTCCACCGAACGCACCTCGTCAAATCGCAATTCGCGGTTTGCCAGTCCGCGTTTATCAGGCAACATTACAAACGAGTTTGCGTGAATTTCGCCGAGATTCCCCATCAGCTTTTCACCAGACATGAGTATTACCCGTATTCTCTGGCCCGAATGCCATTTGGAGAGTGCGTCTTCCACGCTGGGTTCGCCAGCCGATGCCATTCCCGGCACCGATAGAAAGCACAACGCGACAACGACCGGGACTAGGATCAGACGAAGGCTCCTCATAGTTGTCCCTATCTTACACCCCTGGATGTTAGTTCGTAGGCATCCGCCGGTCTGAACGGAGTAACACGGTCACAGGACATTTTTTGAGCGAGGCATTTAGTCCACGACACCGCAACTTGTGGCATCATAGCGGCTGTGCCTGACTTCAACCACGAATACCTCGCAACCCTCAAGGATTCCCATGGCAACCGCTGTGAGGCGCTGCTTGCCATCGTCGAGAGCGGTGATCGCATCACAGGACGCTATGCCTTCCAATTGCTGGATACGGCAATCCCCGATGGCTGGCGGTTCCCCACTCAAAACGCCCTGGTGGAAGGTGAGATCTTTTCCAGCCGGACCTTCCCATTCGAAAACCCCACGGACCACGCCATCGCAAAAATGCAAGCGGAAGACGGTGGTCATGGACTACACGCCCGTCTCACCATTGGCAGCGCGACCTACTACGTGCTGATACTTGACTACAACAGCCGCTCGATGGCCCTCTGCAACCGCGACAATATCAAGGAAGTGGCGCTGCCCACGCACAACGACTTTGACGATTTCTGGTTCGACCTGCTGGATGAGCAGCAGTTCACCCGCCGGCGCCAGCTCTTCCACTCCTGGCTGGAGACTGAAGCCGAACCGGCAATCCGGGCGAAGGTGGAGAACCTGGCATCAACTTGCGAAGAGCAAGCTGCCCACGTGCAGGCTCTCCGCGAGGCTCACCTGCTCATCCACCCCCGCCGCCCCGGGCAGCACACTGATTTCTCAGGGAAGTACCGTTATGTCGCCGACAACTCCTACTCTGGCGACTTCGTGGAAGGCTGGATCGAACTCATCCAGTGCCCGGATACAGGGAAGATCACAGGCACCTATATCGCGCCTTCGGAGATGATCGGCTCAGTCAACTGGTTTTACCCTACTGCGAGCGGACCTGTTACGGGCGAGGCCTTCATGGACCGCGACGGCTGGCATTTCGACAGCGCTGACGTATACAGCACTTGGGCCATGAACGAGAACTACTTCCGCCTGCCGGGCGGCCTGCGCGAGGCCCGAATCCAGTTCTGCGGGATTACCTGCTACCTGCTGCGCACAGCCGATGGCTGCCTGGCGATGTCCGATCGCGATAGCGTGACCGATGGCGGCCTGGTCTGGAGGCTGGCGGACGCCTAGCGGGGGAACTTCTGCTCAAAAATGCGCCGTAGGTTTGCGTCGTGCCTGGCCTCAACAGCGACCGCAGTGCGTTCTCGCAGGTCGGCGCGAAACCGGCTTGCCCCCAGGGCGGCGAGTGCGATTGCGGCGAGTTCCGCCGATTCGCCAGCGACGATGGCGAGGAGGAATTCGGCGGCTTCAGGAAGTGGGGACGCCCCGAGAGAAACCAGAAAGGCGCTGCGCACTTCCGGCGACAAACGGTCCCGCCAGAATCCTTTGAGCAACTCCATCGCGGCCGGCTCTCGCGATAGGGCGAGCGCGGCGGCGGCCTCCAGCCGAACGTCTTCGTCCGCCGATTTCAGAAAGCGGGCGATGAATGGGACCGCCTCATGCGGTGTCAGGCTGAGGAGCGAGGCGAAACACTGCCCCATGACGTCCGGATCCTGATCGCCGAGCAGAAGCTTCAAGCGCAGGAGCAACGCGCCTTCGGGCCGGGCGAGTTGCGCGATGGCCATCACCGCGTCGATTCGTACAGGCTTCTCTGTATCAGCCAGGCCGGCGATCAGGTGGGTGAGGATTTCCAGATCGTCCAGCGGGCATTCCACCAACGCGAGTGCGCACGTTCCCCGAAGCGTGGCAGCGGAGTCAGCGCGCCCGCCCCATACCGGCTCTAGTTGAATGTGGACGATGCCGCGTAGATACACTTGTGCGTCGCGATGGCCGAGATGCCTCAGCGCTTTGGCGATCGCGTTCTTGGCCCAGCATTGCGGGTCTGACGTCCCAGGCTCGATCATGAAGCGGTCGAAGGCGGCGAGCAAGTCGGGAATGAGCGCGGACAGGCTCAAATCAGCGGAGAGCGCGGCGGCCTTGGACACAAGGTAGTTGCTGCGGTCGCGCAATGCCTTGCGAAGCTTATCGCAGGTGACGGCCGGGTCGGGCTCCGCGCGCAATGCCTCAAGCGATTCCATTTTTTTATCGAAAGCTTGTTTGCTCATGCGATGATCTTCACTTTACTATTCCGGTTGAAGGGCCGTAAAGGGTGGGCATGATTGTTGTCAGTCTGGAGTCATTTTTTAGGTCCATTCGTAGGTGAAAGGCTGGACGGCGTAAGTGTGGTTGCGCGCTGAGTGATCGAATCATGCTTTACCGGACCAGTGAATATGCGGACGGCGAGAGGCAACCGGATCTGGGCACAGGGTCACGCGCTTGCATACTTTCCGATAACGCCAGTCCACGTTCTTGGGCCAGTTTTCGAGCGCACCGTGGCGGGGGAAATCGTGGCGAACCGGTGATAGTTGACCGCCTCGTATTGTCCTTCTGCCGTCTTGCGCTCGCGCCACGACGCCTCCCAAGCTACGAGGCCTGAGTCGTTTGGCCTCGACCGGTCTCTCACCGGCTGGACAATGCGTCCTTGACTGGACACGCCAACCTGCCGCGAATTGCAGAGCCATACATTTCGGGTTGCACGTTCTGGAGTTGGGCGATTTCTGCCGAGTCAGCGCCATTGGGTGGCAGGTGCGGATTGGAATGGCTTCGGTTTTTCACTTCGGTGTTGGTTCGGATTCCCATGACCATCAGGTACTCGAACCGAAGCATTGAGGGGCCTTAAACGGAGCCACCTACCCGCTGCGTCACGGGCGCTGCGCCGGCCAGCCGGCTTTCATGCGGTCGACAACGCTGGCCGACGTATTCCTGTAATAGCGGTAGGTGCGTTCATGGAACCGCTTTATGTTGAACTGGCCCTGGACTCTGCGAATGAACTCATAGTCGTGCCAGCATTGGCGATCCTCTGCGAAACGACCCGTCTCAAACACTCGGCGGCGGACGAACAAGGTGCCCTGCGAGACGCAGTCGTGAATCGAGATGAAACCGAAGCCCGCTGCCAGGTCGGGCACGAGTGCGTCTTCTTCAGAATCCGCAATGACCTCGAGACCGCCCCACAAAATATCCACCTCCGGGTGCTCCGCCATAGCCGTCAGATGAGAACTCAAATGGTTGGGCATGTACTCGTCGTCGGCGTCCAGAAATGCCACGAAGTCGCCGCTGGCCATTTCGAGCGCGGTATTGAGCGCGGCGCCGATTCCACGTTTCGCGGTGCGCGCAGTGAGGACCCTGGAATCCTGCGCGATGGCTTCGATGACGCGGGGGGTATCGTCCGTGCTGCCATCGTCGATGACGATGTACTGCCAGCGGCCTGTTTGTGCCTTCACGGATTCAAAGCCGCGAAGCAGCGTCTGTGCCATATCGCGAACTGGCGTAATTACGGAGACCAGCGGCGGCATGGCCGCGATTTCGGTTGGCATCTCAACTATGTTAACAGGCTGGGTTAACAGGCAGGTCTGAAACCTGGGGTGAAGCGTTGAGCGCCATGGCTTCCCGCGCATCGCAGATTGGAGTAGACTGATGGCACCAGAGGGTGAATCGCATGTCAAAAGCAATCGCAGGTTTTTTCAAAGATAAAAGCGAAGGCGAGAAGGCGCAGGAAGTCCTGCTTGCCCATGGATTTTCGCGCGAAGAGGTGGGATTTCTAGCCGGAGCGCCAGAGCACGCGCATGAGACGCCGGCCGTTGGCCCACCACTGAGGTATGACGGCAGCCAGGCGGAAGCGATGCAGGATACCTGGGTCGGGGCGGTGGTCGGACTTGCCTCGGGTTTGGTTGCGGCGCTGCCCGATGTTGGCTTGCTGGTGGCGATGGGTCCGCTGGCCGGGATGATCGGCGGATTGGCCGTGGGCGGGGCTTTAGGCGGACTGTTCGGCCTGCTGAAGGATCATGGCGTTTCAGAAGAAGAGGCAGGCTTCTACGCGCAGGGCGTGCGCGACGGCGGATCGTTGGTGACCGTGCATGGCGTGACGGAACATCGGGCAGCTGAGGTGCGCCGGATTCTTAGCGAAAACGGTGCGATTCATGTGGAGAACCTGGCTGACGAACAAGCTGAAAAGACGGCAGCAATGAGCCACAATATTTGCGGCGAAGACGTCCCTTCCTAGCTCGTCACGGGCTTGGCTAACACCCATAATCGTTTCCTGAAACCTTATCCTGTTTCATTCGAGACGAATCCGTCCTATAATAAAGACAAGTCCGCATCAACAAGAGGTCTTTCTTAACGATTATCAGGAGTTGTCCATGTCTCGACAAGCTTTCCGTCTTTTTTCTGTTCTTCTACTCTGCCTGATCCCAACTGCCCGCGCCCAGGAGTTCCGTGGCGCTTTGAGCGGTTTGGTCAGTGACACCACCGGCGCCGTCATTCCCGGCGCCAAGGTCCTGGTCCGCGAAATCAACACCGGCACCCGTGTTGAAACCGTGGCCGATAACGCCGGTCATTATAATGCTCCGTTCCTGCTGCCGGGAGATTACGACATTAGCGTCAAGCAGGATGGCTTCCGCGAATACATCCGCAAGGCCGTCCACCTGAGCGCGGGCGAAACCCCGGTCATCGACATCAAACTCGAAGTCGGCCAGGTCACACAGGCCATGGAGGTGACCGAATCCGTTCCGCTGCTGAACAGCGAAAACGCCTCCATCGGCCAGACGATCACCACTGCTGAAGTGATGGACCTGCCTTCTAATGGCGGCACGCCTATGACCGTGCTCACCTTCGCCATGGGCGTCAGCCCCATGAGCCAGCCTTCGCAGGTTCTTCCCTTCGCCTCGGGCGGCGGCGCCAGTTGGTCGATCAGCGGCTCCGCTGCACAAACGAATGAACTGCTGGTGGATGGCGTCCCCAACGCTACGTGGGACGGCCGCCAGGCCTACAGTCCGCCGCAGGATGCTGTCTCCGAAGTGCGCGTTAAGGCCTTCGATACCGATGCCGGCTACGGCCACACCGGCGGCGGCACCGCCAACCAGGTACTGAAAAGCGGTACCAACCGCGTACTTGGCACCGTTAGCTGGAAGAACCAGCCCAACAACCTTGTCGCCAACGACTTTTTCCGCAACAGGAGCGGCCTGCCTGTCACGCTTACGCATTTCAATCAATATGGCGTCACGGCCGGCGGCCCCATGGTGCTGCCCAAAGTCTTCAACGGCCGCGACCGGCTGTTCTGGTTCTTCGCCTTTGAAGGCATTCAGGATTCTCAACCCGCCACAACCTTCATGAGCGTCCCCACGGCCGCGGAGTTGACTGGCGATTTCTCGAAGCTCCTGACCACCAAGATCCCCACCGTTCTGTACGACCCCACATCGGCTGTCCTGAACGGAAGCACAGTCACCCGCACGGCATTCCCCGGCAATAAAATTCCGGCCAGCATGTTCAGCGCGATTGCAAAGAACTACCTTGGTTTCTTCCCCACGCCCAACGTGCCGAACCAGGCCCGCGACGACGGCTTCAACAACTTCGGCGCCAACGCCACATCGAAAGACGGCTACACCAACGAACTGGGCCGCCTGGACTACAACATCAACCCCAGGAACCGCACCTATTTCAACATCCGCCACACCGACTATTCACAGTCGAAGAACGACTATTATGGCAACACGGCCACCGGTTCCTTGCTGAGCCGCGCGAATTGGGGCTCCAGCGTTGACCACGTCTATATGCTCAACGCCACCAACGTGGTGAACATGCGGCTCAACTTCACGCGCATGTTTGAGGACCACTCCTCGCCCAGTGCAGGCATCACACCCACATCGCTTGGCTACCCGTCTTACCTCACCACCAACTCGCAGTACGTGCAGATGCCTACCATCACTTTTAATTCGTCGAGCACCGGCTTCCAGACACTGGGCTACGGCAGCGGCGCCAACAAGCTCCCGTCGCAGTCGCTGCAGTTGTACGGCAGCTGGTCAGCCGTACGCGGGCAGCACAACTTCAAATTCGGCAGCGATGCCCGGCAGTATCGCTTAAACTATGGAGCGATCGGCAACTCTACCGGAAACTTCTCGTTCAGCGCCAACAATTGGGTCCGCGCCAGTTCATCGGCATCCAGCACCGTCACCATGGGCCAGGATTTCGCCCAGTTTTTGCTTGGGCTGCCCACCAGCGGCACCTATGACATCAACTCGTCCGCAATGTTCTATGCCTACTACGCCTCAGCCTTTGCGCAGGACGATTGGCGCATCGCCCACAACGTCACGCTGAATCTGGGCCTGCGGTTTGACCACGACTTCCCTTATCACGAAAAGTGGGGACGCGCAGTCAACGGCTTCGCCTTTGACACCACCAGCCCGCTAGCAGCTGCCGCCCAGGCCGCTTATGCCAAAGCCCCCAACGCGTTGCTTCCCGCTTCGGCGTTCAACGTTCGTGGTGGCCTGACTTTTGCCAGCCCATCGAACAGCGCCATCTACGAAAACACTTCGCACCTGTTCAGCCCGCGCATCGGCCTGGCCTGGACGCCTGACCGTTTCCATTCCAAGCTCGCCATTCGCAGTGGTTTCGCATTGTTCGTACAGCCCATCACCATCTCTACCTTGCAGCCCACCGGCTCCTACTCCACCAATCCGCTCAGCCTGCAGACCGGCTTCAGCCAGACCACGCAGATGGTGGTTACCAACAACAACTACCTCTCGCCCGCCTCGCGGCTAAACGATCCGTTCCCTGGCGGAGCGATCCAGCAGCCAGCCGGCCCCATCGCCGGACTCGGCACCTTCGCCGGCCAGAGCGTGAACTTCATGAACCCCGAGATGAAGAGCCCCTATTCCGTGCGCTGGAACCTCAGCCTGCAGTATCAGCTCTCCAGCAACACGGTGATTGAAGTGGCCTATATCGGCAACCACAGCCTGCATCTGCCCATCACCTACACGCAGTTCAACGGTGTGCCGCGGCAGTACCTGAGCACTCAGCCCTTGCGCGATCAAACCGTAATCAACCAGCTTTCCGCCTCGACTCCCAATCCGTTCCTCGGCCTGCCGACCAGCATCGCCTCCAGCACTACGATTAACGTGGCGCAGTTGCTCTCGCGCTATCCGCAGTTCGCTACCGGTGCATCGAGCCCTGGCAGCTCCGGCGTTGTGATGAACGACAACTCCATCGGCAGCTCCAAGTACAACAGCTTCAACCTGCGTGTGCAGCGGCGCATGACTCGTGGCTTCTCGGTCATGGGCAACTTCATGCAGTCGAAGATGAGCGATCGCACATCCTGGCTGAACGACACTGACCCCGGCCCTGAATCGCGCATCTCCCCGTTCTTCCGGCCCACGCGTCTTGCCCTCGCCGCCATGTATGAACTGCCCGTCGGCCGTGGCCGCCCGTTCAATCTACAGTCGACTCTGATGGATCGGATCTTCGGCGGCTGGCAGGTAACCAGCACTTTCAACTTCCAGGTTGGCGGCCCGCTCACGTGGTTGAATGGCAGCACCAACAACCCCGGCGATTATCTGTATCTCGGCGGCGCGCTCAACGGCAATCCGCGCAATATCGATCAGGCGTTTGATACTACGCGATTCAACACCAAGTCGGCTGACCAGTTCCAGTACCACATTCGCACGTTCTCAACTACATTCCCCAACGTGCGCACGGATGGCATCAACAACATGGACGCGTCGTTGCTGAAGCGCATCAATTTTGGTGAGCGCCGCTTCTTCCAATTGCGTGTAGAGGCGTTCAACGTTGTCAATCGGGCGGCGTTTGCGGCGGCCAATACGACTGCGACGAACTCGGCGTTTGGCACGGTTACAGCGATGGCCAACCGCTCGCGCATGGTGCAGTTGGTGGGCCGGTTTGTGTTCTGATTAGGCGGCAGGGTGATTTCGAGGGGACTGGTTTGGACCGGCGGATCGCCGGTCCTACCCCTGAAAACATTGCACCTTCGTGGCGCAAGCACTCCTGCTTGCCGCCTCGACACTCGTGTCGAGGCCTGATTTGGCGCTGAACACCAAGCGTCCCGAAGAGTCGGGACGCGGCGGACATGAGTGTCCGCGCCACGATGCAATGCAGATTCCCTTGCGTTTAAGCAGTTAGTTTGGCTGGCCGAATACCATTCGGCCGCAGAATGCCATTCTGCCCTACGTCTATTCATCGGACTGGGGCGGGTTTGGGCTTCCACGCGGCGGCTGTCGCCTCTGCTTTGGCGATCTCCTCTGGAGATAGCTTGGCGGCCAGTCTCTGGCGTTGCTTTTCCGCGTCCTTATTCTCTTTTTTCAAGGCCAGCGTCGTCCAGAAGTAAGCTTTGGAGAGATCTTTCTCCACGCCTTTTCCGTTGGCGTAGCAGGAACCGAGACGCGTTTGCGCAGGGGCGTAGCCCTGTTGCGCAGCCAGCGTGTAGAGCTTGACCGCCTGAGCGGGATCGACCGCGAGGCCGGTGCCCTTCTCCGTAAGAACACCCAGATGGTATTGGGCGTTGGCCTGGCCCTGTTCGGCTGCCAGTTTATACCAGTGGATGGCGCGGGCAATGTCCTGCTGCACTCCGTGGCCCTGCTCGAAGAGCGAACCAAGGGCGGATTCGGCTGCCGGGTCACCGCGCTTCGCAGCGAGTTCGTACCAGACTTGGGCTTCGACGTAATCCTGCGGGACGCCTACCCCTTTTTCACGCATGCGGCCGACTTGGAACTGGGCATCAGCCACGCCTTGCTCTGCGGCAAGACGGAAGAGGCGGAAGGCTTCCGCTGGATCCTTGGCTACACCCATGCCTTTCAGGTACAAAATGCCCAGATTGTATTGGGCTATGGACTGGCCCTTGTCCGCAGCTGCTTTCCATTCGAGGTAAGCGGCGCGATAATCCTTTTTGTTTAGGGCATTCGCATCGGCAGCAAAGTCCGCTGACAGCGCCGTGCAAGTACCCAGTAAAACTACCCCGCACAACATCCAAACTCTGTTCGTTCTAGGGAACATAATGTTCTCCTTTCACCAGAAGTTGACTCAACGTTACTACAGAATCTCAGGGAATGGAAGGGTAAAGATTTACCCTTGACCGGGAGGCACTACTGTTTTTGCGATGCGGTGGTGTCCTGGGCTTTGATAGTTTCTGCGTGAAGCGTGGCTTTTTCAGGTTGGTTGCTTTCGCGGTAGGCGCGGATCAGCAGGTAGTGGATGGCTGGATCGGTAACGACGCCTTCGGAGAGTTGCAGGGCGGTTTCGCCTTCCTGCGCAGCTTGTGCGGGGTCGCCTTTCTTCAACAGCAGCCGGGCCAGTTCGAAGTGAACGTCTCTCGATTTCGGGGCAAGTTGTGCGGCCTGGCGGAGCCATTTTTCTGACTCGTCGAAGCGTCCCAGCAGGTGGAGCAGGCGGGCTCCGGGCAGCAGGGATTCGGCGGTGCGGTCGAGGCGGACGGATTCCTGATAGAGCGCAAGGGCCTGCGTGGTATCGCCGAGGCTTTCCACAGTGAGGCCGAGATAGAGTGCGGCGCGGGCGTCTTTCGGGTTGAGTTGGCGGGCTTTTTTGAAGCGGGGGAGTGCTGCTTGCAGATCGTTGCCGAGGTAGGCCTCCAGGCCATAGAGGAAGTTGGCGTACGGCGCGCGCGGCTCGATGGCGAGGGCCTTTTCAAGGCATTCGTGGGCGATATCGAGGCGGTAAGTGGCCATGGCTAGTTTGGCTTTTAGGGTGAGGGCTGGGACGAGCTTGGGATCGAGGCGGAGGGCCTCGTCGACTGCGGCGAAGGCTTCGGGGATTCTTTGGGCCACGAGCAGTTGATTGGCTTTTTCGTAGGCTTGTTGGCCCGGGGAGGCGGCATACAAAAAGAGGGCAAGAAGGGTGATCAAGGGGTCACCTCTTCGATGATATCGATGATGCGGCCGGCTTTCACGTTGTTTAGGCGCTGCGTGAGGCCGCCGGGCCATTTGACTTCGATGCTCTCTGCTTCGCGGCTTGCTCCGAGGCCGAAGCGGACCAGCGCCTCGCTGGAACTGGCGTAGCCCACGGCGGTGGTGGCGAGGTTGTACAAATCGCGGCCATCAGCGAGGTGCACGTGGACAGTTGCGCCGAGGCCCATTCGGTTTGCGCGACGGCCCTGCAGGCGTAGCGCGAGCCAGTGCGCGCCGCCGGGCGTGACGTTGCGGTAGAGCTTGACGGGACCATTGATTACAGTTACCACAGCGTCGAGGCGGCCATCATTATCGAAGTCGGCGAAGGCCACGCCGCGATGCATCGCGGGCAGCTGGAAATCGCGGCCCGCGGCGGCGGAGACGTCTTCGAAGCGCTTGCCTTCGCGGTTGCGGAAGACGCGGTTGGGCAGAGCCGAGTCGCGGCCAAGGTAGCGGTCGAGCTGCGAAAGATGTGACAGGGCGAAGAAAATATCTTTCCAACCGTCGTTGTCAAAATCGTACATGCCTAGGCTCCAACCGGTGAACTGGCGCGTGCCCATCAACAGGCCACTACGCTGGGCGTAGTCTTCGAAGCCAGGTTGGCCTCCCTGATTGCGGAAAAGTAAAAACGAATCGTTGAGGATGCCGGAGACGACCAGGTCGGGCTTGCCGTCGTTATCGAAGTCGCGCAGGTCGGCTCCCATGCCCGCGATGGCGAAACCGTCTTCGCGCAGCGCGACCCCGGCTTCGAGGCCGATCTCTTCAAACGTGCCGTTGCCCTGGTTGCGAAAGAGGAAGTTGCGGACGGAGTCGTTGGCGACAAAGATGTCGGTGAAGCCGTCGCCGTCAACGTCGGCGACCGCCACGCCCATGCCCTTGCCGATGTGGCGGGCGATACCGGATTGTTTGGAAACGTCAGTGAACGTGCCGTCGTGATTATTGTGGAAGAGCTGGTTGGCGAGGCCGGGGTAGGACTTCGGGTGGCAGTAGAATTTCTGCTGCGGCGTGCCGCAACTGGGGGCGGTGGCGGGGTCCCAGACGACGTAGTTGGAGACGAAGAGGTCGAGATAGCCGTCGTTATCGTAATCCACCCAACCGGCGGAGACGGCCCACTCTTTTCCGGCAAGGCCAGCTTTGACGGTGACGTCGGCAAAGCGGCCGTTGCCGAGGTTGCGGTAGAGGGTGTTGTGCTTGACTCCGGCGACGAAGATATCGGGCAGGCCATCGTTATCGAAGTCGCCGATGGCGGCGGCGATGGAATAGCCTTCGCCTGCGAGGCCTGCTTCAGCGGTGACATCGGTGAACGTCATGTCGCAATTATTGCGGAACAGGCGGTTGTGAAATTCAGGGCCGGTTTTGCGCAGGCTGGGGAGGGCGGCGCCGTTGGTGAAGAAAATGTCCGTGCAGCCGTCGTTATTGTAGTCGAGCGTGGCGACGCCCCCGGCGGTGAGTTCGACCTGATGGAATTGTCCGGTGGCGCCATTGCGGAGCGTGAAGCGGAGGTTGGATTTCTGGGCAACTTCTTCGAAGCGGATTTGGGCTTGGGCGGTGAAGGCCGCTAAGAGTGCTATAAGAATTACCGGAGCTGGCGAAATAGTCATCATGATGACCGGGATTAATAACCCATTATATCTTGAGGTAGTAGAGTGACGGTTTTGTGCGGCATTGGGCAAAGAAAAGGGGACGGTTTCCCGTCCCCTTTTCTTTGTGGTTAGGTTGTGGACAGGCGAATCGGCTGTCCTACCCACGGAGCTAGAACTGGATGCGGCCGACGATTTGGCCGGTGCGCGGAGTGGGCAGCGAAGAGCTGACGCTGTTGCCCGCGATGCCGGTGTAGTTGAGGTAGCCGAAGCCTCCGGTGAGGTTCCCGTTGGAACGGGTCACAGGATTTTGCGGACTGCCGGTGCTGGGGTTGCCGAGGGATTCCTGCATGTTGAACACATTGAAGAATTCGGCACGGACGCTGAAGGCCACGCCTTCGCGGAGCATGAAGACCTTGCCGAGACCGGCTGAGATTACGGGCCGGCGCTGGGCGCGGAAATCACTGTAGTAAGCCACGTTGCTGCCAGGAACGCCAGGGTTCTGGTTCTGCCAGGCGGCAGGGTTCAAGACAGTTTCCTGCGTGGGATCGATGCATTTGCAGTTGATGTCTTTCAGGTACAGAGACTGGCCGGGGACGCGCACCATGCGTGTGAAGCCGGTGGAGACATAGCTGCCGATGGAGTTGCTGGAACCTGGCGTTGCCAGGAGCTGGCCGCTCTGATCGGTAGCGATGCTGGTAATGCGCCAATCGGAGAGGAACCCTTTGGCGATGCGGTTGTGCTTGGCGATCCCGATTGCGGGCACGGTGTAATCGACGCTCACGCTGACGATGTTCGGATAGTAGTTGGGCGACAGACCCTTGAAGGTGCTGTAGTCGTAGATACTGCCGGCATTCGTCGTGGAATCGAGCGCCTTGCTGAACGTGTAGGCCATGGTTGCGGTGAGGCCTTGCGAGAGGCGCTTGACGACCTTCATCTGCAGCGAGTCATACCACGACTTGCCGAGTGTGGCCTGGAACTGGCCGATGCCGCTGTACTGCGGGAACGGGCGCAGGCTTTGCAGCACTGAGCCGCCATCGGGGAAGTTGGCGTAGGGCTTTTTGAAGCCCGCAGCGACCGCGGCAGCGCTGGTGATGGTTGAGCTGAGCAGATTGCGTGTATTGGCATCGGTCAGATCGCCGAGGCCGCGGGCCTTGAGGACTGCCGGGCTGACTGCATCGTAATTGACGAGATTGCCAACGCTGGGGCTGGAGAAGCCCTGACCGCTGCCGTTGGGAATCCACACGCCGCGGTTGCCCACGTAGGCGGCTTCCACCGTGAGGTCGCGGAAGATTTCGCGCTGTAAAGAGATGTTCCACTGGAACACGCGCGACGGGCGGCCCATGTTGTGATCGACCAGTGCCGGTGCGCCCTGGATGCCGCCGCCGGCGACTACGTTGAGGCCTGGATCATACGATGCGCCGAAGAGCGCCTTTTGATCGAAGAGGAGCGGCTTGGACATAATGCCCGCTGCCACACCGTTGCCCGGCGAAGGAATGGTCACCGTATTGAAGCCGGTGCCGGAGGCCGATGGATCGGTGAGCAGCGCAGCGAGCGGTGCGTAGCTAACACCAACGCCGCCACGGATGACGGTCTTGGGATTCAACTGATAGGCAACGCCAACGCGCGGCGCGATGGCGTAGGGGTAAGACGGTGCGAACTGGCAGTTGCAGCGACCTGCACCGTTGCCGGCATAGATGACTGCGCCCAGCAGACCATTGGCCGTGAGATTCGGCGTAGTGGGGCTGAAGCTGATCATGCGGTCATGCAGTTCCTTAAGCGGCTGCTGCCAGTCCCAGCGAATGCCGTAATCCAAGGTGAGTTTGCGAGTAACCTTCCAGGTGTCCTGAAGAAACAAACCCCATGCCGTGCGCTGATAGAACAGCGCCTGTCCGTTGCCGGCAGAGACGCTGTCATACTGGCCGAGCAGGAAGCTGGCCCAAGTGCTGCCGATGCCGGTTCCGCTGGGGAGCACCTGGCCATAAAGAGGCTGCGAGGTTTCCGAGCCGCTGAAGCCATAGGCCGGCGAGAGGTTGGTTTTGGAGGAGGAGTTGGTGGATTCGTACTTCCATTCGGCGCCGAATTTGATGGTGTGGTTGCCGCGGATGTAGCTGAGCGAGGGGCTGCCGGAGAGGCGGCGCCCGATAAACAGGTTGCGGCTGCCGGGGCCGAAGCCGACGGCCATGCCTCCGTAGACGTTGTCACCCAACGCGCCGAAGCGCGGGAAGCCGTCGCCGGGGGACCCAACGATGCCGAGTTTGGTGTTGTCGTAATTGGCGCTGACGGGCGGGACGGTATCGGGATTCTTATGCACCTGGAAGCCGGTGCTGAAGTGGAAGAGCAGCGTGGGGGCGATGGTGTAGTCGACGTTGCCGCGGGCCATGGCGCTCTGGATGTACTGAATGCGCACGGTGGAGAGCACGTCAGGCAGGCCGTCAACGCCGTTGGACTTGGTGGTGCTCTGAGTGGCGTAGTAGGCGGAGAGCTTCAGGTCGTTGCCGATGTTGTGATCGATCTTGATGGAAGGAATCTGCTGCAGCTTGTAGAATGCACCGGATTGAGCGAAATTGTTTACCGCGAGATTATTGCCTATGTTGGGCTTGGGGAAGAGCGCCATGATCTTTTGCGAAACAGGATCAATGCGGCTCTGCGGAATGATGTTGTTGGGGAAAATATTCAGCACGCGGCGTCCAGTAGAGTCGGTGACAGATGTCGCCGGATCATAGATGGCGTTCTGGATGATGGCGCGGCCGGCGAAGTCAGTGCCGATGTTGCGGTTCGCGGTCACCAGCAGGTTGTTGGAGAGGTCGCCAGTGAGATAGGCCTGGGTTGGTACCGTCGTGATGCCGGCATAGAGGGCTTCACGGTCGCGGTAGCGTTCCAGGTTAAAGAAGAAGAAGGTCTTGTTCTTGCCGTTGTAGAGGCGCGGAATCAGCACCGGTCCGCCGATGGTGCCGCCGTAGTCGGCAAGGTGCTTCACTACCTTCACGTGTTTGCCGGTGCCGTCGTTAGTGAACGGGATACCTGCGTTGAGGAAGGTGTTTTCGATGTAGCTGTAGCCGCTGCCGTGGTAGGTGTTGGTGCCGCTTTTCGAGGTGAAGTTGTAGATACCGCCGCCACCGACGCCGCCGAATTCGGCAGAGAAGTTTGAGGTCTGCAGGGTGAACTGTTCGATCGCTTCAACGGAAGGTTGGACTTCGTCGGAGACCTGTGTGGAGTAGGGATCGTCAGCCTGCTGGCCTTCGAAAACGATTTTGAAATTGACCGCGCCGCCGTTGATGGAGATATTGTTCCAACCGTTGAAATAGGCGCCGGGGGTCATTTGGATGAACGAGAGCGGGTTGCGCACGGCGCCCGCGCCGATACCGAAGTTGATGGGCAGCTCGGCGATCTGCTGGCCGGTGATGGTCATGGACTGTTCGGCGCTTTCGCTTTTCAGCAGCGTGGATTCGGCGGTGACGGTGACCGATTCGCTGGAAGAGCCGACCTTGAGCGAGACGTCAACGCGCGTGGTGACGGCGACCTGAACCTGGATGTTGGTCTGTTCGTATTTGCGGAAGCCGGGCTGCTCAACGTCGAGCGAGTAGGTGCCGACGGGGAGTTGGAGCAGTGAGTAGTTGCCCGTGCCGGTGGTTACGGTGTCGAACCTCGAACCGGTTTCAATGTTGGTGATCGCCACTTTGGCTGCCGGAATCAGCGCGCCGGCTGAGTCGGAAACCGTGCCTGTGATCGCTCCGCGATTGGTTTGGGCCAATAGCGCGAGCGGTAAAAATAATGCGGCTAGTAGTAGCCTGGTCTTCATGGACTATCCTCCGGTCGAAACTTGGAACGTGATTACCCTGGGGTAGTGTCATTATATATCAAAGATTTCAGGCGCGTTTGCGACGGGCGAAGCGCTTAGGCGGAATGGTACAGGGCCGAGTGCCACTCGGTGAGCAGGTTACCAACCTGCCCCACGATTGATAGAGTAGTGTTTGGCCGAGATTATGCTACTGCTTTTCGCCATTCCCGCTTTGTATGTTGGCAACCAGGCTTGCTCTGAATGCCATGCGGAAATTTACCAGCGTTACAGCACTTCGCCGATGGCGCTGAGCAGCGGGCGGGAGTTACCTGCACTGAGGACTGGGGCGTTTCGGCATGCGGCGTCGAAGGTTTCGTATGCCATCGATGCGAAGGGTTTGGTGACCCTTTCCAAGGGCAAGCACAGTGAACAGCGGCAGCTTCGTTATTACTTTGGGTCAGGCGTGGCCGGACGCAGCTTTGGATTTGTGCGCGATGGCTTCCTGTTTGAAGCACCGGTGACGTGGTATTCCCAGACCGGGGTGTGGGATGTGTCGCCAGGCTATGCAAGCGATACTGCATCGCGCTGGAGCAGGCCGATTGAGCCTTCCTGCCTGTTCTGCCATGCGAGCCAGACGCGGTGGCGCGAGGGGACATTAAACGCCTACGCAGAGCCCGTGTTTACGCAGGATGGCATCGGTTGCGAGCGATGCCATGGCCCGGGGTCGCTGCACATAGCGGGCGAAGGGAAGATGGTGAATCCGGCCAAGCTTGCACCGGAGCGGCGTGACGGGGTTTGCGCGCAGTGCCATTTGACCGGCCAGTCGCGCGTGGTGCGCGCCGGACGGCGGATGGTCGATTATCGTCCTGGTGATTTATTGACCGATTTTGTAGCCCACCTTGTGCCGGTGGAACAGGGCGGATTTCAAGTCAACAGCCACGTGGAAAAGCTGGCGGCGAGCGCATGCAAGCGCGCGGCGGGAAACAAGATGTGGTGCGGGTCATGCCATGATGCGCACGCGGTGCCGGCGCCGGCAGAAAAAGTGGCGTGGTTTCGTGCGAAATGCCTGAACTGCCATCAGGCGTCGACATGCGCTCGCGGCCCCGATTGCGCTGGCTGCCATATGCCCAAGGACAAGGCCTCGGACGCGGGCGGACACGGGGTGTTCACCGACCACAGCATTCCGCGGACGGCGGCTTCGCGCGTGGGCCTCCAGGACGTCGCGGGGAAGTGGAAGTTGCGTGGGTGGTCGGCGGCAGACGCGGGGGATCGGGAATTAGGTCTGGCTTATGCTGAAGCGGGCGTGCGGACTGGCGATAGGCATCAGCAGGCGGAAGCGATCCGGTTGCTATCCTCGGCCACACAGGATGCCGAAGTACAGACGAGGTTGGGTGATTTGCAGGAGCGGGCGGGCAAACCGGAGCAGGCCGTGGCGCTGTACCGGGGAGCTTTGAGAAATGACCCGGGAGCTGTTGTTGCGCTGGTGAATCTGGGGCGGTTGTATGGGTCGGGCGGAGCGTTAGATGCAGCGATCAGGCTGTGGCGTGAGGCGCTGAAGCGAAACCCATGCCTGGCTGAAGCGGGGACGAACTTGCAGATCGCTTTGCGGGCTAAAGGGGATGAGGCCGGGGCGGAGGCTGTACGGCGAGGGCAGGCGTTTTGTGTATTTGAGTGAATGGACAAAAAAAGGGCGGCGTTGGTGCGCCGCCTCAGGGAGTATCGGAAAAGGAGTTCCCAGCCTACTGGGCCATTAAACTCTGCGAAGCCGATGTGCGGAATTCATACTGCTGAATTTCCATGGCGGCTGTGCCTTCGTCGAAGCGGACCACTCTGCCACGGGCTACCAGTTTTAATGGTGTCTTATTGTTGAGTTGCGCAGGCCAACTGATTGCGAGCTCCATTCTCTTTCCCGGCAACAACATATGCTCGGTGGTAAACAGGACTCCGTTGCTGCTCATGTTAACGGTTCTGCCATTGCCAGCTTCGTCAGCGTTCTTCTTGTTGAGAACTTTGTAGCGCACTTCGCGCTCGATCGGAAACCGGTCAGCGACGCGCCTGTCTGACTTTCCTTTATCTAGAATCAATTTCAACCTCCAGGACTGGCATTCAATTACATTACAATCATGCGATACCTCAGGTGTTCAAACAATGGTAATTAGGTAACTATTCTTAGTGGTACTAGCGTACGGACATCTGGTACAGGTAGCATATCTTTATGACCTATAAACATTTGCTTGCAACCGCGGTGCTGGCCATGACCTTACCGGCCTATGGCCAGAATAAGTCCATTCAACCTAAGGAGTTTGCCACCGGGCGCCCGTTTTCACCCGCCATCCTTGCCGATGGAACCCTCTATGTAGCGGGACAGATCGGCTCTGACCTCAAAACCGGCAAAGTGCCGGAAAAATTTGAAGACGAGGTCAAGCTGTGCATGGACAACATCGGGATTATTTTGAAGGAAGCGGGCTTCACCTTCAACGATGCCGTCAGCGTCCAGGTTTATTTGACAGACATGGACCTCTTCGCACGCATGAATGCCGTCTATATTACTTATTTCAAAGATCCGAAGCCCGCGCGGACGACGGTAGGGGTTACCAAGCTGGCGGCGGCAGCGGCGCACATTGAAGTCACCGTTACTGCACATAAGAAGTAAAACTGATAAAGTAAATTTTGCATGGATGAATCCATCTCCACACCTTCCAGCGTAGTTACGGATAGGGGCCAAGGCCGCGCGCATGAGGCGGCCTGGAGGCTCTATTTGGAAAAAGCGGCTGGAGGCGACGATCAGGCGTTCGCTGCACTGTACGACGAATCGTGTCGTCTGGTGCATTCAGTGGCGATGCGTTTTTTGGCCGATCAGGCAGACGCCGACGAAGTGACCCTGGACGTATTTACCCAGGCCTGGCGAAGTGCAAGTGTTTTCGACGCAGCCCGGGGCAGTGTCACCGCATGGCTGGTGACGATGGCCCGAAGCAGGGCTATCGACAAGTTGAGGACGGTCGCTCCGCGTGCGCAGCGGCAGGAATCGATCAAAGATGGGTTTGAGCTGGCAGAGCAGAGCAGGACGCCGGAGCAGGCAAGCCTGTTGAACCAGCAACGCAGAAGTGTTCAATCGGCACTGGCCATGTTGCCAGCCGAACAGAGAAATGCAATCAGCCTCGCCTATTTTGAGGATCTGAGTCATCACGAGATTTCCGCCCGGCTGGGGCTGCCACTGGGCACGGTGAAGACGCGGATCAGGCTAGGGATGTTACGATTACGGGGCCACTTGGGCGGTAGCGCCGCAGGTGCCGGGGGATTAAATTGATGAACCAAGAAGAACGAGTCGACCTGGCACTGTTGTATGCCGTCGGTGCGCTCTCGGCCGGAGAAACTGCCGAGGTCGACCGCATGCTTGAAGTGGGAGATTCCGAACTGGCGGCTGAGATCCTATCCTTCCGCGACACCGCCGCCGAAACCGCACTCGCACTTCCGGAGACCGTCCCTAGCCCGTCTGTAAAAGCAAAGCTAATGGCCAGAATCCAACCTGCGCCGGAAGTAGTTCCAGGAATGGATATTCTTCGCGGGTGCGGCAAGAAGTGGCGGGAGTCGGGCATTGCGGGGATTCAGTTCAAGCTGTTACACCATGACAAGCAGGCGAACCTGGTAACGCAGCTGGTGCGGATGTCAGCCGGAGCGGTGTATCCGGGCCACCATCACCAGATGGACGAGCAATGTTATGTGATCGAAGGCTCAGTGCGGATGGATGAACTGGTGGTCCATGCGGGCGACTACGTGTGCGCGCACGCCGACACCGATCACCGCGTGATGACTTCTGATAAAGGTTGCACGCTGCTGCTGGTTAATTGTCCGCACGACGAACTGCACGCCGTATGATTTCGATAGCTTCTTCGCATTGCGCGTGGCTGGCGTCGTAGTGTGTGACGAGGCGCATGTGCTTCGGCCCGACGGCATTGAATAACAGTCCGTTGTTCTTGGCACGGGAGCTGATTTCGGCGGGCGCGATGCCGGTTGCGCTGACGTCGATGATCAGAATGTTGGTGTGCACCTTCGATTCGTCGACGGTGATGCCATCAATAGACGTAAGCCCTCTCGCCAGCAGCTTCGCGTTGGCGTGATCTTCCCCAAGGCGGGCAGGCATCTGCTCCAGCGAGATCAACCCGGCAGCGGCCAGCACGCCCGCCTGGCGCATGCCGCCCCCAAGGCGCTTGCGCAGCAGGCGGCCTTTATCCATCAACTCACGAGGGCCTACCAACATGGACCCAGTGGGCGCGCCAAGCCCTTTCGAAAGACAGAACATCACCGTGTCGGCATAAGCGGCGATGCGGTTGACGGGAACATCCAGCGCGGTCGCGGCGTTGAAGATGCGCGCGCCGTCCATGTGGACGCCTAGGCCCAGCGACTGCGCGCCGTGGTAGATTTCGGCCAATGTTTCCAGCGGGTAAACGGTACCGCCGGCGAGGTTCGCAGTGTTTTCGACTTCGATCAGACCGGTAGGCGCGCAGTGTGGACTGAGCATCCGGACTTCCTTGCGGATCGCTTCCCAGCTGAGGATGCCGTCTTCGCCAACGATGGAGCGCGTGAGGCAGCCGGCAAACCATGCGACCATCGAAAGCTCGTAGTTCTGAATGTGGCAGCGCGATTCGCAGATCACTTCTTGCCCGTGCTCGGTGTGAAGTTTCACGCCGATGGTGTTGCCCATGGTGCCCGTGGGGACAAACAGCGCTGCTTCCTTGCCCATGATCTGCGCGGCGCGCATCCCCAGGCGATTGACGGTGGGGTCTTCGCCGTAAACGTCGTCGCCGACTTCGGCATCCATCATGGCCCGGCGCATTTCCGGCGTGGGCTTGGTAACGGTATCGCTGCGTAGATCGATCATAAAAACTCTCCGAATACTTCGTTTGAAAATAGCACGCCACGGGCGGTGAGGCGCAACAGCTGACCGTGTTCTTCCAGCAGGCCGCGTTCGATGGCGGAGCGGATTTGCGGTTCGTAGTGGGCGCGGTCGGCAGAGGCGGGGACGATGCCGCGCGTCAGGCGCAGTCCGACGAAAAATCGCTCCTGAAGCAGATTGGCCTCTACCCGGTCTTCCATTATGGCCTGGCCGTCGCGCGCGCGCTGCATGTAATCTCCGGGGGATTCGACATTTTGCCAGCGCCAGCGGCCATCGAACGAGTGGGCGTCCGCACCGAAGCCGAAGTAGGGTTCGAGCACCCAGTATTTCAAATTGTGCAGAGACTCTTCGCCTTCGCGCGCGAAGTTTGAGATCTCGTATTGCTCAATGCCGAGGGCGGCAAGGTATTCGCGGGCCTGTTCGTAGAACTCCACAATCAGCTCGTCGCTGGGGATGTCGGAGGCGCCGTAGCGTTTGCCGCCGAGCAGGATTTCCGAACCGAGTCGGCTGTCTTCGTCGACTTCCAGCATGTAGACGGAGACGTGCGCCGGGCGCAGGCGGCCGATCCAATCGAGCGATTCGCGCCAGCTTTCGCGGGTTTGTCCGGCCAGACCGGCTATCAGGTCGATATTGACGCTGCCGATGCCGGCGTTGCCAAGCAGCTTTACCTCGGCCTCGACGATTTCCGCAGTGTGTTTGCGGCCGGTACGGGCGATTTCAGGCTGAACGAACGACTGCACGCCGAGGCTGACCCTGTTGATGCCGGCATTGCGCCACGCTGCCGCTTTTTCAGCGGTGATGGTGCCAGGAGCGGCCTCCATGGTCGCTTCTTTCCACGGCCAACCGGGCACGGGGGCGAGCATGGTTTCGAGCTGCTCAGGCATCAACAGGCTGGGGGTTCCGCCGCCGATGTAGACGGTTTCGGGCGACCAGGGGAACGCCGCGGCTTTGATTTCTGCAGCCAGCGCCGCGAGGTACTCGACTTCAGTACCGTGGGCAAAAACGCCGGATGCGAAATTACAGTAGGTGCACTTCTGCGCGCAAAAGGGATAGGAGATGTAGACGCCCGCCATGGCCGCCTACAGCTTGATTTTCTCGCCGATTTGCTGTTCGATGTGGTCTTCGATCAGTTCCTTCAGCGTCTGGCCGGTGAGAGGCATGGCGAACAGGCCTCGCACGGCGTCCCAATCGAGCTTGAAGCTGCGAGAATGGGCGGAGACCCAGATCTGGCGCACCGGAGTATTAGGGCTGATGACGAATTTTGCCGGCGGGTCATCGAATTCAATGGCCAGGGCGCCGTTGTTCATATCGGGGTCGAAGTCGTGGTCGTCGGATGCGGCGGCCAGCGCGTTGTAGAGCGCGGTGAGTGCCAGATCGGATTGGGTGCGGAATTCCTGCTCGTCCATCATCAAATACGAGGTTAGCAGATGCAGCTGCGGACGGGCCGGAACGGTTGGCTCAAGCGAGCAGGTCGTCGAAGTCAAAGTTCTCCAGATTTAGTTTCCTGCCGAGTGGCATGCGGACAAGCGGAAACGTGATGCGCGTGCCTATGGGAAAGGAATCAATAGCTACATCCGTTGTTTCGTCAAGCGGTTCGATCGTGTCGTCCATAGTGTATCCTGCTTCTTTCTCAGCAGCTAATCAGCAAACGGATTCCAAATTGGGGTGAGGTCAAGTACGAAACCGGCAACAGGCCCTTCGCCGGCGAGCGATTCGATGTCGTGGCAAGTTTCTACTGAACGGTCGGCGCGATAGATCATAACCGAATGCGCATCAGGGTCAATCAGCCAGCCGAGTTGGGCGCCGTTGGAGATATACTCTTCCATTTTTTCTTTCAGCACTCGAAGACGATCCCAAGAGGATCGAAGTTCGATGACAAAATCCGGGCAGAGCCGCCAGAACGTTTTCCGGGACACCGGGTCCAGCGCTGCCACTCTGCTTTTCAATGTCCAGGAGCAATCTGGCGATCGCCGGGCGCCATTGGGTAGGACAAACCCACTTGAGGAGTCGCAGGTAATGCCACGAAGGTCGCATCTTGCCCAGGTTGCGAGTGCAGCGTTGATAGTCGAGTTTCTTACGCCCATCCAAGAGAAGTGGGGAGGCATTACAATCAGATCCCCATCCGCGTTCATCTCGAAGAAGTAGTCCGGATAGCCTGCGCAGAAGGAGACAAACTCCTCATCGCTCATCGGAGGCGCTGTCAGGATGGCCGGCAGATATGCGTCATCAATCAAAAACGCCATGGCCTAAGTATAACCCGCCATACCCATTAATTTACACGCATTCCCTCTTGACCCACCCCGCAATCGATGCTAAATTTTTAGCATATGGAGCACGAGCTCAGCCGCCGCGAGCGGCAAATCATGGACATCCTCTACCGCGACGGCAAAGCCACCGCGGCTGAGGTGCAGGCTGCGATTCCCGATGGCCCGGGCTATTCAGCCGTGCGCGCACTGCTGCGCATTCTGGAAGAAAAGGGCCACATCCGCCACGAAGAAAAAGGCGGCAAGTACATTTACGCTCCAGCGGTTTCGCGAGACCGCGCCAAGCGTTCGGCGATGCAGAAATTGATCGACACATTTTTCGAAGGATCCGTGGAAAAGGCCGTCGTGGCATTCTTGCCCGCAGGCTCAGCCAAAGTCAGCGAAGAAGCACTGCAGAAGCTCGAAAAGTTCGTCGAGCAGGCTCGAAAGGAAAAGAAATGATTCTGATTTGGAAGGCAACCCTCATTCTTAGCGCCGGACTCGCGACGAGCTTTGTGCTCCGCCGCGCATCGGCGTCGTACCGTCACTTCGCGCTCTTGTTGACAATGGCAAGCCTGCTGGCGCTGCCATTGCTGGATCGTGTAATGCCGGCGTCAACCAATCTCCCCAAGGCATTGATCACGATTAACGCCAGCGCGGCGGCCACCGCAGCGGCCGCCGTGCCTTCGTTCCAATGGGGCTATCTCTGGCTGGCTGGAAGCTTGCTCGTGCTCGTCCGCCTGGGCGCCGGGCTGTGGCGCTTACAAAGCATGACACGTGCCGCCCAACCGGGCGAAGTAGATGGCATTGCGGTGCACTTCGGTGACAGCGTGCCGGTGCCGCTGGCATGGTCGAAGATCCTGCTCCCAGCCGATGCGCGCGCTTGGGATCCGGCGGTTTTGCGCAGCGTCGTGCTGCATGAACACTGCCACACTTTGCGGCGCGATCCGCTGGCCGAAGTGCTGTGCACACTGGCCTGCGCCATGTTCTGGTTTCATCCACTGGCGTGGGTGGCGGCCGCGCAATTGCGGCGCGAACGGGAGCAGGCCTGCGACGACCGCGTGCTGGAGTTCGGAGTGAATCCGGCGGACTACGCGCAGCATATGATCGACATTGCACGCTGGATGCGGCCATCTTATACACCGGCGCCATGCGCGGGTGAAGCTTCGCACCTGGAGACTCGCGTTACCGCCGTGCTTGACGGCAATCGCTCGCGGCGCCGCATGAGCGTGGCCGCCGCGATTACCGCGGTAGTGCTGTGTATTGGAATCATCGTGCCGCTCGCCTCGGCGCAGGAAGGGCCGTACAAGGTTGGCGGCGACGTGAAGCCGCCCAAACTTTCGCATCACGTTGAGCCGAAGTACACGCAGGAAGCGCGCGATGCGAAGATCGCCGGGACTGTTGTGCTGTCGATTGTGGTGACAACGGAGGGGATCGCCGACCAGATTAAAGTAGTGAAGGGGCTAGACGCCGGACTGGACGATAATGCTGTTACCGCTGTCAGTCAGTGGCGCTTCACGCCGGGAACAAAGGCAGGCAAGCCCGTGGCGGTGCAGGCCACCATTGAAGTGAACTTCAAGCTGCTCTGAACCGCCATCAAATATTCTTTGGGGGCGGCGAACGACGAAGGGCGGCGCGGCGGCGAAAGAGGGTGCAATCCATCGCGGTTTCCGTCCATTCCATGACGGCGTCCCTGGCCGGCACTCCAAGGCCCTGGCAAATTGCATTATTGAGCCACCTCGATCGCAGCCTTGCCGACCGGGTGCTTGCCGCGCTGCGCCAGCCTGGCGATGTGACAGTGGGAGACAATCAGCCCTACGATTTTGGACCCAGCGGTGGACTCATCTGTTCCCCCGTTTCGATTCTGTAATTTAGGAACCGCTCCCTCACGGTCGCGGCTCGGCGAGAAGATGCCTGCGCGCATTTTCCAAGTCCCAATCGTTTTAGCCGGAGATCATCATGGCCCAAATTGCTACCGTCACTTCTATCACTGGTGCAGGCACCGTGTTTGCC
>CAIRSA010000463.1 GCA_903881085.1 uncultured Acidobacteriia bacterium
CGGCTCGGCGAGAAGATGCCTGCCGCTGACCGAGCCGCGACCGTGAGGGAGCGGTTCTACAGGCACATTCACGTTCTACCCGCGGATTCGCGGTGGCTCTGGTAAAGCGTGCCCTTCCACGCGTTGCGTCGCGACTTGCCCCATCTCCAGGCGAAATTCCGGCAAGACGAGATCGCGCCAGTGGCGGGCACGCTTATTTCAGGCGCGAACGGGCGACTTCCAATCCGCGTCGGGAAACCTCGCCGGTATGCTCCGGATCCTGTACGCTGCGCAAAGCCGCCTGCCAGGCTTGCACGGCATCGGCCCTGCGGCCCATTCGTTGATGGATATCGCCATGCAGAATGTGGGCGTAAACTGGCCGCATGGTGGCGATATTTGGATATTTGTCGATAGCCGGCAGCGCGGCGTCAATGGTGCGGAGCGCTTCCGGCAGGCGGTTGAGCTTCATCAGCGCCTGCGCACGTCCGGCCTGAGCGCCGGCGAGGTAGGCGGTCAGGTCTGTGCGCGAGGCGGCATTGCTGCCCAAGGCCGCAATCGCTCGATCATAGAGCTGCAGCGCAGCGGAGGGGTCAGCGTCGACAGTGACAAATGCCAGTTTGACGGTAGCTAAGAACACATCGCTGCGGGCTACGCGGTCGGCTGGATCGGCGGCCGCCAGGGCGGTTGAGATCTCCATCGCCTCTTGGTAGAACTTCGCCGCCGCAGTGAGATTGCCAAGGCTTGCTGACGTCCGCGAACCATGTACGTCTCCCAGGTACACCAGCGACATGCCGAGGCCGCGGCGGTAGGCAGCCACGTTCGGATTCTGGTCCACCAGTTTGCGGCGCCCCTGAACCGAGCGGAGGGCGTGTGGCAGCGCGTCGGCGGGGCGGTCCTGCTCGATCAGCACTAAAGCCACACGCCCCTCCGTAATCTCCAAGGCGTTCGCAAACCGAGCCGACGGCGCGATTTCATTCGCTTTGGCGTACCAAACAGCACTTTGCTCCAGCGCCTCCTGTGCCTTCACCGGGTCTTGCACGGCGCGCAGCGCCTCGCCGCTGACATAGCGCGCCTTGCCGTTCAGGAATAACAGCTCCGGATCGCGCGGAGCGCCCGCGAGTGCGCGTCCGGCGTACGTGGCGGCCTGCGCCAAGTGCGCCACGGCAGCCTGGCCGCGGGAGGAGTTCAGTTCAATTGTTCCCATCTTTATAAGTCCGCTCGCCGTGCCGTGCAACGCCCTGGTGTCATTAGGACGGGCGCGGATAACATGCTCATACAGCCGCTGTGCGCGCTGGTAGCTGGACAGCGCCTCGTCCATTCGGCCAAGACTGGGCATGGAAGGGTTGCCCTGGACGTCGGCAACTTTTTCATAGGCGGCGGCCAGCTCGGATTGCAGATCGAGGTCATCCTGCGCCTCGGCCGAAAGGCTGTCCAGATACTCGAGCGCAGTGGAGACAACCAGCTCGCGGGCTTTAGTGGAGCCGGGGAGCGGCGCCACGGCATTATCGAAATCGAACAGGAATCGGCTGGCCAGCTTGCGCACCTGCCCGAAGCGCCGTTCGGCTCGCCGCGCCTGGTATTGGCTGGAGATGACTCCGCCCAGCAGCGAAAGCGCCAGAACCACGCCCGCGGCGAGGCTGAAGCGGTGACGACGGACAAATTTCCCGGAACGGTAGAACAGCGTGTCGGGCCTGGCGCGGACGGGGCGGCTTTCGAGCGAGCGTTCGATGTCCTCGGCCATTTCGCGCACGCTGGGGTACCGCCGCGCCGGCTCCTTGCGCAGGGCCATCGCCAGGATGTTGTCGAGATCGCCCGACAGCTGTGCCGCCTGGGGAATCGTCTCGCAAACGGTGCGGTGAATATCGAGCGCCGAAAGCGTGGCCGGAATTTGGTAGGGCGGCTTGCCGGTAAGCAGTTCGTACAACACCACGCCAAGCGAGTAAACGTCAGAGGTGGTGGAAATGACCGCCCCTTCCACCTGCTCCGGGCTGGCGTATTGCGGCGTGAGCGCCTGCATGCCGGTTGCGGTGCGGGCCGCGTCGGCGTCGAGCAGTTTGGCAATACCGAAATCGAGTAGCTTTACCTGGCCTTCGGTGGTCACCAGAATGTTGCCTGGCTTCAGGTCGCGGTGCACAACCAGATTCTGGTGAGCGTGATGGACGGCCCCGCACACATCGAGGAAGAGGTGCAAGCGAGCCTCGCGGCTCAGTTTGTTGTGGGCGCAATAGTCAAGCAGATTTTCGCCATACACTCGTTCAAGGACGATGTAGGATACTCCGTCCTCCGATTCGCCGCCATCGATCAGGCGGGCGATCGCGGGGTGTTCCAGTGCTCCCAGGATGCGGCGTTCCTGACGGAACCGTTCGCGCGTAGAGGGGGAATCGACGCCCAGGTGGAGAACTTTGATGGCAACGCTCTTGTCGAACGAGCCATCGTCGCGAACGGCGCTGAAGACCGCGCCCATCCCTCCCTCGCCAAGCCGGCCTGTGACGCGCCACGGGCCGAAGCGATGGGGCATGGACTGTGTGGGGAGCGAGGACTTGCCGTCCATGACGGCATGATCGATGGCCGTGCCGCGCTCCTGGTCGGCGGCCAGCATCTTCTCAACTTCCGATCGGACTTCCGGATCGACCGCGCAGAGCATCTCCGGCCAGGTGGACTCAGGTTGGTCCGCCAGACGGTCGAAGAGATCGAAGGTTTCCTGCCACTGCTCAGAAGTCATCCTGCTTGGGAAATAGGTTAGCAGATGCGGTGGCAGACTAGCGGGCAGCGCTCTGATTGTGGTTGAAGCGGACTCCGCCGGCCTTCACGCTGGTCTTGGCGGGCAGGCCGCTCTGGCTGTGGTTAGCACTCATTCCGCCAGCCTTCACATTGCTGCGCACTGGCAGGTTCTGATTGTGGTTCCTGGTGATGCCTCCAGCCTTTACGTTCGTCTTGACCGCCACACCGCCTTGGTTGTGGTTGTACTTGACTCCACCGGCCTTCACGCTGGTCTTGGCGCGCAGGCCGCCCTGGTTGTGGTTAGCACTCATTCCGCCAGCCTTCACATTGCTGCGCACAGGCAGGTTCTGATTGTGGTTCC
>CAIRSA010000464.1 GCA_903881085.1 uncultured Acidobacteriia bacterium
ACCAGGGACCCCGACGGCCGCGCCACCATGGGCGGCAGTTCCGGCGGCTCCGCGGCCATGGGAATGGCGTGGTATCACCCCGATCTCTACCATCGCGTGCTCACCTACTCGGGTACTTACATCAACAACCAGTGGCCCTGGAATCCCGAAACACCGCACGGTGCCTGGAGCTATCACGAAACGCTGATTCCGAACAGCCCGGTCAAGCCGCTGCGCCTCTGGCTGGAAGTTGGCGACCACGACAACTACTACGTGCGCGACGGCATGCACGACTGGGTGCAGGCCAACGAAAACATGGCTCGCGTGCTTGCGGAGAAGGGTTATCACTACCAGTTTGTCTTCGCCCGCAACGCCGGCCATACCGACGGCGCTACGAAACGGCAAACCCTTCCAGAGGCTCTTGAATACATCTGGCAGGGCTACACGCCTGCGAAGAAGTAGCTCGCAACTTCCGTTATTGACGCTGAACGCCCGCGGGTGCCTCGCCGCGATCAGTGGTGACAAGGGCTGTTCTCGCCAGGAATCGGTCCTTACGCGCCTGTGGACTGTCTGGCCGTTTCCGAGTAGCGCGTGATCCAGAGGGAGCGGCCCATCGACCGGATGACGACTACACGACCAGATGGATCACTTCCGGGTTGCACGGCACAGGTTGAAACTCACGGCCCGAGCGTGCCGACGCAACAGAACCTCCAAACAGCTGTTCTCGGACGTAGTATCCTTAATATTTTTGGAGTGCGTGTGACTACGGAGCAAGCAGCTGCGACCGAAATGGCCCCATTGTTGGTCTTCCTGTCGTACGCGCGCGAAGACCGTGAGGCTGCAGAAACACTTTACGAATGGCTAAAATCGGAGGGATTCCGTCCATGGATGGACGTGGCAGAGATTCTTCCAGGTCACGACTGGAATCGCGAAATCAGCAAGGCCGTACGGAGAAGTGACGTCATCCTTGTTTGCCTCACGCCGACGTCGACAACCAAAGAAAGCTATTTTCAACGTGAGCTCAAGAAGATCTTAGAGGCGTCGCTTGACAAACCACTTGGCACAATCTTTCTCATCCCAATCGTCGTTGTGGACTGTGAAGTCCCAGACGAGTTTCGAGCGTACCAGTATGTACGGCTCGCAGAATCCGATTGGCCCGAACGTCTTCGCGAGGCTCTTCGGGCAAGGGCTGCCTTCCTCGGCAGAACTCGCCTAGAGCCGGAGTCGTTTGATGGGCTGATCAGCAGAGTGCGTCGAGCGTTTCTCCAAACTTCCTCACCATTCGAATTGCGATCGTTGCTCTACGAACTCGACGAAGCGTTGGAACGATACCCACATCACCCGAAGCGCCCCGAAGCTCGGATGTTGAGAGATCAAATCGTAAATGCTCTCCCCAGAATGGCAGCAGGTCGGGATCTAATACTCGGGCGTCCCATACCCTCGGCGACCACAAGCCGTCGTGCTCCATTCCTCGGTATTAGCGCAGCTGTGCTCAATCTGTTGGTGGGCCTCTTTATAATCAAAGGACCCTCGGAAACGATCCGATCAAAAAAGGCCGCTGCACAAAGCGCAATCGATCGCGTCTTGGGCCGACAGCCGGCACCCAACAATAGAATCAATTTCATCTTTCCTATAAATCAGGCTGGACCACGCGCCGGTGTCCCATTTTTGTTCCGGGGAACCGTAGCTAGCAATGCAACAAACACTTACATCTATGTACTTCATAGACCTGTTGGTGCCAGTAGTTGGTTCGTCGACCGCGCAGTTCGGTCTGAAAATAGCTGGTACTTAGAGGAATCCGGAGGAGACATGATACGGGTTCCCGGAACGGTCGAGCTCATGGCCGTTGAGACGAAGTCCCAACTTGGCGATCCGGTCTCAACCGAGGACATTTCCCGTCTAGCAATAAATGCATCAGCAACGATAAGGATTTCTGTAATGCCCTAGTTCCTAGTGGGAATCTAAACACACTGCCTCATCAGTATGCACTGCGAAGAAGAAACTTATTCTGATGGAGAGGCAAACGTCTGCGGCGGCAGTGACAACTAATTCCCGAGTTGCATTTCGGAGGCATGCTGCATGCCGCCCGTCTACCGTGCTGTGCCGGCAAGTGTGCTCTGCGCGCGCCAACTGGAAGACTGGAAGTTGGACTTTGGTCGGTCAACTTGACCCGTAACGCCCAACCCGCTGATCTGGCGGCGAGATTGCCGCTCGGGTGAGTCGTCGGCCACTCGGAGAATGGCATCGAGACGAGCTTGGGGAAGTGCCCCCACCCATACCATTCCTGGTGATAAATCCCCTTCGCACCAGCAAACGCGGTTGGTGTTTTGCTGGTCCCGTGACACGCCGCCACTGGCACCATTCACCCAATCCGCACTACCGCCGCCCGGACACTTTCCCTTCACTTCTCCCGCCGCGCCAGGGAAGCTATAGAATGTCAAGGTACGCGCTGGGCCGAATGGTTTTGCCCGGTTCGGATTTCAGCAGCGAAGTGGTAACTATCGAGGTAAGGAATGGACTCACGCATGAATAAAATCTTCAAGATCTGCCTCGGCTCGCTGATGGCGCTCGTAATCATTCTCACTGCGGACGCACAGCCGGGAGCGCAGAGAACGTTTCACGACGGCGGTTTCACGGCGGCGCAGGCGGCTCGGGGAGAACTGGTCTATGCTTCGCGTTGTGCCACTTGTCATGGAGACAATCTGGCGGGAATCGAGATGGCGCCACCTTTGGCAGGTGCGACCTTCCGGAAAGCCTGGGATTCCAC
>CAIRSA010000465.1 GCA_903881085.1 uncultured Acidobacteriia bacterium
GAAAAACTCTTTGTTGTTGATCGTTGGGAAGCATGATTCCATCTGCATCGCTTCAGTCGATGAGGTTGGCGATGATGGGAGAGCGGTCTGGATCGCAGGGGCAGTTTTTCTACCGGTTTGATCTTGAGAAACGGGTTCCGGCGGATCACTTTCTGCGCAAGATCGATACGGTCCTCGATCTCTCCAGCCTTCGAACACAACTCGCGCCGCATTACAGCCATACCGGGCGCCCTTCGATTGATCCGGAGCTTATGATCCGGATGCTCCTGATCGGTTATTGCTATGGTATCCGGTCGGAGCGGCGGCTGTGTGAAGAAGTCGATCTGAACTTGGCCTATCGCTGGTTCTGTAGGCTCGGTTTGGAAAGTGACGTTCCCGACCATTCGACCTTCTCCAAGAATAGGCATGGGCGCTTTCGCGATGCGGATATTTTGCGCCATGTGTTTGAGACGACGGTGCAGACATGCATGGACGCAGGTCTGGTAGGCGCAGAGGGCTTCGCCGTGGATGGGAGCATCATCCGCGCGGACGCGAACCGGCAGAACAGTATCCCAGGCGGTGATGATCATGATTGGACAGATGGCCCCGGCGGCAAGGGCCCGAGCCGTCCGGTTCGGGAATATCTGGCGGCCCTGGATCAGGATGCCGCGCCACCGAAAGAAATCTCGCTCTCCGATCCGGCTTCGCGGCTGACGGCGGCGGTTGGCCGTCCGCCCTTTTTTGGCTGGTCCACCAATTACCTGATCGATGTGAAGAACGCGGTCATCATGGATGTCGTGGCGACACCTGCGATCCGTAGCGCTGAGGTCGCTTCTGCCAAGGTCATGATCAATCGCGTGGAGGAGAGGTTCGGCATCAAGCCCAGGCGGCTTATCGGCGATACGGCTTACGGCTCAGCCGAGATGGTAGCTTGGATGGTCGAGGAGAAAGCTATCGAGCCGCATGTGCCTCTATGGGATAAGGGCGAACGCGATGACGGGACCTTCAGCCGTTCGGACTTCGTCTTCGATACAGGCTCCAACACATTTACCTGTCCGGGTGGCACGCGCTTGCAGCAATACCGGCGCAGCTTCGGGCAAGAACGGAGCGGCATCACCAAAGCCAACCAGCGTATCTATCGTGCAAGCACAGCGGATTGTGGGCCGTGCGCGCTCAAGCAGAAATGCTGCCCTGGTCAACCCATGCGCAAGGTCATCACAAGCATATACGAAGCTGCGCGCGGCGTGGCCAGGCATCTCCATGGCACGCCCGAATATCTTCAATCGCGCCGCGACCGCAAAAAAGTCGAGATGTTGTTTGCTCACTTGAAACGCATCTTGAAGCTGGATCGTCTCAGGCTACGCGGTCCCTCTGGCGCCCACGACGAATTTACGCTGGCCGCAGCCGCGCAGAACCTTCGAAAACTGGCGAAGCTCGTAACCGGCCCGCCACCGATGGCGCCGCTACCTGCGTAACGAAGGCAGTAAAGACCCGCTATTCAGGCGCAAACAGCGCAGAAGCGGGGAAACCCAACCACAGCATCAACACTCAAACGCAGATGCGCCTTCTTCCGCAAAGAGTTTTTCAACAAAATTGGCGAACAACGGACATTCCCGTCGTCGCGGCCAATGTCCGGAACGGGACTCAAAGCGGACATTCAGACGCTACGTCCGAGCCAGCCTGCTAACCGCTGGGATGCGGCCACCAGCTTGTCCGCCCCGGATA
>CAIRSA010000466.1 GCA_903881085.1 uncultured Acidobacteriia bacterium
ATCCTCACTTCGTGCTTCGAGCCATCTTCCCATCGGAAAACAACCCTCCATTGCTGGTTGATTCGAATGCTCCAGAACCCCGCCAGCTTCCCCTTCAACTGTTCAAGTCGATTGCCTGGGGGAACCTGAAGATCATCAACGATTCGCGCCTGATTGATCATGCGCAGCTTACGCCGGGCCCGCTCCTGGATATCCCCAGGCAGGCCTCGCACCCGCAAGCCGCGGTAGATGCTCTCCGTCGCTGAATCGCCGAAACTTTCGATCACCGGGCGAAAATACCACCGCCTCGCATTACGTCAAGCGAAATTATGCAAAACGTAATTATTTCTGCCCAACGTTCAATGTGATGCCACCGCGCTAATGGGTGGCGTTGGTGGGTGGTTGAGTGGCGAAGGGAAGGTTGGCATACATGATTTGTTGGGCCAATCTTAAGGTATCGCTACTGGGGAGGCATCCACGATGGTCAGGTATGGTTGGATCAGCTCCAAGCTCCAAAAGCAACTTCACCATGCCAACGTTATTTGACTGGGCGGCCTGAAATAGTGGCGTGGCCAGGTAATCCCCTCTGGCATTAATGTCGGCCGCGGATTTTTTCCCGTTAATTTGTTAGAATGAAGTAGTGCTGGTTGATCGGACGGTGTACCGACACCGTCTGTTTTGAACAAACGTTTAAACCAACCAACACTATGAAGAGAAATAAAGGCATTATGGCCCCGATGCAAGTCGGGATTGAGGATTTCAAGGGAGTTTTCCAGGACCGGATCCGCACGATGGTGCGGCAGGGTATTTTGGACATTATCGCGCAGGAGGTCACGGATTTGTGTGGTGAGAGCCACCTGCCGTCCAGCGGGATTTACTCGCGTGCAGGCACGGAACCCGTGACGATCACGACGAGTTCAGGCAAGGAGCCGATTGCGAAACGACGGGTCCGAATGATGCAGGAGAACGGCAAGAAGCGCGAGGTGCGGCTCAACACCTACGCGGAAATCCGGCGTAGCAAGGGGATGTTTGACGAGATGCTGGAGGGCATGACCCACGGGGCTTCCAGCTCCGGTGTGGGCAAGATGACCGGAACGAGCAAGGGCACTGTCGCCAAGGCGTGGAAGGCCCGCAGCAACGAGTTGCTCGCGGCGTTCCGCGCACGGGATCTAACTGGCATCGACGTGCTGGCACTGTATGTTGACGGCATTTTTCTGGGCAAAGAGCGCTGCGTGGTGGTGGCCATGGCGATCGATACGGAGGGCTACAAACATCTGTTGGATTTCGAGGAGGGCAGCAGCGAGAATGCGGAGGTTGTGAATGGTTTGTTAGGCAGGATTGTCGCACGCGGGCTGGTGGTGGGGCGTAAGCGGCGGGTGCTGGTGCTGCGCGACGGCAGCGCGGCCATTGCCAAGGCGGTGAGGCATTACTGGTCCGATGCGGTGGAGCAGGAGTGCCTGGTGCATGTGGAGCGGGTGGTGTGCGCCAAGCTCTCCTACAAGCATCAGGGCGGGCTTGTGGAGCGGATGAACATCCTACGGGGAGTGCAGGGGGCGGAGGCCGGGGAAGAGGCTTTTGATGGGGTGCTGAAGTATGTGAAGGAGCGCAACTTCGCCGCATTTGAGGCGCTCTCGGCGCGACGTGATGTCATCCTGGCGTTTCACCGGCTCAATGTGCCAGCGACTCTCAATGTGACGTTCTTGAGCACCAATCATATTGAAAACGTGATGGGAAACGCGCGCGGCACCATCGGCCGCGTTTGCCGCTGGCACGATGACACCAACCAGGTGGCACGCTGGATGGCAGTGGCCCTGCTGCGGGCGCAGAGCGGCTTCAGGCGGGTGCGTGGGCACGAGCAGCTTGCCGAGTTGGCAGCCGCGCTGGGCCGGCCATAGGCGGAGTGAACCGGTAGCCACCAACCCCGGAAAGTTGTTCACAGGAACCCGCGGCTCCGACGAGCTTGCAAGGGCCCATTCTCGCCGCGGAACCCTGTGAACAACTTTCCTCCAAGCGCTTGCCACCTTGTTGAACCGGGGCGGCTCGGCTAACCATGTCCCGCCGCCAGGCTCCGGCGCCTCGTCGCTCCGCTCCTCGCCGCCGGAGCCATGCTGCGCACGCGGGCCTTGAGAAAAAATGCCCCCGCCGGAAAGAATTTCCTTCCCGACCGGCACCGCACCTGCCATCTCTCATCCCGTTAGCCAGCCCTTCGGGCTTCTATCAGATTAACGGAAAAGTGAACGGCCCCAATCACTGTGATCAATATCTCGAAGGGGAAAGCGGAACCTCACACAGTTCTCATAAACCCGGTCATTACTGAGTCGTCCGCGGAAACCGATCTTGGCTACGAATCCTGTATGTCGATACCTAACTACAAGGGGAAGGTTGAGCGTTCAAGGAAAGTCAGCGTATCATATTTTGATAGGAGTGGAATA
>CAIRSA010000467.1 GCA_903881085.1 uncultured Acidobacteriia bacterium
GTCGCCACCAGAGCCCGTCTCCGCTTCACCGGCACGCTCAGATTAGCACGCGCTTCCCACGTGCATACCTAAAACCGGAACTTTCTACTTTGCTGGGAATAGGAACTTTCTACTTTGCCTTGACAAGGGAGCTGCTAAGTTCGTTGCAGGTGCTATAGTGGAGTCAGCCAATGGCGCTGTTTCGTACCCGCAGCGCTGCCGTATACGGCATTGATGCTCATTTGATCGATGTCGAAGTCGACATGTATTCGTCGAAATCGCAGCGCGACTTCATCACCGTGGGAATGCCCGATACCGCAGTACGCGAGAGTCGCGAGCGCATCAAATCGGCGCTGATGAACTCAGGTTTCCACTACCCCGCCAAGGCAATCACTATCAATCTCGCGCCCGCCAATGTGCGCAAAGAGGGCGCGGGCTTCGACCTTCCTATGGCTATGGGCATCCTCGGTGCAATGGGCACGGTGGGTCGCATGGACGATCACCTGCTGGTGGGCGAACTCTCGCTCGATGGTGCCGTGCGTCCCGTGCGGGGAGCATTGTCGATTGCTGTTTGCGCGCGCAAGCAAGGGATCCACAACCTGATCGTGCCGCAGGATAACGCGGCTGAAGCAGCCGTCGTGGAGGGCGTGAACGTTTTTGGCGTAAAGCATCTTTCCGACGTGGTGGCACTGTTAACGGCAACGGAAATTGTCGCCCCGGCAGTCGGCGCGCGCAACGGCGTATGTGCCGCGCACGAAGATACCCCGGACTTCCGCGACGTGCGGGGGCAAACCACCGCCAAACGCGCTCTCGAAGTAGCCGCTGCGGGCGCGCACAACGTGCTCATGATCGGACCGCCCGGCTCGGGCAAGACAATGCTCGCCAAGCGGCTCGCGGGCATACTGCCGCCGCTCACCTTTGAGGAGGCGATTGAGACCACGCAGGTTCACTCCATAGCTGGACTGCTCCCGAGTAAGTCCGGGCTGCTCTCTGCGCGGCCATTCCGCTCGCCACACCATACCGTTTCAGACGCGGGGCTGATCGGCGGCGGATCCGGGACGGCACGGCCTGGAGAGGTAAGCCTCGCCAATCACGGCATTCTCTTCCTCGACGAATTGCCTGAGTTCCCCCGCAATGTGCTCGAAATGCTGCGGCAGCCTCTCGAAGACGGCCAGGTGACAATCGCGCGATCCAACATGACGCTGACCTTTCCAGCCATGTTTACACTGGTCGGAGCCATGAATCCTTGTAGATGCGGCTATTTCGGCGACGCCTCCAAGGAATGTAGATGCACGCCAGCAATGATCCAGCAGTATCTGGGTAAGATTTCCGGTCCGCTGCTCGACCGCATCGACATGCACATCGAAGTACCTGCGGTCGCATATAAAGAATTGCGGGGGAACGGCGATGGGACAACTTCCGAGCAGATGCGCGAGCGTGTGCTGCGGACCCGTGCGCGGCAACGGGCGCGCGGGTATTACAACGCCCACCTTCCGCCGCAACAATTGCGAAAGCTGACAGCGCTCGATGACGCCGGCGAGCGAACCCTCGAAATGGCCGTTCGCCGCATGGGGCTCTCGGCGCGGGCGCATGACCGTATTCTGAAGGTCGCACGCACTATTGCCGATCTTGCAGAAAGCGAGTGCGTGTCCGCCAAGCATGTCGCGGAAGCGGTGCAGTACCGGAGTCTGGATCGCAATTACTGGAGTTGATTTTGGCTGCGGACGCGCAGGTGGCTCCGCGCATGAAGTTTGTTTAGCCAAATACTCGTGGCCCTGACGTAATCACGCCGCAATTTCCATGTGAACCTGCGGTAGGTCCATTGGCCAAGTTCCGAAACACGAATGTAATAGCGATTCGGACTTGTTGAATTTTGAGAATCACCCGCCGAATAAAGTGTGCCGCAACCGGCTTGCCTCTCGCCAGAATAACTACATCCGAGGGTAACCATCTATCCGTTTCGGGAGAGCGCGCCCGTTGCGATCAACAGCGCACCACGCACCGGCCGGATGGCGCCATCCAGCTACAGTTCGCCCGCCAGCAGATGGTCGTTCCTGCATTTGACTGTGCCCATAGCGCCGAGGATTCCCATCGCCATGGGCAGGTCAAAACCCGCGCCCTCTTTGCGCACGTTGGCTGGTGCAAGGTTGATTGCGATGGATTTCGCCGGATAATGAAAGCCCGAATTCATGAGCGCCTATTTGATCCGCTCGCTGCCCTCACAAACCGCCGTATCGGGCATTCCAACTGTAACGAAATCGCGCTGCGAGCCCAACCCACACATGTCGACCTCAACATCGAGCAGCTGAGCATCGATTCCGTACCCGCAGCGCTGCGGGTACGGAACAGGGCCAGTTGCTGCCTTGCAGTGCAGCAACGCCGCCTTACTTCAGCAGTTTCACGCGAATGTTTTTATAATGAACCACGCTACCCGGATCGTGCCCCTGCAACGCAAACGTGCCATGGTCGAGCGTACGGCCCGCGCCCTCGCGTCCACCGTTCCAATCCGCGGGCTGCGTCCAGTTCACAACTTGCTTGCCATTTAACTTAATGACAACGTTGTTACCCTTCACGATGATGTGCTCAGTGAACCACTCGTTGTCCTTGGTAATGTCTTTGATCACCTCTTCGCCGACGTCCTGCACGTGATACAGGCTGCCGCTTTTCACTTTGTCTTTCACGAAGGTGTTGTTCACCTGCACTTCAAAGCCTTTTTTCGGAAAGCCCTTGTCCTGGAAAATCGTGTGAAAGTAGACGCCGCCGTTGGAGTTCGGCTCGGCCTTCACATCCACCATCAGCTCAAAGTTCTTGAAGTCGTGGTTGTTCACCGGACCATCGTAAAAGGCATGCGCAACCGGTCCGTGCGCAACCAGCGCGCCGTCTTTGACGGTGAACGAAGTCTGGTCGCCGCCCACTTTCCAGCCGCTAAAATCTTTGCCGTTGAATAACTGAATCCAGCCCTTTTGCGCGAAGGCCGCGGGCATGGCGATGAGCATCAAGCTCAGAGTTAAAACTTTCATGGTTGTCCTCGCGTTGATTGTATCATTCCGGATGGGGCGTTCAAAGTCAGCTCGGGCACAATCTGGTTTGCATTCACGCCCAGTTGGTCGGCAATTAAAAATGCCAGCCGGCCCCAGCTATCGATTTCGTGGGTGGGCCCTCTTTCGGCAAGCAGTTCCCCATAATTCAGGCCGCGCACGGCCCGCGCCAGATCTCCGAAAGTCACTATGCCTTTGGGCAGCGCCAGGGTAAAAATGGGAGTCACCCACATCAGACCGGCCCACACAGCAACTCCCCAAATGGCAAACCCAAAGCTCTCCCACAAGGATGAGATCGATAGCTCACTGTCAAAAATGGGAATCAACGCCACCGCCACGCAGAATGCCAGCATCAGCGCCGCCAGGCCATCGTGCCGCCGCAGATCGGGGATTCGCAACGGCGCGCGGGCCTGGATGCGCCGCCAGATCCCTCGCCTGGCAATCATCGGCAGGTGCGGCTCGATTGCCGCGGATGGCTTGATTTCACGCCTGTCCAGCTTCAACTCTTGCGCCAGCACCTTTCGAATTCGAAAAAATGAATTAATCGTCAAATAGCGATTCTTGAATGGTTCAAACTGAGGATCGCTCTTAGCGGCCACCAACAGAAAAAGATCGCCTACGGTGCGAACCTGTTCGAGCTCATGACTCTGGAATCGAACTACAAATTCGAGTTCCACCCGTCCCACCAGCTCATCAAAATCAATGGCCATACTCTAACTTTAACCCTAGACCGGTGGCCGCAGCCGGAATCGCACGTACACGCTTGCGCCCCACGGATGCGGGCCATAGTAGGACTGAAGGTCCGCTGGTACGGCATACATACTTACATTCCCGCCAACCCCAACGGTCAACTTACGCAAACTCCCCAAATCGCGCGTGAATCCTGCAGTGTAAGCCTGAATGCGAAACGTGCGGTCTTCCAGCTTCGCGTTGCCCGGAAGCAACTCGTCCTTATCCACTAACTCAATCCGGCCAGTTAGAAAGTTCCGCTTACTGACGGGATACACCGTCTCCGCCAAGTAAGAGTTCGTGTTCCGCTGCGTCAAGGTGTTATGATTCCGCCCCCAGATGATACTGGTCGACCACGCATTCCCAAACAGCATCGGCCTTGTGTAGTGGATTGATGCCGTGGCGCGCACAACATCCTCCCCCGGCGCCGATTGCCGCTCTGGATTCGTCAAGCGTCCCGCCGAGACCTGCGCCATCCAATTAGCCGATGGCGCGACTGAGACACGTCCGGAGTACGAATTTATCGGCCCCCAATCGATATTCCAGCGGTTCTCATTCGGCTCCGTGCCATAGAAACTGCTCGCTTCAACGCGCAGCCACTTGTGCTGCATCGCTACGGTGGCCACGTTGTTGGCGATGTGCGTCGAGTCCTGCAGATGATGCGAAATCGTGGCCTGCGGAATATCGGCGGCCGACGCGCGATGCGGAAAAGCCACTGGTCCCAATGCCGGATCTCCAACCGCCGCGTAATAGGCGTGGAACATCGTACTCTCGCCCAAAGGCCGCGCATAATGGACGCCCAGCCCCATCACAAAATCATGCGGATGCTGTGCGTCAACCAGTGCCTTGCCATACGCAGTCTCGCCCGTTTGAAACAACAGCGGGTAACTCCGCTTCGTAACAGTAGCAGGCTCCAGGCTGAACATGCCTTCGATCATTACGCTTCCCCGCCCCAGCTTATGTTCCGCCGAGATCATGCCCCAATTGGTTGAGTACAACTTATCGCCACCGCGCGGCCCGCTCTGCTGGGATTCCACGAAGTAGCCTTGTCCCATCAGCATCACATTCCACGCGCCCGCGCGCTGCATGATCATCGGCATCTCCCAACTGCGCGGATTCATGCTCGTGCCCGACGCCAGGCCCATCAAATACATCTCCGGATCGTTCGCGGGCATCGACTTTTTCGACATGGAATGGTCCATGTGCGAATGGTCGTGCTCCATCGTCTGGGCCTGCAACGACAGTGCCCAAACAGAAAACAAAATTGAAAGCATACACGTCTCCCGTTAAAATTTCGAAATGGCAATCGAAGAGTTACAGGAGAAAAATCAGATTCGAAGAACAGCGAAAAGTGGAGGGTCTGCGGGTCTCGGCAGGATAGTTGGCGCACCAGGCACGTCCAATGAAACCAACTGGAAAGAAGTCGCCGCTGGTAGTGTGGCCGCTACAGCCAACATCGTATGATCGCCAGATTGCGCCCCGCGGACATCGGCCACCGGATTCTGCGCACAGGACGTTTCCACATGCCTTTGCGGCTTCTGTCGATGGCATGGCGGTAGCTTCTTTTGCGAAGCGCAGTTCTCATCCGCGCACCGCGCCAGGCATTGCAAATTCACCGCAATCAGCGCCACAACCAACAGCACGATCTGTAGCCACCCACGCTTCATCTATCCCTTTATCTTAGCGCCAACCGTGCAAATTTGATATCGTGAGCCCATGACGCCTCGCCTTTTCACGCTGCTCGCCGCCGCCACAACCTTAATCGCGCAACAGCGCCCGAATATTCCCCAAGGCCCGCAAACCGGCATGTGGGAGGTCGTACCGGAGAAATCGAACGTCCTCCAGCGCGGAGATCTGGAGATCGTCACCTTCGAAAAGCCCGAGACCCTGGGCCAACTCGAAGACCTCTACCGCAGGAGCCAGTCAGCCAGACCCGAGCCAGCCACGCTAACCACACAGTTCTTCCGCTCGCCCACCGACAACTCAGTGCAACCCTACGCCTTGTGGTTGCCGAAGGATTTCGATCCGCAAAAGGCATACCCGCTCGTCGTCCAACTGCACGGCCTCAACTTCCGCAAAATCCACGCCGGCCTGCGCGCGCAGTTCCGCGGCATGGGCCTGGCGCCGTGGATCGATGCCAACTATCCCGTGATCGTGGTGCAATGCTTCGGCCGCCAAAGCACCTTCTACAACGGCATGGGCGAAGTCGACATTCTGGCCACCATCGCCGACGTCTCCCATCGCTTCAAGGTGGCTGACGACCGCGTCTACATCATGGGCCACTCCATGGGCGGCGCAGGCTCCTACACCATCGGACTGCACTATCCACAGATGTTCGGCGGCATCACCCCTATCGATGCAGCCATGGGCCGCGGAGTGCCATCGCCTGGGGAAGTCCCCGCGTGGATGAAGCCGCAAACAGTGATGACAAATCCCCAATTGCTCTTCCCCAACGCCCGCAATGTAGACGTGTTCATGAAAAACGCCGGCGCAGGCATCCAGCGCACGTCAACCGAATACACCGATGGCATTGTCGCCGCCGGCGGGTTCTCCACCACTGAATCTTTCCCCAACATGCCGCACGGCTTCCAACAGTTCTACCCCTACGCGAATTTCGAAGCGCAGCTCGTCGCCCATCCCATCAAGCGCGACCCCAGCGAAGTGAAGTTCTTCACCAACACGCTGCAATACAATCAGGCCTATTGGCTTACCATAGACCGCCTCACTCGCCATGGAGAAGAGTCGCTCGTCACAGCCAAGCGAGACAGGAGCATCACCGTCACCACGAAGAACATAGACGCGCTCTCATTCCCCGCTTCCGTCGCTGTAAAGATCGATGGTCAGGACGTCGCAAGCCCCGCCAGCGGCCACTTCGCCAAGGTCAACGGCCAATGGCAAGCGGTCGCAGAACCCGCCATCGCAGCCAAGCGGCATGGCCTGCAAGGACCCATCGGCGACGCCTTCAACTCGCGCTTCCTCGCCGTCTACGGAGAAGGCAATCGCAACCTCGCCATCGCCGAATTGGACGCCGTTCGCAACCCACCCGGCCGCATGATCATCCACGGCGACTTCCCCATGAAGGCCGCCGCAAAGGTCAACGCCGATGACATTGCTAACTCCAATTTGATCCTCTTCGGCACGCCCGAAACCAACCCCGTGCTGAAGCGCATCGCCTCGAAACTGCCCGCCGCGCTGCTTACGGGCAATAGCGTGTTCATCTATCCGAACCCCGAGAATCCGCAGCATTACGTCGTAGTGTGGAGCACGAAGGTCCTCAGTTCCAACAGCGAACTGTTGCGCGCCGGCTTCCTGCTGCCCATCAATCTGCTGCCCGATTACGTAGAAGCGAAAGACGGCCAGATCAGCTCAGGCGGCCACTTCGATAACGATTGGAAAAAGTAAATGAGCACGCTACCGGACTGCAAGTCCGTAGCCGATGATCGGGTCGGACGTAAGCCTCTCGACTTATCCGGCTTGTGCGACCTTTGCAGACTGCCGCCTTCCGCCGAAACCAGCGGGTTCCTCATGTTACAAGTTGACCCTGATTGATCTCCACGTTGGTCGCCTGCCCCCCTTCGCTCCAAGGGAATTACCCCGCTTCACCGCCACTAATGCGCTTTCAAATCTTGCGCCGACGGAGCAGCCCGCCCATGGCCTCCGCGTCGGCACTTTCGGTCTCTCGGGTGCAGATCTCGCCTTTCGCCATATTGAGGTGAAACCTCCGGTGCCAATCAACAGTGATTGGAATTTCATCGTAGCGCTTTCGACTTGCGTCCTTTGCGGCTCGGCGTCTTTGCGTGAGATATGTTTCGCCTTGGCGTGACCGTCTTGCCGACCACAAAGGGGGGCGTGAGACGCTCGCTATCGGGATTCGTAAGTATCTCACGCAAGGACACCAAGCCGCAAAGAAAATCCTATGCAATCTCCGGCACTCCGCGAGATACATATTGTCGGTTTGTGGTCGAAGACCTCGCTAGGCTTCACCCCAATAACTTGCCCGGCTTTGGTATGTGTGATCGTGAAGCCCCGAGACGAGTTACTTACTAAGTCCAGAAGGGCTTGGCCGAGTTTGTGGCGGCGGACTACGTAGTAGCTTGGCCCTCCTTCCGTTTCTTGCGCTTTGGCTTTTTGCCGGGCTTTGCTGTCGAGACAGTCTTGCTTGAATTGGCCGATGAGAGCCCTCCAAGTGGGTTCGCTTATCACGCCGGATTGAAGCGCCCTGTAGGCTGCTCACTTTGTAGCCGGCTGCCAATTCCGAGATTGCAGTTTTCCACTTTTCGAGTGGGTCGTTGCGGAGATTTCCCAGTAGGGCGCTCCCGGCGGCTGTCAGGAGAATCTCGCTTGCCACGTCATTGCAGTATTTTTCGATCGCGGCCTTCGTGTTTGCGCCGCTTAGACCGGTTGTTCCGAGCCAGGAGTGGACGAGCTAGTGCCGAGCGGTGAAGGCCCAGGCGGTCTTTGCGTCCTCATCGTTGATGATTACGAATGGGGCTAACGGGTCTGCAATTGCCAAGCCCCGGAATGTGTCGGCTGAGACGTTGGTGTGGTGGCTGCCCCGATTGCCGAGAAGCAGAACAAAGCCCGAGTGCCACTCCGCCACAGAATGCCAATCTGCCTACTTTCGATTTAGCGGCGATAGCCATAATAGCCGGGACGGCTGTAATAGCGCGGGGCGGGGCGGCCATAGTAGCCGCGAACAACTGGCGGATTCCAGTAGCCGGGCACCCAGATGCGACGCGGGCCTGCGTATGACCAGTAACCAGCGCTCCAGTAGTAGCCGGGGCCGGGGCTGGGGGGCATGTAGGCGACCACGGGCGGCGGAGGCAGAGGCCCCGGTGCGTAGTAACCGCCATAATAAGCGGGGCGGCCGACGCCAACCCCAACAACAACGCGCGGCTGAGCAAAAGCGCTGAGGCTGGCCGAAGCCGCAAGCAGCAAAGCAAAGATTGTGGATTTCATTTTCGTTCTCCTTGTAAGTCCTGCCGCTTTTGTCGCGGCAACGCATCGAAAGAATGCAAATTCGTTGCCAGACCGTAAGAGATTGAAAACAAATATCAGGCTCTGCGTGGCGGTGGCCGAAATCCACCGCCCTTGGTGGTGCGAGGCCGCCTAGGCCTTCAGATTATGAAGAAATTTATAACTTTCGGTCATCATGTCGATGTTCAGTTCGACGAAATAGTTCTTTACTCCGGCTTTCTTTGCCGCGCCGAAGAGCTTCTTCCACTCCACGACGCCGGTGCCGATGGCGACGGTCTTCTTCTGCTCAGGCGACCAGTCCTGCAGGTGGATGGAGATGAAGCGGCCGGGATACTTGGCGAACATATCGGCCGCAGCGTAGCCCAGGCTGATGACCGAAACCTGAAACTGCATGCGCACCAGTTTGGGGTCGAGCGCCTTCATCAACTCGTCGTAGAGGAGTGCGTCGCCGAGCTTCTGAAATTCGCCGTCATGGTTGTGAAAACCGATCTGCAGGCCTGCTTTGTGGGCCTCTTCGCCGGCTTTGTTCAGGTCGGCCGCGGCGCGCTTCCAATCGTCGAGCGAGGCATCCTTGCGCAGGCCGAAGCTGGCGAGAATCATCTGCTTTAAGCCCAGTTCCTTGGCGAAAGCGATGGTTTCGGCGATGTTCTCTTTCAATTCGCGGGTCTGGAAGTGGCAGCTTTCGCACTTGAGTCCGGCGGCTTGGATTTTTTCTTTCAACTCCGAGGGCTTGAACTTCACCAGCGGGCCGAAGCCGCCGCGTTCGTAGCCTTTGGGCGAGCACATTTCGATGGTCTTGTAGCCGATGCCGGCGATCTCTTTGAGCGTGCCTTCGAAATCTTTGCCCAGTTTGTCGCGCACGGGATAGACCTGGCAGCCGATGGGGAAGCCCAGCGGATCAGCGGAAAGTTGAGGCGCGGCTGCGATGAGTGAGGCCGCGCCGATAAAATGACGGCGTGAGAGGAATTGCATTGAGGATATCTCCTTGCTGGAAATATCTTATCGCTTAACGATCACTTCGCGCAGGTTGTCGCGAGTGAGGAAGAACTTGGTCGCCTGGCAGTGCTCAAACAAGCGTTCCAGATTGCGGTTGCTGAAGAACTGCGCGGGCTTGCGGACGCCGCGGGTGGCAAGGGTCAGCGTGCGTGCATCCTGAATGCGGAAGTTGAGCAGGGGCGCCGTCGTGGCCTTTTCATCGGTATGGAAAAAGCTGAGCATCAGAGCCCCGGGCCGCAGGATGACTTGAAGCTGGTCCAACGTCATCTGCAATAATTTCGGGGAAAGATATTGCAGCGTGTCCCAGATCAATGCTCCATCGAAGTAGCCCGGTTCGAAATCGAGCACCTGAGCAGTGAACTTTTCCACCAGATCTTCGCGCTCCTGATTGGAGTAGAAGTCTCCTTCGCCAAACACGTTTTCCAGCGTGCGCAGGAAGTCCTCAGATGTGAGCCGGTGGCCGAGGTTGGTGATGAAACCAATGTTCTCCTGGTTGGCGCCTCCCAGGTCGAGAATGCGCGCCCCATGGCTCCCGCTGAGAGAAGTGAAAAACTGCTCTAATCCATGACTCTGACGCGTTATGGGATTGTCCATCAGGCGTATTTACTTTTTAGGTTCGCCGGCCGAGGCGGCTATGGTCTGTTGCGCCGGCGGCGGGGTGTCCCGCTTGGGCGGGGGGGCCTTGGTCACTTCTGGCTTAATGATGTCGATGCTGCCCTTGAAGTAGGCGCCGTCTTCGATGACGATGCGCATGGTGCGGATGTCGCCCACCAGTTTGGCATCCTTGCGGATATCGATTTTTTCCGAGGCCTCGACGTTGCCGTGGACCGTTCCGAGCACAATGATTTCGCGCGCTTTCACGCTCGCCATCAGCTTGCCATTGGGGCCGATTGTGAGGCGGTTCTCCTGCAACTCAACCGTGCCTTCCACTTCGCCATCCACCACCAGGTCTTCGCGGCTGAGGATCTGGCCTTTTATCACAACCGACTTGCCGATTGTGGCCGATCCACGGGAAAACTCCGGTTCATAAGTGCGTCCGGGTAAAGTGGACATAGGTATACCCTCCTTGGCGAGTTCTGAGGAAGTGGGCGGCGCGGCCGCCGATTTTGGCTGAAATTCATCTTCTTGTTTACGGCGATTCCACATGCTAGGCGAACTCCTTGCGCTTCGTTCCGAAATCCCATACTAATAGGCTGGGGCGAAAAAGGCAAACATCTTGCGACCTTAGTACGTTTAGGAGTTCACTGCGGAGAGGCATAAAGAGGGCAGTAACGGCAGTGGGATAGGTTAGTAGGATGGGCAATTCCCCATTCCGCGTGCTCGCGAGCACGCGGCGACTTGCCCGTCCAATACCACACGCTTTTCGGATCCCGCCCATGCAAATGTTGCGAACAACCGCGAAATCGCTATGGGACGGAGGGGTCTGTCCCAAGCGGAAGCGCGCGGACAGCGCCCTCCGTCCCCCAATCGGACTACTTCTCGCTGGCCTGTATTTCCGCACGCCATTGGCGTGCTTCCTGATTGCGGCCCATGCGCTCCAGCATGACAACCGCCGCTAGCCGTGCCCGAGGATACTTTTCAGCGCTGGCACGCAAGTAGGGCAACGCTTCCTCCTTGTTCAGGTTTGAGAGGGCCAGACCCAGCAGATAGCGGCCGGTAAGCGAAGCCGGGTCAAACTGGAGCGCCTTTCTGGCATGCATCTCCGCTTCCCGGTACGCGTCACGATCATCGGGTTTGCTGAGCAGGCAAATCGCAAGATTCAGGTGAGCGAACGCGGCGTTCGGATCCAGCTTGATGGCTTCGCGGAACTCCACCGCTGCCCGGTCCATATCACCGGCGGCTATGTATTTGGTGCCCAAATTATTGTGCGCCTCTACGTAGCCAGGGTCAAGTTTCAACGCATGCTCCAGCAGGCCGATGGATTGCTCTTTCTTTCCCGCGCCCCATGCCTGCTCGGCCTTCTTGAATTCACTCATCGCTTTGGCTGGAACTTGATGCCGCAGCCGGTACATGCTGACAGCCCCCGTTTCATGCTTCGCAACGGAACTCTCTGGCAGTTGGATGGAGACCGGAAAGGCCGAGGCGCTGAGAAAGACCTCCTCACTCTGGACGCGCTCGCCGCCGCTGCGCACCACGCGCACTTCGTATTGATTGCCCGAATGGACGCCCGCCACCTCAAAACGGCCATCTCCCAACAAGGGGACGCGGTCAACCAACGTTCTGCGATTCAGCTCATAAACTTCGACAAAAAGCCGGTCACCAGGCAACGCGCCGTTGACCTCGCCGCGCATGATGGTAGGGTGCTCCTGCGCGAATAAAGACACATTGAGTGTAAGTGCTAATAGCACGAAAAGTTTCATCTGAATGCCTCCGGTTCAGTAGGAAATTGTAAATGGGCACACTTTTCCTGAGGCGCTTTGGCGTCAGGCTATGTGGTGCAGTTTCTTTATGAAATCTAACGTGGAGTAATTAACCTGAAAAAAGCAGTTGGATGGGCTTCAGCCAATTTGCACGACGCGGCGCATTTGGGGTCTGACACCTTTTTTCGGCCGTTTTCGGCCGAAAATGGGATGTCTGACCCCAATTGCCCTCCACCGCAATGCTCCAATGAACCACTCACCCAATGGGTTACACCGCCTTTATCCGCAATCGAATGCAAATCAAACCCAGTCCAACAGCTTTTTCTAGAATTACGACAGGGCAGCTCACAAGAGGCTGCTCTTACTGAAAATAGGATAGATGTAACTACGTGGACAGCGCGTTATTTACGCGACTAACTGGAGCTTTCCCGCGAGGTGTCCCTCAATCATGGACCTCACTTTGACGGGAGAGAGATTGGAATCCAGACTTTGCTCGTCAATCAGGACTACCTTGGTAGCGGGCTTGCGCTGCTCCACAAAGTCCAAAAGCATTGGCAGCTCAGGCGATTTCGTGGAACATAAGATCAAATCCGCGCCATTCCAATCCTGGTCATCGCTGAAATGGCGGACGTGCGTATCCACGTCCATGCGAGCTCGCAGGATAGCATCCTGCAACTCAAAGCTCCGGCACGGGTCCGTGCAGAGAATGAGAATTGATTTTGTCATGAAGGGCCTCCTATTTGATCTCAACTAGGAGAGATGTGTCCGGGTGCCACTAGGGGACAAGTACACTTCCAGCTTACCGGTAATCCGGTCTGCGGTCAAATAGAAAGCATTAATGGGACCAATTAGTTAGTAGCGTTTAATTCCCCAGCAGGTTTCTTTTGTGTTAATTCCCCGAAGGTATCCTTCACCTGTGCGGGTAAATACTCACCCACCCAATTCTTGGAGCTATCGGGAAGTTTCACAGTTGTCGAAACAACTTTTTTGCCGTCCATCTTTACCAGATCGTTCAACTTCTTGCCGCTTTTGATGGCGGCTTCCACCGCTTTGCGAAGCTCAACCATGAAGGCTTTTTCGCCGAGCAGGATCTCTTTGCCGCCCGATGCCCCGTGCGCCGGCAGCACGTATTTGACGTCGAGTTTCAAAGCGTTGTCGATCACGTTGGGCCAGTTCAGGACATTGCCGTCTGCTGTATAGTTGAACGGTCCGTTGACCACCGCGTCACCGGTGCAAAGCAGTTTTTCTTTCGGCAGATAAACAAATCCGTCGCCGCGGGTATGCGCCCAGCCGAAGAAATGAAACTCCACCTTGCGCGTGCTGTCTTCGATCACCTTCAAGTCGCCGGAAAACGTTTCCTTGGGTGGCTGGGGGCCGCCCATGCCCAGTTCCGCGACATCTTTGCGTTCTTTCGCGGCATCTTTCCATCGGCCGGGTTCAACGCGCTTCATCTCGTTGGCTACGCCGGCGTGGGCCAAGGTAATGGCGCCGGCCTTGGTCCATACCGCATTGCCGTAAGCGTGATCGCCGTGATGGTGCGTATCGAAGACATATTTCACCGGCTTCTTCGAGACCTTTTGCGCATCCATCATGGCCAGACGCGCGCCACTGGGGAAGTTGGCATCCACGACGATGAGATAGTCCTTCATCTCGATGATCACGTTGTTGCAGTGGCCTTTGTCGAGCAGCTCGCCCTCGCGGAACCACACGCCCTTGACAATCTCCTTGACGGTGCCTGGCTGCCCGATTCCCGCGGTCAGCATGGCGCTAAACAGCAGCAGGCCGGCAAATGCGGCCATAAGGACAAGTCGAAGATGTTTTCTCATATGGCTGATAATTGTATCGCAATTTCAGCTGGTGGTGGGGGAGGGGTTGGGAAGCAATCAGCAGATTGAGAACGTGACGCGTTGTGTGCTTTTCGCGCAAACGACTGATTTCTAAATGTCCCTGGCTAAGAGCGGCAGAACATTTCATTCGTCGCGGTACGCACAGCAACCCAATCGGCATCGCTCAGATGTCCGAGATTTCGCAGCACGAGGCTCTTTTCTAAAGTCGCCATTTTGTGAAGCCGGGCGATGGAGTGCCCAATCAGACCGGCGGCCCCCCAGTTGTGGATCACAACATCATACTTTGAGATGTGCGACTGGGTGGTAATGCGCGCGACGATGAGATCATTATCGCCGGTGTCGAGCAGGACAAGGGCAGGACGTTTCTTAGCTCCGGTTTCGTTACTGAACGGGAAAGTCAGAAGAACAACGTCTCCTGGCTTATAACGAATCGTAGACGCTGTCACTTTCGCTGTATCCGTTTAGGAATTGCTCGCTCGCCAGCCGGCGCCAATGTGAGTCCTCATCCCCTTCCGGCAAGAGTACAATGACTCGAACCGGCTCTTCCGTAGGGATCTGCGATGCAAAGTCCAATGGCACTTTCAGGTTGGCGTCTACGTCGAGTTTGCTTTCGAATTCAAGCGTCTTCATAAGGCAACTCCCCGGTGCGACTGTTGGTTCTGGCGGAGGAAGAGGGATTCGAACCCCCGTGCAAGTTTCCCCGCAAACGGTTTTCAAGACCGCCGGTTTCAACCGCTCACCCATTCCTCCGTCAACTATCATACCCGATTTCTCTTACTTACGGCTACTGCTGGCGAAACTCGACACCGCTCTGTTTTCAAAGGTGGGGCGGGCTTCAGCCTGCGGAGGACTTCAGTCCGACCCGCCCGGCGTCCTCAACAGACCGTAACCGGCAAATTCTCCGATTCAACTCCACCAAAGCACCACTCAAAGCCTGAAACCGCCTGAACTCAGCAATCTCCCTTTCAGCCTTGCGCACAAAAGCCGCGGAAGGCAGACTCCGTGTCACCGTTTTTCCGCCGATCTTCTGTGTAAGTTGAAAATGCGGCCCATGTCCGGCGTCACCAACCCTGGCGCAATGGCACTCCGCCTTTCCGCACCGCCGCACAGCACTGGTGATCGAACCAGGCTGAAAATCACCAAGCGCGCACATCTCTTGCAACAGGCTAAGCCGGTCCGCCAGCAAAGCCGAAAGCTCCTCGGTCATAAGTCCTCTCCGTCTCTTACAGTACCACATACTTTAAGATTATGGCCACAAAAAAAAGACGCAAAGCGCCATCGCAATACCGTCTCCCACCAGTCAACCAAAAAGGTAGGGCGCGGAGGACTTCAGTCCGACCGCCCCAGACTCAACCAACCCCCACCCCCCGCGCCTTCTCAAACTCCCCCAACTTAGGCTCCATCGTCCGCCGCACCGCATCCGCATACGGCGCAACCACATTATGCTCCGACGGCGCCTCAAACTCCCGCGTCAACTCCACATACGCCCCATCCGACAACGGAATCCGCACCTGCCACGACCGCTCCGGAACCCCGCCATTGCGGTAACTATACATCCGCCCCGCCAACGACATGTCCACCGTGTGGAACCCGAAATCCTTCGCACTCTCTTCAATCACAGCCCAGCACGCATCCGGAGTCTCCGCCCCTCGCAGCCGGTCCTCCATCCCGCGCAGCGCAATGTTCGTATTCAGCGCCCGCCGGAACGCCCCCTCCACAAACATCCGCCCCGCCACGCCAAACTCAACATACCCCAGGTGCTGAATCCCCATCCACGCCATCCCACAGAACAGCACAATCGCCACACCCTGGAAATTCTGGCTCATCATGCACAGCGAAAATATCGCCGACAACGTGCAAATCCCATACAACACCAGCGCCACCCGCCGCGGCGACAGCCCGCGGTCCAGCAGCCGGTGATGGATATGCCCCCGGTCAGCCGTAAACAGCGGCTGCCTGCGCATAAACCGCCTCACCACCGCCAACGCCGTATCCAGCAGCGGAATCGCCAGCGCCAGCAGCGGAGCCGTCATCCCCAGTATCGTCGCCGACTTCTGGCTCCAGATAATCGAATAGCACCCCAGCAGGAACCCAATCAGCAGACTCCCCGAATCCCCCAGAAAAATCGTCGCCGGATTGAAGTTGTACCGCAGAAACCCCAGCAGGCACCCCAGCAGCGGAGCCACCGCCCACGCCAGGTCGATGTTATTCTGCAGCATCGCCGCCAGCAGCGTCGTCGCCGTCGCAAACATCCCCACCCCGGTCGCCAGCCCGTCCACGCCGTCAATCAGGTTCACCGCGTTCGTACACAGCACCAGCCAGAACACCGTCGCCGGCAGCGACCACGCATCGTGCAACTGCCACCCGCCAAACCCCTGCACATGGACGCCCGCAAAGTACACAATCACGGCCGCCACAATCTGCCCCAGAAACTTCTGCCACGGCCGGATCGTTTGCAAATCATCCCAGATCCCGATCATGAAGATCAGTCCCGCCGCCGGCGCCACCCGCAGCGCCACCGCAAACCCGGCATCCATGATATGCCGCCCACCCTGCAGCCCAATCAGATACAGCGTCACATACGACAGCACATAGGCCAAGGCAATCGCCACCCCACCCATCCGCGGCACCGGAGTGATATGCAGCTTCCGCGCCAGATCCGGCTCATCCACATACCCCCACTTCTGTGCATAATTGCGCACAAGCGGAGTCAACAACAACGAAAAGATAAATGCCGATATCCCAAGGAATAGTAAAGAGTACATGCAAGACCCCTACTGTAGACTAAGTATCTTGTGATAAATCGTGTACAATCGTTACAAACTATTGTGAGGTGCGGGCTAAAGTACAGAAAGAAAACGGGGGCAAAGATGAGCTCTACGCCACATCGTTTTTGCGGTGTACCGAATCAGCTGCACAATCCACTGAAAAGCTGCCTTTGCAAGGGTGGGGCGGGCAATTTGCCTGCCCTGACTAATTCTAAAATAACCGTTCCATCACCGCTGCGGCTCCCCAATCCGTTGTAAATATGAGGGCAACTGGCCTCTCAAGTTCTACTAGCATGAAAGATGTAGCATCGGGCGGCCAGCCTGCCCTATTCTCGTCTGAACCAATGCTTTCATGCCTTAGGATCAAGCGGTAAAAGAAGCAAATTGGCACATACGTGAAGAAACTCTATCTCCAAGCAAACCCACCAAAAGCTGACCGCTGACCGCTTCCCTACGCCGCCGCCGACTCCCCCCGCGCCTCATACCACGCCACCGTCCGCCGCAACCCATCCTCCAACGAAGTCCGAGCCCGGAACCCAAACCCTTCCTCCGCCCGCGACGTATCCAACAACCTTCTAGGCTGCCCATTCGGCTTCGACGCATCCCACACAATCTCCCCATGGAACCCGCACACCTTCGCCACCAGCTCCACCAGGTCCTGGATATGAATCTCCGCCCCGCTCCCCAGATTCACCGGTTCACTGCCCTCATACCGCTGCGCCGCTGCCACCAGTCCCTCCGCCGCGTCCTCCACGTACAGAAACTCCCGCGTCGGCGTCCCATCGCCCCAACAGACAATCTTCTTGTCCCCGCGGTCACGCGCCTCAATGCACTTGCGGATCAGCGCCGGAATCACGTGCGACGATTCCAGATCGAAGTTATCTCCCCGCCCGTACAGATTCACCGGTAGCAGGAAAATCGAATTCATCCCATACTGCTGCCGGTACGCCTGGCACTGCACCAGCAGCGCCTTCTTCGCGATCCCATACGGAGCATTGGTCTCTTCCGGATACCCGTCCCACAGCGTCTCTTCGCGGAACGGAGCCGGCGTGAACTTCGGATACGCGCAAATCGTCCCCGCCACAATGGTCTTCTCCACCTTGTGTACGCGCGCCGCCTCGATAATCTGGATCCCCATGATCGCGTTCTCGTAAAAGTACAAGCCCGGGTTCTCGCGATTAGCGCCAATACCGCCCACAACCGCCGCCAGATGAAACAGCACCTCCGGCCGCGCGTCGCGGAACATCCGCGCTACACCCGCCTCAGTGGTTAAATCGTAATCCTTGCGCCGCGGCACAAAAACATCCCGCACGCCCGTTGCCGCAAGCTTTTCCACGACCGCGGACCCCAGAAACCCGCCCCCGCCCGTGACACAGACCCGTTTTCCAGCTAAATCTATCATGTATCCTCCGGAAATGATCGCTTAGGAATGCCGGCCAGCTCCATCGAAAGCCATCTGTACCGCTTCCGCTCCCCCTCGCATCCGCCGCTCTACCGCCTGCAAATCCGCCTCCACCATAATCCGCACCAACCCCTCGAAGGTAACCTCCGGTTCCCATCCCAGCACGCGTTTTGCCTTCGTCGCGTCAGCGCACAGGAAATCCACTTCGGCCGGCCGGAAATACCGCGGATCCACTTCCACGTACTTTGCCCAATCCAATCCCGCATGGGCAAACGCCAACGCAACAAACTCCCGCACCGAATGCGCCTCACCCGTGCCAATCACGTAATCATCCGCCGAATCCTGCTGCAACATCATCCACATCGCCCTCACATAATCCGGCGCATAACCCCAATCCCGCTTGGCATCCAGGTTCCCCAGATACAATTTCTCTTGTAAACCCAGCTTGATGTGCGCCACCGCACGAGTGATCTTGCGTGTCACGAATGTCTCGCCACGCCGCGGCGACTCATGATTGAACAGGATCCCGCTCGATGCATGCAACCCGTAGCTCTCGCGATAATTCACTGTGATGTTGTGACCAAACACCTTTGCGCATCCATACGGACTCCGCGGATGGAACACCGTAGTCTCGCTCTGCGGCGGAGCCTCGCTACCAAACATCTCGCTGGATGACGCCTGGTAAAACCGGCAGTTCACACCCGTCCGGCGCATAGCTTCCAACAACCGCAGCGCGCCCGCCCCAACCACATCGGCAGTGAACTCCGGGATATCGAAACTGACTTTAACGTGGCTCTGCGCACCTAGGTTATAGATCTCGTCCGGACGCACATCGTACAGCAGGCTCGCCAGCGAACTGCCGTCTGTGAGGTCGGCATAGTGCAGCACAAAGCGCCTGCCTGACTCATGCGTGTCCTGATACAAATGATCAACGCGTTCCGTGTTAAAGCTCGACGCCCGCCGCTTTAGCCCATGGACCTCGTACCCCTTCGACAACAACAACTCCGCAAGATACGATCCATCCTGCCCAGTGCAACCAGTAATAAGTGCTTTTTTCATCTAACATCCGCCTCCGGCTTATCGCCACGCACAACCGCCACCACCCTTTGCACGCCAATCGACTTCTCGTAATTCGCATCAAACGCCAGGCGCGCCCGCGCACCGGCATCCTGTGCGATTCGCCGATCAGCCCAAACTCGTTCCAGCAGCGCCACCACCCCAGCCGCATCCCCCGGCTCAAACTGCCAACCGCAATCATGCCGCGCAATCACCCGCGCAGGCGTCGCCGTCTTCGGACCGATGTACAACACCGGCCGCCCCGCCGCAATAATTCCGTAGGTCTTACTAGGCACCACCGACCCAACCGTCTCCGGCCTCTGCGTCACCAACCCAATATGAGCCGCACCCAGCCTATCCGCGGCCGTCTCCGCCCAAGCCAGAAACCGCACATTAGTCATCCCTGCGCAAGCCCGTTCCAGCGCAGCCCTCCGAGGCCCACCACCAGCAAACACAAACTCAAACCGGTCATCTCCGCGCAGCTCTTCCAGCACAGCCTCAATCGTAGCCGTTTCATGAGCCAGCCCAAGGTTCCCCGAGTACAGAATCCGTAGCGGCCCCTCCGCCGGCCAGGCCACCGGCCGGATAGTCGCCCCATCCGCCCAGTTCTCACAAATAAAAAGGCGCTCGGCAGGTACACCGCGAGCCACCAATCGTGCCCGCATGCACTCACCCAGCGCAATCACCGCATCCGCCCGTCGCCTAGGAAAATCCAGCACCGGTCCCAGCCAACCAACCCACCGCATTCCCAGATCAACGCCTATGTCGGGATACAGATCCATCTCCCAAACCACATGCCGCGACCCGCGAAACCGCTGCAACAACCACCCGATCCAAGCCAACCCCGGAGGAGTAGTCATCGTAACTACCACATCCGGCTTACCCACCCGAAAAGCCAACCACAGCGCACCGAAATAAAAAGAGAGATAAGAGAGTACCTTCCCCACCTTCCGATGAGTGAAAGGCAAAGACCCGACCCGCAAATCCGTTACCCCAGCAAGTTCCCCACCGCCACCTCTCGCATAGCTAGACCGGGCACAGACAATACTTGCATTCTCAACCGAAACCGCCACATCCCCCAGGAAAGCCGCCGTAGCCGCCTGATCAGGAAACGAAAACTGATTAAGAAACAGAACGTTCATCAGATGCGGACCGTTTTCGAATGTAAAGCTTTAGATACATAATTGCTTCAGAACGTACCATGTCTGATCCAGGCCCAGAACCACGTCGCACCTTATTCACAGTCATCAAATTCATCGTCAGGGGTACGTTGAGCTACAATCTGCATCAAGTTCCCTAAGGGATACCGCGTAAAATATGGCGGTATACTTCTGATTGAAGTAGCTCTTGCAACAGTGCGCAATGCGACTCCAGCCAATGCGCCTCGCGCAATTTTCACTATTCGCCGAGCAAAGTTTCGTTCAAAGCAAGTATCAATTGAAACAACCTTGAACCCATTCTTCTCTAGCAGCTGAATTATCCCTAAGCGTGAAAATACAAACAAATGTTGAGGCGGATCATACCACTGCACCACCCCAGGAAGAAGCCTGTCTAGCCAATCGTGGCCGATTCCTGTGTCAAGCACCAAATACCCATTGGCACTCATTGCTTTACGAATGCCCTTTAACATCCTATTCGGATTAGGCAGATGTTCGATAGTGGCCCAAAAGCTAATACAACTGTACTTCCTATCTACGGATTCCTCACTCAGATCACAGACTCGCGCTGGTACACCAACAACGTCGCGCGCATATGCAATTGCAGAACGAGAGATGTCAACGCCTTCGGCCTGTAGGCCTCGGTCTCGGCACGCACGAACAAAACCACCTTTTCCACAACCAACATCTAGGACCCTCCCCGAGTTTCCTGCAAGCCTGGCAAGCACTTCAACTTTGGCCGGAAAATCAATAGCCATTCGAATTTCCATGTCATCGTACCACCCCCCATCCTCTGCACTAAGGTGAAATTGGTCATAAAACGTTTCCAAAGCTGTTATTGATGGGACAGGATGTACAAACGAACTCATGCACTTTTGGCATTGATACATCTTATATTCACAGACCCAAACAAAGAGTTGGCAACTTCCTCCGCAAATTGGGCAATTCGGAGATAACATATGGCTAAGCAAGGGTTTGACCCTTCACGCTGTCAGGCGATTCAGGCTTATGAGTTTCAGAACTGCCTTGCCGGAACTCTGACACCTTATAAACAATGAGAGACTCATACATTTGCAGTAGGCGGCAATAAATGTACCCGGCGCGGCCATCCAAGATCCCCGCTCGAATTATAAACATATAGTAAAATCTTAAGCTCGGACGAAAAGGCAATCTGGTGGAAAGCTCCTTGAAAGATCTTCTTCTCTGTACTGGATCTATAGAAATAAGGCCGCGAAACAGTACTGGCTGTTGTTGCGAGCGAATTGTCTCAATTGCTTCATATGTGGAGTATCGGTTGTGTTTTTCAAACCAAGCGTGAAGCCCCTTGTGAAACGAATAGTGAATCAAATGGTTTTGCAATTTACCTTCCTGCCCCACGATCATGTAGGTCAGATTAATGGTTCTTTCAAAGGATAAGTGGCCCGGCTTGAACAGCCGCACAACCCAAGTAGGATAAAGACTGCTGTATCTGATCCACTTTCCCATAAAGATATTCTTGAATCTTACTCGAAAGGCCACAGCATCTCCTGGCGAGTTAACAGCAGCCTTCATCTCGAGTATGAGTTCAGGGGTTGGAACTTCATCAGCGTCCGGGTTGAAGACCCACTCATATTTAAAGGGTATCTTCAAAGAGGCCTCTCGCTGGAGTCGTTCATCAACATACTCTTGTTGAATTATTCTTGCACCATAGCTTTGGGCAATTTGAACAGTTGCGTCGGTGCTATATGAATCGAAGACAACGATATCGTCACTCCAGGAAACAGCTTCCAAGCAGCGCTTTAGATTCGCTTCCTCATTAAGCGTGAGGATAAGGACGCTAATGCTCAAGGAGTGACCTTTCTATTACGGATAGTGAACAAATCAACGAAATGAACAAGAGTTATTCCTCCACGACCATTCGCCTCTTAATCTCAACAGCTGGGTTTCCAACAACTACTGCCCATGAATTAACATCACGAGTAACGCAAGCTCTTGCACCAACGACAGAGCCCTCCCCGATGTGAATGCCAGGACCAATAAAAGCGCCTGCCGCTATCCATGCGGATGCGCCAATACGAATAGGCTTAGAAACCAATGGCATCGAGCGTTTTGTATAGTCATGGGTAGCTGAACAAAGATAAGCGTATTGTGAAACAACAACATATTCACCAATCTCTATCAAAGCCACAGAGTAGCAGTCAACGTGCGGCCCAAGACAGGAGTGTTGCCCCATGCTCAAATTCCATGGAGCCCAGATTGCCGCAGTCGGATGGATGCAGACACCCTTACCAAGTTGCGCGCCGAATGCGCGCAGCACTATACGCCTCCAAAAATGTAGAACTTTCGGAGAGGGACGGAAAAGTACAAGATAAGTCAAACGCCAAATTAAGCGCAATAACCGATTGCTAAGGCTGTGGGAAGTAGGGAAGGGATTCATGCGCGCCTCGGAACCCTACCAAAGAATGAAGACAGAGTGGTTGCCCATGCGCTCGCAACATTCGCCATTTCAAATTTAGGCAAAATATATTTAATATCAAGCTGGACGATACGGTCTCGATGTTCCGGATTGGTCATCCGAGTCCGCAAAAAGTCAATCCATTCAGCTTGCTCTAATGGTATTATTTCGGATCGATTGTGTAAGTATTCTGAGAGATAGACTTCAGGAGATACAGCAATTGGGCAGCCCGCCCCAATAGCTTCAAGAGGTGCAATTCCAAAGTTTTCTTGAGAAGAAGGTAGGAGGAACCAGGCCGCGGAACGTAGCAAGTGCGTTTTGTTGGCCCCGCCGACGTGGCCCACAAAGGACACACATCGACTAATACCTAATTCTAAGACGATTCGATTTAGCTTCTCCTTGTAGTGCGCGGATCCTTCACCTGCTATCAGAAGTGTCCATTCAGGGGGCATCGCCGCAGTCGCCCATGCCCGTAATAGGAATTCAACGTTCTTCTTGGGGTGGAGTCTACCCAAGAACAGAGCGAACTTCCCCTCACTTTTCTCCCGAACAGCAATGTCAACCTCGGCGATATCAAGGCTGGTTGTTGAATGCAGGGCTCCATAAGGAACTACTATGGCTGCTGGTGCGGCTGTTTTGAACACGCTGGTTGCATTTACCATTTCACGTTTTGTGGTATAAAATACACACATACTCCCTGAAACCACCTTTCGTTCGAGCAAATGCCAATAAACCCATTTCTTCGTAGCCTTAATTATCCCCTGGCCATACACTGGCCAAATATCAAGCATCCCATGTGGAAAAACAGAGTACGGTACAGAATTCATAGAACAAATAGAGGCGGCACACCAACCAGGATGAAGCCATAGCCCATGGATGACGACGCCATCAAATCGGCTCACATTGGCCGCTAGCCACTGTCGGAGATCAGGAATAAATGACCACGGTGACCGCGCACGCGAAAGCACATGAATTTTTTCCATTGGAAGTGCGCACTCTGACGCGCGAAACGGAGCTGGTCCGACCAGTTCCGAATCGAGGCCAAAATCCATTGCTGCACTTGACAAATCAATAACAGCACGCAAAGGTCCTCCAGAGCGATCGTCAAGTGATGACAAAATATGCAAAATTTTCATAAACTCACGCCCTATCAGTCAATATATAATTAATCATACTAGAAACCACACTTACACTTGTTATAAGTGGTATTATGACAAACATCAGTATCTTTACAGGAGCGTGGACCGCGCATGCCGAGATCTCCGTAGGTAGGACAAATCAAACGTTCGATTGATTCCCTCCGTGCAACTGTCACCCCCTGAACAACTTGCACGCTCCAAGCGGTGGTCCGTTGACGCTATACTTCAATAAACACTTAGACAAACATGGTCGCTGCAATATTAATGAATGGTAAATCTATTTCATCGCACATAGCTCACAACGTATCGTAAAGCGAAACGTCGTTCGCAACTCCCAGCCTCAGTTCACCAACGCCCACGGATCCTTTCGAAGGATATCGAGATGAATCTATAAATATAGGGCATACTTTCGTCTTGATCCGGGCACGTTCAGATCGCTATTTCACAATCATTTGCATGCATCTAATTAAGGCAGAACTATTCGCTTTCGAACAAGAGACTTTCTGCCGCCAACCATAAGACCCACTACGGCCAATGCCAAAAGGCCCACGCATAATGGCAACGACTCAGTTAAGGATTCAAGAAAACTAGGTGGCACTCTTTTAATAGTAAGCACGGGCAATAAAATTATGTATACTAACTGGGCTAACATGCCGCCTTCACCAAGCCATCTCGCCAAGAATACAATTAGAAGTCCGTCTGCTACACCATCTAAAGCAACAGCAATCCATCCGCCTTGACTGTACGCAGTTATGGCACCGAAAGCTGTGACACTTCCTATAGCTCCAAAGCCACCGGAATCCATGCGCCAAGCGATAACTGAAAGGTGTCCCCAAATTGTACCATCGTTGCTCATAACATAAGGCTTATTCGCCAATAGTAGCCTTGGAATAGGACTTACTAATACTGAGTAATAATACATCCAGCCAACATATCCATCACTGTCGACATAAGTCTTTAATTTTATTGAATTCCCCAATAAGTCGGCGCGATCTATTATAGATTCGGCGCTGGAAATCAAAGCATTGTCCCCGAAGGAAAATTCCTTCCCGGCTGTAACCGTACGTTCCGAGCCGCGGCTATTAAAGGTGGTTTCCCGCATGAAGACCATGAATGGACTGGACAGTAGTAGTACGAAGACTATCAGAAGGCACCAACGAAACGCAGCAACGCGCTGTTTTGTGACGAATAATGCAGCTAATACCATTGCAAGGGGCATGATAGTAGCCAATCTCTGCGCCAATGAAAGCGAGAGCCCAACTGTAATGAAAATTGCGCACCCGAAGGCCCATGCAATAGGTTTCCGTCCACTCTTAAGCTCCATTGCGAAGCCTAGGGCTAGTAGAGCAAGACAGAGACCGGTAGTTCCGGCCCATATGGACATCATTGGATCACGGTCAACAAAGTAAAGGTAATTGTCATCTGCCTCATAACTGGTCTGCGCGTAAAGTCCTGTAACTACTAGATACACAATAAAAGCCGATATGAAAACTACGCGGTAGTTTTCAGCGAACCATGAGTCTAACCGTTCAATCTTGAATCCCACTGGCCTGGGAAATAATCGAAATCCCAGCAATACGCCAAAGAATATCGACACTTGAAATTCAACCTGCATAACGAGTGCGAGAGAAATATCAGAGGAATCAAACGATGCCAAATATGGCCTCATGACGAGTATTGGCAATACGTAATATCCAATTGAAAATACGCTTAGAATGCCCAGGTGACACCAAACAAGTCCAGTTCCTATTACCATCCGCCTGATAAGCAGGAGGTAACAAACAAGCATTGACATGGAGATAATCAAATTCATTTCAGACGCAGACGACCGATTGAAAAGCTTAATTGCATACTATTAGGAATCAACACAGGGGCCTGTGCCGGTGGCCCAATAGAATTAAGTACCGAGCCATTGCTAAGGGTGGGTAATTCTTGGTGACACATTGATCGCGCGCAGTTGAAGAATATGCTTAAGTTGCCAACTACAGGGTATGGGTTGTCCACTTAGTTGCGGCACATCGGCCGTTTTTGACGACCGAAGAGCAAACGATGTTGCTAATGACCTAATCCAAGCAAATGTTGAATGGTCTCGTCGCTCAAGGCTGCAATGTTCTATGGTAACTAATTAAGACAACCACCTGGCCAAGTCTTCTAACGAATCATTTTTATAGGCCACTATTAGCTTACGCTCAACGTCGGTTGTTATTTTTGCCATGCTTCGCATGTTTTCCCACGGTAAAACGTTCAAGCCGTGCTTTATCATACCGCTCAATATAGTCCAAGCTCCGCCAAATATAGAGCCTCCGCGCAGTTGCGATTTTGCGATGGATAGATCCACACGAGCCGGCGCAATATAAGTCTCAATTCGCCGTTTTACGTGTAACTCAATTCGGAGAAAGACGGCGGGATGCTGTGTAAACAGATCGATTTCAAGGGCACGGTGTATTCTATAGTTGATGACACTCATGCAAGAGCTCGTTGCTTGCTGTATCGCTGACTTGTATGAGACGCCGTTTGGGTGGATTCTGTACCTCAAGAGCATGCTATTTATACGCTCAAAATGAAAAAGATCAACGGCCCTCAACCAGAGATCATGATCTTCCGCATGTCTATAGTCACGATATCCCCCCAGTCGTACATAAACCTCGCGACGTATCATCACAGAAGGGTGAACAATCGGCTTGACGGAGCGGAGAAACAGAAGCCCATCCCGTATTAATGAATTATCATACGGTCTCATGCTGGCACTGCCAACTACCGACCCATTGGAATCAATAATCGTAACGTCAGAACAGACTATGTGCGTGTCCGGATGCGACATTAACCAAGTTAGTTCGACACCTAATCGGTTAGGTTCTGAAATGTCATCGGCGTCCATTCGAGCAATGAATTGGCCGCGACAAACCAGTAATCCAGCATTGAGTGCGGCGGGTAGACCAGCGCGCTCCTTGCGAATTAATTGTATTCTTGGATCATCATAGCTGGTAATGATCTCACCACTATCATCGGTGCTTCCATCATCAACTATAATAAACTCAAAATCACTAAAAGATTGCTGTAGAATGCTATCAATTGCTTCTCTTAGATGTTTCGAACCATTGTGAACGGCCATCAACACTGACAATGTCACATTGATCGTAGAGTTTGAATCAGAAGCAGGCTGTTGCATTGATTTGATATTGAAAGGCAAGAATCACTTTTTCAATTACTGTTGCTCATAGAGTATTTTGCAAGCCGCGCTGTTGCCAACTCATGCAAAGTGTATCAGCCAACCACTTTGTACACAAGGAAATTGCATACACGACTCCAGTTGCAATTATCAAGAAAGCTATTGCGTCTCTTGTCGACCACGTAATTCCACCAAGCAGGGTCGCCCATAGCAGAAATGAAACCGGAAAATGCACTGCATATACAGGGTAGCTCAAATTTGCAAAATGCCTAATGGCGCGGGTCGCTATGTTCGGTGGATTGACAACTACTGAACGGGCCATTAGCGTAGCGGCCAGGCCACTCAAACTTGACAGCGCTGCAGAAACTAAAGGTGAAGAAACATTGGCAACCAAGAGAAGTATAATAAAAGCCATAGAGGAGATAATTAAGGGAGGTGGCCTCATCATAATGTTCCTCGATGCCGCACCGGCAAACCAACCTATCAACAAGATTACCCATAACTGGTCAATCAACAGGATCGCTAAAACTAAGACAAGGCCTATACCTTTATGGACCATGGCATTTCGGCCCGACTTAAGCAATGCAATTCCAACGAGGGAAAACTGCATTATATAACCAAGTGTCCAAAGTGGCCCATTAGAACCGAAAGTATCAACAAGCGTTGGCTGCAAACACAATACATTTCCCACCAAATGCCATGCAGTTTCGTGTGAGACTATGTCGTAAAACTGGGACTTCAAGTATGAACTTCTGTGCCCCAGCGCAACTATTCCCATCCAGTCCACTATCGCTGTCACAATCAATGCCAATGCAAGCGTCGGCATTATTCGAAAAATACGCTTTGGCAATATGTCCCTTAAGAGCACAGGGATCCCTTGCAGATGATAATAAAAAAGGCTACCGCCAACAAAGTAACCGCTAATGAAAACAAATAAAAAAGCACTCTCTCTCCCAAATCGCGTAAATAGGCGAAAAGGAACGCCGATATAAGTAACGCCCGCTACTGTGATCATATCGGGTAGAGATGCAAACAACATTGAGCCGAGGTGTCCACATACAACTTGCAGCAGCAACGAAATTCGAAGAATATCCCAGTTTAATGATTCTCCTGCTGAAATTGCCGTATAATTGGGTTGCCACGTTATTCGCATGATGCGTCGCCTACCTTGCCATGCTCGTAAAGCATTGCCACTGTTTGTGATGAGGGCAACCAGCGAAGAATTTGCATACAAAAGCCAATTCGCGTTGGCGTCACTTGTTCTTCGCCGAAGTAGAGGTTACATGCCGTTTCGCCGATCGTACCAGCTTCCGAATTCTGTAATTGAATTCCGCAAATTTATTAGTTGCATTTTCTGGCACTGAGCTTAACGTCTGTACACTCTGCATGGATGGGACAATGCCTGGTTCGCGTTGAATGAACCCCCGTGGCGTTATATAAAAACTTTTAACAGGATGGGCGAAACAGGGGAAAGGTAAAGAACGTTTCTGAAAATGGATGTACATATACTCTCGCGTCACCCATTCATTGCCCGCAAAAAACCCTTGAAGCAGTTTGCCAGAATCAAAAAAAAAGACTTGTCGTTTCTTGTTAAGTTTCCACTGTTGAAGCTCGAAACCAGCAAGATGTGGGTCGATGTCCGCTATCATGCTTTCGTCCTGAAAAACACGTCCGTTGTTGAACTGCCAAATTGCGTTCACTCCGCAGTGTTCGTCAAATCCGAAGGCCTTTTCAGATGACAAGATGTTTCGCCAATTTAGAGACGGAGGAGCATTCCGGTACATTTGATTTGCATGTTCGCAGTTGCGATAAAGGGTAAGGTGACCGCACGAGAAGATCTTATCATATGAGTCCAACAGCGGCGCGCTGACATGCGCCCGTAGATCCCCGAATATCATATCAAGATCACAGTATCCCCAGAAGTCGTACCGCTTCCTTTCACCCTTCAAGAGAATCCAGTATAACGGCTTAAAATCAATAGTTTTATATGCTTGGCGAAAACGAACAGTAAAGCCCAATTCCTCACTGACGGCTTCACAAAATCTTTGCAGTGTAATGTGACGTACAACAACATTAGGCGGAAGCTCAAACTGATCTATTTTTGAATCTGTGAAGACGAGCCAATCGATTTGTTGGTTGTACGAACATGAAATGAGCCAAGCTGGAAAGGACGAGGGCAAGTTGCCGAAGTACACGACTATAAGTGCTATGTTGCGCATATCTGACATTGCGATTCCTCAAACATGTAGCAGTTAAGCTTTAACATCTGCGGACGTTTGCATGATCTTTGACATAAACTGTACATAACGTTGCGCATATGCGCTCCAGCCGAGGCTTTCCTTATCTTGATCAGTTAGCAATAACCTTGGAGAGGATTCGGAGAGTGCGCCAGCTTCTACACTCTTGATGCCAGCGACCAAACTGTCCACGCATCCTGGTTTGATAATCTCGACCACATCTTTGCGTGAGATTGACTCGAGTACATCCGGTGCCCCCGTCATATTACTTGCGACAACTCGAAGACCACAGGCCAGCGCTTCTTGTATTACCATTCCAAAGCCGTCCTGTCTTGAAGGTAATACTAGGACATGATGGTCGCCAAGTATTCTTGAGAGTTGGTGAGGTGGAATGTAACCAACGGCTCTAAAACGATCGCTAGTAGGGTAAGGCACGTTGACTCTCGTCCCAACGTGAGTGAGCCTGCAATCGGGTATGCGATCAAGGGCAGTTGATAGAATATCCGCACCTTTCTGGTATGACCAAGCGCCCACGAAAACAAGGTTCAGGGGCGGCCGGGGGGTTGCTTGTGGGTGGAAGAGATTGAAATCTACTCCGTACGCATTTTTGAAAAGCTTCGTTGGAGGGTAACCAACATCGAGAAAACTTTGCACAGCATGCCCAGAAGGAAGAGCAATATAATCTGCTGTTTTATAGCTCGCAAGTTCACGATCAATATAATACTTGGTGAGAGCCGAATTAGACTGATGAGAAATGAGGTCATTTTGACTGAGTACGTGGCGGGCACCTCTGTCAATAATAATCTTTGCCCCATACTCATTTCTCGCCCGCAAAGCGCATTTCACCGCCATAGCGGAAAGGCCTATAAACACATCGCAGGGTGGCATGGCTTTCGCGATCTCATTGTCTGTCAATTCTAACATCTTCTCGGTACTGCTTTGTACAATACTCCGTGAATATCGAAACAGTGCCGCAGAGGACCAGGGCTGGAGACGCCAAAATAGGCTTTTGGAATTAGACTTTGGAATGCCGAATTGGCGAATCTTAAAATCGGGCAGGTATGTAAGAAAGGTTGTATTTATCCCCATGCCGATGAGGCATCCCGCCAGATGCCTCAAATGAAAACCTGTTGTCGTAGCGACTAGTATCCGCATATCACTGGGATCGTCCAACCTTGTTCTCATACAACAACATTTGAGCCCGGTGTCCTAGGGTCTGTCAAGCGATATGCAACTAAGAAGGTCCAGGCGAATTTTACGACTTCAGCAGCAAGTCTCCCGATGACGGCTCCACGCGCACCAAAACATGAGATCAACGGAATAAGTAGCATCGTTGTTGAAAGAAGAACGAATTGTGTTCTTAGTAGGACCGTACTTGCGCCCGAGGCGAGGAGCGCATTATCAATGGCATGGGTCATGATGGTAAACGTTTGAGCTAAGCATAAAAATAGGAGCAGAAATGTGATATCGCTTCTGAATTTTCCACCAAGAATCATTGATGCAATGGCGCCACCTAAAAAGTAAAAGGTTACGGTTCCAAACATTCCTATCGCAAAGGCCGTTGCGATCCATGTATTTTGCGTGGACCAACGGATGGAGTTTGTTGCTTGACCAAATCCCGACCTATACAACTTTGGCCGAAAATAGCTCGTGAGTACCGAAGTCGTAAGTGTATAAGGGCGTGATGCGAGGGCGACCCCGGCAGAATAAACACCAGTAAGTGTCGCACCACCCACCGCGGCCAAGATGTATCGATCGAGGTACAAAGCCGCCCAACCGAGGGGAGCCATTAAGCTGATAGGCCAGCCATGATTAAATGCTTCTTTTTCAGCTCTACGCACTTCATCAAAATCAATGTTCATTAAATAATAGCCTCTTGATTTCGCCAGGATTAGCAATAGTGTGGTTATTACTTTTGCTAGCACGAAACCCAAAAGGTATGTTGAAGCAAGCGCAGTGAAAAGCATCATCGATACAGATGTGGCGATGAGGATATTTGCTGCTTCGATAGTTATCCAAAGCGAATACTGAAAGTAATCACGATTTGCAATTATTGGGGACAGGATACTTGCTTTTGCAATTTCAGACGTGATATATATCATGGCCACAATGGGAATCGCGATTAGAACGTCGGAGAAATGATATACCTTCCACAGGAAGGAGATGAAAATCAATGCAATTGCAACAGTTCCAAATGTGATTTTAATTATTCGCAGGGCAAGACCAGCAGCTAGCATGCGTTGCTTGTTGGTGTCATCAAGTTTGGCGCAAAGAGCTAAAAGCGTCTGACTATATGCACCAGTGAGCATTCCGTCCACAAGAGCGAATCCTCCTATCGCCAGCATAGCGTAGCCAAATTCGGAAGTTGACAACATTACTGTTGAAATTTTTATGGTTGCTAAAGATGAGACAGCTGCAAATATTTGCCCCCATGCAGAATGGAAGATAGGCAGAAGCTGCCGAGTCGGGTATTGGACCTTCCTATCTGAATCGACGTGAAGTCCACTATTGGCATTTAGTTGCCTTAAAAAGCAAAACACTGTGATTAGTTTCAGATGTTTATTGTCGGATGAACTTGCGTCGCAGCGGCTTCAACTAGGATTGTCTCAGCTGGGTGAATTCTTTTTTAACGCACATAGAAGAACCGAAGCGGATGTAATCAGAGGATTAAACCAGCTATTTAGGTAGCAGCGTGGGTCGGTTGAAATACAAAAGAGACTATCTGCCCATTTTGCGAGCTGCTCATACGAATCAAATACACTATAAGAATAATATAGCCCATCTTCGATCGATATGGAGTACATTTTGCCTTTGGTCTGGACAAAGCGGGCTAAGTTCCATAGCCGTATTTTGAACAGTACGAGTTTCAGCCAACGAAACCACATAACTCCTTGGCCGAAGCGGTTTGAGTCTGATAGAAACACTGCCCGTCGCGCTACGCGCGTCATTTCGGAAACCATTAGAGAGGGGTTCTGGACATGATGAAGTACTCCAAACTCGACTACAACGTCAAAAGAATTGTCTTCAAACGGCAATATGTAACCACTGTCATTCAAAATAATACCGCTTGGTATACCGGTAGCTTCGGCGATGTCAATTAGGGCTTGGACAGGTTCTACGCCGCGCACATGCCATCCTTTTTCAAGCAAAAAGCGAACTCCCCTTCCTGTACCTGCCCCTACGTCAAGGAATGTCGCGAAGCCATGCTGCTTGCTAAGCGCCTCTATTAACCTGAGTGATTCATAATGCTCGTCCCCTGTATCAGCATTATGCATCGAATTGTAGTGTGATGCAGTGTCACTGTAATAGCGGGCCTGTATAACCTCTGGTGTATCATCTTGTTTTGACATTGGTTCTCAGTTCTTGACAACATAAAGGAATTTTAGAATGGGTACCTCAAAGGTTGCATTACCCGCCGTTTATCAATCATAGCCGCAGCCTCCGGGTTTCACAAATCTTGCCCTCTGCAAAGGTTAAGTGGCCCACTCCCCCCACCGTATTGGAGGTAATAGGGTGTTAATCTCGTGATCATTTTTAACGTTCTATTCCTTTTTCGTAACAGTTCAGGCACCTGTGTCGATTTTGCTAGGCAAAACCCGCCGAATCGTTTATCGTATGGTGGATGAGTGCGAAGCCAACTCGCGGCAGCGGCAAATCCAGAGCAGCGGCAAATCGCCATATGGACACCAACCAGCGTGGTCCGGAACAATGGCAACGTGAGAGCGAGCGGCTTGAGCGAGAGAATGAAGCCCTTCGGCGTTAGTTAACAGAGCGCGACAAGCCAGAATGCTCTTGGATGTCCCAGAAATACCACGAGAGCTGAAATGAAGCGAGCCGGATCCAAATATGCGGAAGCGTTCGGCGTCAAGTCAACCGGGGTTGGCAGTTTCATGCCTTAATGACCTAATGGGTCCTATCGGCACCTGGTTTTTCGGTTTTCATAAATTACCGCGCTTTCGCCAGCCACCAACTGCCCAACCCAACAGCTAGCACAAGATCATCGTGCTCGCCTTCCCGCCAGCAGCCGAACTTCTCATTCCCATGGGCCGAATTCTTAACCCGCATATTCTGCATCTCTTGGGTCAGTAGGCTAGCCTGTGCAATTTTGCCTGAAAACTTCAGCCGCTTCTGCGCCAAGATGATCTGCAGATTCGTAACCACATCCCGCTTGGGAACCCGCCACAAATCCCCTTCTCGGTGCGCGACATCGCCGCTGGTTATCATCACAGGCGCCAGCACAGTGTTCAACTGTTCCTGCCTCAGCAAATCCACAACCGGCATCCCAGAGCCGGTCGCATCCACCACAACTGCGGAAAGCTTGGACAGGCCACAATGGGACCACACTCCATCTGTCGGGCGGGTTCCCCACTCGCGAACCCAATCCGCCACTTCCTTGATCCGTGCCACAATCTCCGGGTACGAAACCATCAGCGGCATCCTCTCTACATGCTGAACGGTGGTCTGCTTGTGCCATTCCCACGTATACCACGCCGGATCCCAATCCCCTCGAATCTCGTGCTCAACCAGTACCGCAATACCGGTATGGTCACGCTGTTGGCCAATGTCGGCGCTGACGATGGCCCTAGCGTAACCCGTCTGGTATTGCAGGACTTGGGGCTTCTTCCCCGGCGGAGGCAATATCATTGCTGGCCTCCTCGAAACGGTGGAATCGGCAAGGCCGGAATGTCATAGTCTATCGCCGCCTGTATGTCGTCGGTCAGGAACACCGAATCCTCGGTATCCGAAAATTCGCACAGGTACTCCTGCCGGAACCACCGCTCTCCCATCGAAAGCCGCTCCCCATTCAGGAACTCCGGACTGATCCGTTCGCACTCCGTCGCCGGCGCCAGCACCCGCGTCCATTCCTCGCCGCCATTGGCCCACGCTTCGTAGAAAAATCCCCGCTTGCCCCACGGAGTGCTCATCAGCCACAGGTCGCCGTTGGTCACTGCCAGCATCGGGCGTACCGATTTGTACAGTTCGTCCGGCACCCGCGCCGCCTCGTCGATCAGCATCAGCCCTACCGACGAAAACCCGCGAATCGTCTCTTCCCGCCCCGGCAGCCCCACAATCCGGCTTCCGTTCTTCAGCAGCAGTGAGTTTTCGTTCGTGCCATCGCCCCTCGCCTTCTCGCCCAGCCGGTGCACAAAGCTCTTCGCCTTGCGCATGAACTCGCCGCTCTGCCGCGAACTCGGGCTCAGCACCAGTGAGAGGCTCTCCGGCGCTTCCGAGGCCCGCCGCACGGCCATCGCCGCCGTCACGGTACTCTTGCCCCACTGCCGCGTGCAATTCAAAATCACCCGGTGCGGCGTCGCCTCTAACAGAGCGCGCTGCTTCGTGTCGGGCGTGAATCCAATCCGCGCCCAGAAATCGTTCGGCTTCTTCTTCGCCTTCTTCGTCTTTGCTTTCGGTAAATCGTAACACCATATCATGGCATCCCAATTCTGCACCATGACAAATCAGGAGAGCCCGTCCCCTGCCCACAGCAAAGGTTTTCAAATCCCTATATCTCAAAGCAGCGTAGCGACTTACAAGATTTGCAAATATTTCTAAACATCTTGTGACCGCACGGTTGAATCACTCAATAGGTGTGTTTTCTTATCCGTGTCAATCCGTGTGGATCCGTGGCTAAAAAGTGTTCCAACAGTTCTCTGGAATATGGGCTTCCGGCCGTGCTTCACCTCTTCCGATAGCTCCACCAATTCCCATGCCGCCTCAAAAATAGCATCATCGCCTTGTTCCTGCCAGAACTGTATGTCAAACTCGCGGTTTGGAAACCGGCCCTCCACCAGCCGCGTGCTCCATTTCAATTTGCTTGGGTACATTCTGGAACTTTTGTTACAGAGCAAGCAGCTAATTCAACTTCCCTGCTACCAGATTTCTAGTGGGTTGATGGACTACTCCAAGAAATCTCACCAAACCAGACGTATGGATAGTGGCGAGCTTATGCAGGCGTAATGCGGAAGGCACTTTTAGATTCGTCATTTGGAACGCAGGCATGGAAGGGTCTAGAACGACGTCGGACGGAAGAAGTGGGCTTGGTATAACCGATGAGATATATGCGACAACTATTTCGGGTACATGTCCCACTTTGCCTGTTAGCAACATGACAGGCCGAATCTTCATTCCAGGAATGTCCCCGAAAGGGAACCATGCCAGATAGATCTCACCGGGCTGCATCGATTGGTTGACCGTCTGCTAGCGTGTAGATGTCCTGGCGGGTGTCGCCTAGCTCGTCCGCCCATTCTCTGGCAATGCCATCAGCCCAAGCGGCCCCTGCTTCATCCTCATCGGGCAGCATGACAATCATCCGCACACGCCCTACGGGGAATTCCGCTGGTACGCTTGCTCTCAATCGATGTTGGTCGTCGATATCGCCGGTGAGTTCAAACGCTTTCATAGATGCACTTCCATCTCAATCGTAGCAAATTGAGAGTCTTTGTTTTATCCGTGTCCATCTGTGTTCATCCGTGGCTAATCACGTCTTTTCCGGATTTATAAATCTTTTAGTTTCTAAAGACTACAGACGACGTTGGGAGCTTGATTCAGCGAATGTGCCAAGTTAAACAAGGAGGCAGTAAAACAAAATGACTTCGGAACTGGCCGTCCTCGACGCCGAACCCCGCGAACAATTCAAAGAATTCCGCGCCGCCTGTCTGGATCGCTTCAAGCCCGCCGATGACGTGGAACTCTTCGTCGTCGACCAGATGATCGCCTCGTCCTGGCGCATTCGTCGCGTCTGGGCCATGGAGGCAAAAGCGCTAAACCGCGAAATGAACTCCGAAAACAAAGGCAACGATCAGGACGCCAATCTCTTCGACTCGCTAAAATCCCTGGCCGACGACCTGGGCAAATTCTCCCGCTACGAAGCCCGTCTCTCCCGCGACTTCCACCGCGCCTGGAACATCCTAAAAACCCTGCCCCGCACCCCGCCCGAATCCGATCCAGATCCGCCAGCCTCTTCCACAACGAATACCCCAGAGGACTCAATGGTGGGGCAGGCGGTTTCGCCTGCCAAAAAGCGGACAACGCAATCATTTCCCACCGGCAAAGCAGATGTTTTTCCAATCCCCCAAACCCTAACCGAACTCAAACAAACCGTAAGCTCTTATTCCCTGCCTTCACCTGTCCGCCAACCTGTCCGCCAACCTGTCCGCCATAGCTTTAGCGACGGCGGAAGCTTTAGCGACGGCGGATCCGTGTGTATCCGGGTGAATCCGTGGCTAAATAGTTCTAGTCCGGGTCCTTCTTCGACGATCCATAGTACCTCGAGTACCCCTTGTAGTAACCACTGTAGTACCCGTAATACCCGCCCCGGCTGTTCTTCGGATTCCAGTCGTTCAGCACCGTCCCCAGCAGCCGCACCCCATCCGTCGCCAGCCGCTCCTTTGCCGCCATCGCCGCATCCCGAGTCGTCTGGCCGGCCCGCACCACCAGCACCACCGCATCCGCCATCCGCCCAATCACCCGCGCATCCGCAATTTGTAGCATCGGCGGCGTATCGATGAGCACCATGTCGAACTTCTCTTTGAATACCCGCAGGTACGCCGGCAGATTTGAGGCATACAGCAGGTTCGTCGATCCCATCACGCTCGGGCCGCTCGGCAGCACGAACAGGTTCGGGATCTTCGTCTCCACAATCAATCCACCCAGCCAGTCTTCGTCCAGCGGCTTGTTTTCCCGCAGAATGGTCGTCAGCCCGACTTTATTATCCACCTCAAAGATGTCCGCCATCCTGGGTTTCCTGGTATCCGCATCCACAACCAGAACGCGCTTCCCGATCTCCGCCAGCGCAATCGCCAGGTTGCTCACGACTGAGGATTTGCCCTCGGCCGGACCGCCGCTCGTAATCACCAGCATCCGCGGCCGCGTCCCATTCTGGCCTGAAAACAGGATCGAAGTCAGCGTCGCCCGGAAGCTCTCCGCCAGCATGGAGGGTTTCTGTTGAAACGTGACCAACTCCCACTTCTCCGGCAGATTGCTCCCCGGCCCGGCCTCATTCCCCGGCCCGATCAGCGATTGCAGCTTGCGTTTCTTCTTCTCCCCAGGTGCCGAAAGCCGCGCCGGAATCACGCCCAATTCCGGTATAGACATATAATAAGTCGTATCCCCTGGATCTTGCAGCGTCCGGTTCGCCCGGTCCGTCGTCACAATGAACGCAATGCCCAGGAAGAACCCCGCCAGCAGTCCCAATCCGCTATTGGTGTAGATATCGGGCTTGTAAGGCCGGACCGGAGCCTTCGCTGGATCCACAACCCGCACGTTCGAAGCCCGCATCGCCGAAGAAATCGTCGACTCTTTCACCCGTTGCAGCATCAACTCGTACAACTGCCGGTTCGAATCCACTTCCCGCTTCAAAATGCTGTAGTGGATCGACTTTTCACCCTGGTCCGTCACCAGCGACGCCTGCGTTCTGTAGTCCGCTTCGATCAGTTTTTCCCGCCGCTGTGCCTCTTCATACTCGTTGCTGATCCGTTTAAGGATCGACCCGCGCTCGCGGATGAGAGCCGCCTCCAGCGTTTGAATCTGTGGAGTCAGCCGGACCACTTTCGGGTGCTTGTCCGTGAAGGTCGCCGTCAATTCTGCCTGTTGCCGCTTCAAATCGGTCAGTTTGGTCTGATATTCCCGCAGCGATGCATCGTTCAGCACGTCTGGCAGCGCTTCCGCCGGACTACTCGTTGCCATCTCATAGCGCGATTGTTTGATTACGCGGTCGGATGTAGCAGTGGTAAGCGACGTTTGGATCTGTCTCAACTTTTCGTCGGAAACGGTAGTTTTCTCACCGGTAAAGAGCAGTCCGGTCTGTCGCGCATAAGCTTGCAACGCATCCTCCGACCGTTCAAGCCTGATCCGCATGTCGTCCATTTGCCGCCCCAGCCAGTCCCCCGTCCGCTGGCTCGCCTTCCACCGCGCTTCGATGTTCTGATCGATGAACTCGCTCGTCAGCATGTTGCAATATTTGGCCGCAATCTGCGGATCGGTCGAATCCGTCAATATTTCAATGATTCGAGTCTGGCCCGCCGCTCTTACTTTGACGTTTTTGGCAGCGTAATTGATTGCAGCAGTATGAGCATCGATCGGTGTGGGCTCCGGCAGGTTGAGCGCTCGCCGCCACGCGTTTATTTTGCTCGTATCCTTCGTAAGCTGCTCAGGATTAGTGATTTTGAGGCTGGAAACCACCCGTTCGCTCAGCGAATCGCTCTGCAGGATCTTGATCTGAGTCTGAATGTCCGTCATCGTAGCCGACGGCATCTCTGAGAACTGCTGAACCTGCTTCATATTCATGAAGTTATCGTTCACGTCTTGGATTTCGATCGACATCTTGGCCTGGTAAACCGGAGTTTGAGGGAGAGTAACTAAAATGGCAATTAACAATCCAACCGCCGCAATAAGGATAAGCGTACCCTTCCGCCGTTGGATAATCCGCAGGTACTCCAGAATTCCGCCCGAATGCGGATCCTCATCCTGTTGCGCATTCCGCTCAAACGTGGGCACCGTAGTCCCCGCATTTGAGGGCACCACTGAAACTTGCTTCTCCTCGAAACTATGCTCTTCACTCATAATATTTCCGATGCTTCTCGTCGGGGACAGGTACACGTGTCCCAAGCGGCTTGTCCGCCAGCCTGTCCGCCAGCCTGTCCGCCGGCCTGTCCGCCGGCCTGTCCGCCGGCCTGTCCGCCGTAGCTTTAGCGAAGGTGGAAGCTTTAGCGAAGGTGGAAGCGCGCGGACACTGGTGCCTGTCCCCCAACCACGGTCCCCGCTCCAACCAGCCTTACCTCAACCAACTCAACTTTACCCCGCCCCCCCAAAAAATATTCGAACCGATGTGGGGCGGGCTTCAGCCTGCGCGGAACTTCAGTTCCGCCATCAAATCCGTATCCCCTACGGTATCCGATACAACGCCGCCGAACTCATGCCAACCATCGCATCAATCGTCCTTGCCCCGACCACCTTAGCCGTGCTAACCGGCACAAACAAGATATCCTCCGCCTGCAAGGCAACATCACCGCCCTTGCCAGCCAAGATTTTCTTCAGGTCCACCGCAATCTCAAGCCGGTCCTCTGACCCTTTAACCTGACGCATGATCTTTGCAGACTTAGCCGCAGCGTTCCTATCCAACCCTTCGGCCAACGACAACACCTGGAGAGCCGAAACAGTCTTTTTTTCGCCCAAAATATATCCGCCGGCCTTCTTCACCGCCCCGATCACGTAGATCAGTTCCGCCTTTGGCACCGAAATCACGTCATTTGGCTTAATCTGAATGTTTTGCTCGGGGTTTTCACCCTTCATGATCTCTTTAACGGCAACGTCGGCCACGCTAAACTGTCCGGAGCCGTCCTCTTTAGCGGATGGCAGTGGAATCTTCCCCCATTCCAGCCTCCGAGTGATCTTGATTTGGTATCCAGCGTCGGGCTTAAGCCCGCCGGCCATCGAAATCATCTCGAACAGGGTCTTCCTACCCTGTAACTGGTGCACGCCAGGGGTAGTAACCGCCCCAAGAATGGAGACCGGTTGGCTCCGAAACTCCATCACGGTCACCGTGACCTGTGGTTCTTTGACATACGCTTTTAACTTCGCGGTAATCGCCGCCTCCAACTCCTCTTGCGTGAGCCCGGCCGCCCTAACCCGCCCGATCATCGGCAGATTGATGTTCCCCCGCGGATCCAACCGCAGCGGTTTATCCGGCCACTCCACCTCAAGGTCGAGCGCGCGGACGGAAATCTGGTCGTCCGGCCCCAACGTGTAGGTGCTGGGCGCCTCGGCCACCGGAGCCTGCGCAAGCATCGCACTGGCTACCACGAATCCGAAACATATCCTAAGCATTTGCCCCATCGGAGTGCTCCACCAGGTGGCTAATCCGCTCCACCTCGGAAGACAGGTCCCGGATCTTCCCGCGCAACTCACAGACCTGTTCGCTGATTGCATGTTTTTTGCCGTCTGGCATATCGATAAGCCGTTGCATGGCGATTCGCGCCATCTCGGAGAGGTTTCGCGCGCCGATCGTTTCGCAATGTTCGCGCATGCGAACATACTCTTCGTCGCTAAGACGAAAGCTGACCATTTTGTTTTTTTGTTGAATCATGAAGAACCCAATCCGGTTAATTGAGTCTAAGCCCGTGTAAGCAACAACTTACAGACATGCTTCGCCATTTTTGTCACATTTGACACTTTTGGCACGAAGAAAAAAAAGAGGGTCCGATTGGAAAGGAGAGAGGAAGAACAAGGGTCGAGACGCATTTGCGCACATGGACGAAATCCCTATATGTGGTGGTCAACGAGGCCGCTTCCAGTCCCTCCGGACTGAATGAATGTAAAACTAGAATACCCTGATGTTGTACAGATGTCAACAAATAAATACATTACAATTATGTGTCTAATTAATTGAACACCAGGACTATCGGTACGGCGTACAAGCTATTGATAATCTTGGCCAAACATCTGTGGATTACTTCACAGATGGGTATCTGTGTTGTGACAAGTGGAGATGTTAAATAATCAACATTACCGCCACCACTAACTACGAAGTTAAAGACAGCGTCAACGGCTGCCTTAACCGAGCTCGGAATCCATCCGCGCGAGGATAATATCCACGATCCCCGCCGTTGCAACCGGTGGGGTTCCGTCTTGGCAACCTTTGTCACAAGGCGGCCACATCAAAAATGGCCTCTTCAGCAGAATCTGTGGGGAGATTCTGGTTCCGGCAAGCGTCCCAAGTTGTGATAAAGGGCGATTTCCATCGCTTTGAAGGTGCGAAAGCCGTAGGATCGTCTGGTAACCACTCGGATTTTGTTGTTAATCCCTTCGACGGTGCTACTGGAAATTTCCCCTTTAGCTCGAAACCAATTCAGGATGAGCAGTTCATGGGTGCGCAGCATCCGGGCCACCTTCTTCATCGGCTCCAAGCGGCACCGCATAGCCCGCGGTCACAAATAATCGAGAAAGCCCTCGGCCCAGGTCCCCGATTTGAACGTCCAAAAATGAGGGAAGGCTTATTTTAATTCCCAGGCTCGTGCCGTGGCCAGTTTTTTTTGCGAGCTTGGCCTTGAGCTTTCGCCTCGCTCTGCCACGCACCTTGCTGGCGCGGCGCACCTCGTCGACCGCCTGGTTCATATGGCTGGTGATATGAAACCGGTCCAAGACGTGCAGCGCCCGACCAGCCTTTTCCTTGATGCCATTCAAGTACGGCTTCCACCTGTCGCTACACACAAATCGCAGCCCTTTTACGGCCTCCGGCCCCAGTGCCTTCAGACCGCGCCGCAGCGTGGCTTGCGAACGGGGGCGTCCCACCCTCAGCAAGCGCCGGCAATGCGCATCGATTTAATTGATGACGGTCAGAAAGTTGTCTGCCCGCATGCCATGTCCCCAATGCATCTCGTCTACGCCGA
>CAIRSA010000468.1 GCA_903881085.1 uncultured Acidobacteriia bacterium
GGGGACAATGCGGTCCGTCCCCTCCGTCCCCGGTTTTTTTGACGGAGAAGGGCGGCCGAAGCCGCCTCATTTCTCCGTTCGCTGGCAAGGGGGAGAATGTCCACCCGAGGCAGGGCAGCACCAAACTCCTCGACTTGCCATTGAACTCGCAGAAGGCCGTCAGTTGGCAATCTTTAAGGATAATACAATCCGTCCCTACACGCCCCTGCGAATGTGATATTTTGAAGCCACACCGACTATGACCAGCCTTATCCTTTTCGCCATCCTTGCCACCGCCCAGGCACTTGCCCAAGATGGACCCCAGCCCCGTGCGATTGACCCCGGCGCCGCAGGCAAGCCTCCCTCCGATGCCATCGTACTCTTTGACGGCTCCAACGCCGGCGAATGGGCCCATAAAGACGGCCGCCCCGCCGAATGGAAGCTCGAAAACGGCGCCCTGGTCTGTAACAGCGGCAAAGGCGACCTCTATTCCAAACGGAAAATTGGCAGCGCCCAGATTCATGTCGAATTCAGCGCCCCCTACATGCCCAATGCCAAGTCCCAGGCGCGCGGCAACAGCGGCGTCTACATCCAGAACAATTACGAAATCCAAGTTCTCGATTCCTACCAGAACCCAACCTACGCCAACGGCAGCTGCGCCGCGTTGTACGGACAATACGCTCCGCTCGTCAACGCCTGCCGCAAACCCGGCGAGTGGCAATCCTACGACATCATCTTCCACACCCCGGCCTGCGACTCCGAAGGCAAGGTCACCACACCCGGCACAATCACGCTACTCCACAACGGCGTCGTCGTCCAGGATCACGTGACGATAAAAGGCAAAACTCCTGGCGCCGGCAAGACCAGCGTGTGCGAGCCCGGCCCGCTGATGTTGCAAGACCACTTCCACCCCGACGTGAAAGAGACCTTCATGAAGTTCCGCAATATCTGGTATCGTCCGTTATAGGATTCCACCCATGCAAAGAAGAACCTTCCTCGCCACCGCAGGCTCAGTTGCGCTCGGCCTGGCCCAGACAACCGCCAAAAAGCCGAACATTCTCTGGATCACCTGCGAAGACATCGGCCCACATCTTGCCGCCTGTGGCGACAAATACTCCGTGACGCCGAACCTGGACGAACTGGCCACCCGCAGCACCATCTTCATGAATGCCTGGTCGAACGCGCCGGTCTGCGCGCCCGCCCGCACCACCATCATCAGTGGAATGTATCCACCAGCAACTGGCGGCGAGCATATGCGCTCCATGGTGCCGATGCCCGCTGGCAAGCTGATGTATCCGCAGTATCTGCGCCAGGCCGGTTACTACTGCACCAACAACGCCAAGGAAGATTACAACCTCGAAAAGCCGGGTAAAGTCTGGGATGAATCGAGCAATAAAGCGCATTGGCGCAACCGTCCCGCCGGTCAGCCGTTCTTTGCCGTCTTCAACCTGCTGATCACCCACGAAAGCCAGATCCGCACCCGGCCGCACGTACTCAAGCATGACCCCGCGGAAGCGCGCATCCCAGCCTATCATCCCGATACGCCAGAGGTTCGCAAAGACTGGGCGCAGTATTACGACAACATCACCACCATGGACGGCCAGGCGGCAAAGCTTCTCGCCGATTTGAAGGCCGACGGACTCGACCAGGATACGATCGTCTTCTTCTATGGCGACCACGGCTCCGGCATGCCGCGCAGCAAGCGTTGGCCCTATAACTCCGGTCTCAACGTGTGCATCCTGCTGCATGTGCCGGAAAAGTACAAGAGTTTGGCTCCACCGGAATACAAGGCAGGCGCCCACTCCGACCGTCTGGTCAGCTTCGTCGATCTTGCTTCCACCGTGATCAGCATCGCTGGGGCGAACCCGCCCGCGCATATGCACGGACAGGCCTTCGCCGGTCAATACCAAACGCCGGCGCGCGACTACATACACGGCTTCCGCGGCCGCATGGACGAACGCTATGACCTGGTCCGCAGCGTGCGCGACAAGCGCTACATTTACATTCGCAATTACATGCCGCACAAGATCTACGGCCAGTACATTGCCTACATGTTCGAAACCCCAACCACAGCCGTCTGGCGCAAGCTCTACGACGAGGGTAAGTTGAAGCCGCCACAAACTTACTTCTGGGAGAAAAAACAGCCTGAGGAGTTATACGACTTACAGACCGACCGCGACGAAGTGAATAACCTGGCCAAGTCGCCGCAACACAAAGCGATCCTTGAACGACTGCGCAAAGCCCAGCGGGATCATATGGCCAAGATTCGCGACGTCGGCTTCCTGCCTGAAGAGGAACTGCATACGCGCAAGCTTGATGGGCCGATTCCGGTCGCCGAAATTCACGCCATGGCCGAAGCTGCATCGTCGTTAACAGCGGCTGCCGTGCCGGAATTGAAGAAGGGGCTCGTTCACGCCGATAGTGCGGTGCGCTACTGGGCGGCCATGGGCTTCGTGATGCGCCAGTCGACCCCGCCGGAACTGAACAAACTGCTAGCCGATCCGTCGCCCAGCGTGCGCGCCGTTGCCGCCGAAGCGCTGGGCTGCTTCGGTACCGATGCTGAGGCTGCCAAGGCGCTGGATGTGCTGGTCAAGCTTGGTCCACTGGACAAAAACAGCGTGTATGTTTCGATGCTCGCCTTGAACGCCATCAGCAATATGGACAAGCGTGCCAAGCCGGCGCTGGCAGCAGTGAAGGCGATGCCGCGTCAGCATGATTCGGTCTACAAGACACTGAATGCGTACGTGCCGAATCTGTTGAATGAGATTATCAGAAAGCTGGAAGCCTAGCGCGCGCCGCCCTCACATGCGGTAGATATCCTGGATCTGTTCCGAACCGGTAATGCTAACGGCCAGATCATGCAGCAGCCCGTCCTGCAGCCGGTAAATGAAGCCATGCACTTCCAACTGTTGGCCGCGCGCCCACGCGTTCTGCAGAATCGTGGTGTGGCAGATGCTCTCCACCTGTGCCAGTACATTCAACTCGCACAGGCGGTCTTCCCGCGTGTCATCTTCCATGATCCGCGCCAACTCGTCATTGTGCCGCGCGTAGGTGTCTTTAATATTGCGCAGCCAATTGTCGATCAAGCCAAACTGCGTATGGCCGTAGGCCGCGCGCACTCCGCCGCACCCATAGTGGCCGCACAGAATGATGTGCTCGACTTTCAGGATCTCCACTGCATACTGAATCACCGAGAGGCAGTTCATGTCGCTATGGATTACCAAATTGGCCACGTTGCGATGGACGAACACCTCGCCTGGCGCCAGGCCCAGAATTTCATTGGCAGGCACGCGGCTATCGGCACAACCGATCCACAGTAGTTTGGGGCTCTGTAGAGTAGTCAGGCGGCTGAAAAACTGCGGGTCGGCATTGGTATGTTGCCGCGCCCAGGCACGGTTATTCTCAAATAGTCTTTCGATTTTCAGCATTTGTTATTTAACGACGATCGGCGAATCCTGCAGCCGTTTCGGAATGCGCAGTGTGCCCACGCGTAGTTCGCGAAGATTCTTCATAGAGAGCAGCGCCGTTGCGCCACGTTCTGAGATGCCGGCAAACCAAAGCCCCGAGTCGGTCCGCTGCTGCCCGCTCAGGTCCAGATACTGCAAGCTCTGTAGCGGCTTCAAGGCCTCCAGGCCAACGTCGGTGAGTTTGTTGCCGCCCAGCGTCAGTTCCTTCAGATTTTCCAGCACGGCGAGTTTTTCCAGGCCATTGTCGGTCACTTGCGCGAAGCCGATATCGAGCGATTCGAGCGCCGTTAAGCCCGCCAGATGCTCGATCGTTGTATCTGTAATCTTGGTTCCGCGCAGGTTCAACTTGCGCAGATCCTTCCAGCCTTTCAGCGCCGCGATGCCTTCGTCTGTGACGTTTTCGGCGAAGTACAGATTCAATTCGCGGATGCCCTTCAGGCCGCGCAACTGCTTTAGGCCGTGGTCAGTGATGCGAGTCAGCGAAAGATCGATGCGCTGCAGTTTAGGCATCGCAGCCAACTGTCGCAGATCGGCGTCCATCACCCATTCGCCATGCATATCGAGCGCAACGATGTCGCCCGCGGCATTGCGCTCCGCCGTGCCCGGCAGTACGGCCATCAACAGCAACAACGGCAACATCAGCTTCCCCTCCGGTTTGGCAGCGACGACTCGCGATCCCAAATAATCTGGCAGGTGGGCAGGCTGGACTTCAATTCGTTATAGGCTTTTTCGGTGACCAGCGTGTGATACAGGTTTAGCACTTTCAGATTCGGCATCGCTTTCCATGTTTCATTGGCGGCGTCGGTGATGTTGGCGCTATCGAGGCGCAGTTCAGTCAAGGCAGGAAGGGCCTTCAATTCGGCCACGCCTTTGTCGCTGATCGTCGTGTAGTCGAGCGTCAGTTTCTTCAGGTTTTTGAACGAGGCCAGCAGCGGCGCCGATGCATCTGTCACGCGTGTGCGCACCATCTCCAGCCGCTCCAGTTTGTTCAGCGGCTTCAGTGCGGAAAGGCTCTTTTCGCCAAAGCGGCAGTAGCTCAGAATCAGTTCGCGCAGGTTGGTCAGCGTGGCAAGATACTTCAAGCCATCGTCCGTGATATCGGTGCTGCCGAGATTCAGAACGGTCAGCCGGGGCAGTTCGGGCAGCACGCGCAGTCCGTCATTACTGATGTCGGTGTGGCTCAAGCGCAGATTCTCCAGCGCCGGCAGGCCTTTCAATGCGGCCATGCCTTCGTCGCTGAACGGTGCGCCATCCAGATCGAGTTCTTTTAATTCGGGAAGTTCAAATTTGGGTGCCCGCAGCAAAGTGTTTTGCAGACGCAGCGTTGTCAGCTTGCGCAGCTTGTTGATGTTCGCTGCGCCGCGATCTGAGATCGTGGTGCCGGCCAGAGTCAGCTCACGCAAATTCTTAAACCGGCCGATGGAATCGAGGCCGGCGTCGCTCACTTCGGTTGCGCTGAGGTCGAGCTTTTCGATTGACTCCGGCTTGGCGAAGTCGCGCAGTTTGGCGTCCGACCATGCTGATGCCTTCGGCGGCGCGCTGGCATCGATGAACTCGATGGCGCACTTCGGAACCGCCTTGCGCAGATCGTCGATCCCAGCTCGAGTCACATGCGAATAGCGCAGGTCTAACTCCGCCAGCGAGCGCAATGCGTGCAACTTCGCCAGGCCCGCATTGGTGATCTGGCTGCGATACAGATTCAGGTCTTCCAATTTGGTGAGTTTGGAAAGTACATCCGCCGAAGCGTCGGTCAGATTCGCGCCCAATAAATTCAGCTGCCGCAGCGAGGTCAGGTTTTTCAGATGGGCCACGCCACGGTCTGTTAAGCGGGTGCCGTAAAGATCCAGCTCTTCCAGTTCTGTCATGCCTGCAAGATACTGCATGCCCTCGTCCGTCACCAGCGTGTCGCGCAGGATCAGGCGTCGCATGTGTTTCATGCCAGCCAGGCTCTTCATGCCTGCGTCGTTGAAGGTGGTGTAGCTGACATCGAGCGCGCGCAGATTCACCAGCGGGGCCAGCGCCACGCCCGTTACACGGGTTTGCGGCAGGCGGATCTCTTCGAGTGAAGTGATCTTCGCAATGTGCACCATGCCTTGCTCGCGGATGTTCGTTGTGGTCAAAAAGTGCAGGCTGAAATGCAGCCGCTTCAGCGCGGGCAGGGCGGAAAGATACTTCAGTTCGTCATTGGCGTTGAGTGTGCTACCGGCCCCTGGATTGAAGCTCGGCGCTGGCAGATACAAGTCCGTCAGCGACTTCAAGCTACTGAGTCGCTCCAGCTCTTTCGCGTCGATCAGCGTGCCCGTCAGGTCAATTGCCGTCAATGTCAGGTCGCCCGGCGGGAGCTTCGTCAACTCCCACACCTGCGTGCCGTTTACCGTGACGTGGCCGCGCTGTTTCAGCACCCATTCGGCGACGTCGCGATCGGCCGCGGAAAGGGCAAAAGAGGCGAGCAAGATAATAATTACGCGGACCATTATCATTACATTATATGCTTCTGAGCCGCCGTGACCTCTTGTTTGCCGCCGTCCCTTACCCGGGCGTGCGTTACCGGGACTATTCGCGGGTGCTGCCGGACTTCCTGCGCCATCACGCCGAGGCGGCGTATCAGCGGCGCAACCGCGCGCTCGCTGCGTTGACTACGCCTTCCGCTATCAAGGCGCGCCAGCAATGGGTGCGCAAAAAGTTTTGGGATTTGGTGGGAGGCGAGTTGGAGCGCACGCCGCTCAATGCTCGCGTGACCGGAGCGTTCGAACGTCCGCGCTATCGAGTGGAAAAGCTGGTCTACGAAAGCCGTCCCAACTTCCACGTGCCTGCGAATCTGTACATTCCATTGGAAGGCAAGCCGCCGTATCCGGGCGTGCTGTTCCAGATGGGACATTCGGCGAACGGCAAGGCCTACGCTTCGTATCAGCGTTGCTGCCAGGGCCTGGTTCAGCTTGGTTACGTGGTGCTGGCTTTCGATCCGATGGGGCAGGGCGAACGTGTTTATTACCCGGACTCAACAGGCACGAAAACCCGGCTCGCGTCGTCAGATTCGGAACACACTACGCCCGGACGCCAGATGCTTTTGTTCGGCGATTCGTCCACGCGTACGCAAGTGTGGGATTCCATTCGGAGTCTTGATTACCTGGCTTCGCATCCGCTGGTTGATGCGAAGCGGCTGGCATCGACCGGCCAATCCGGCGGCGGGACAACTACCATGCTGCTGGCTGCGGTGGATGACCGGCTTGCGGCGGCAGTGGTTTGCAGCGGCAACACGGAAAACCTCGCCTGCGCGAACTTCAATCCGCCGGGCTCGACGGACGATGCCGAACAGAACTTCATTGGCGGCGGTCCACTCGGTTTCGATCGCTGGGATCTGCTGTATCCGCTGGCGCCGAAGCCTCTATTGGTGACAGTCAGCGACAAGGATTTCTTCGGCACTTACTCTTCCGCTTATATCGAAAATGGTTGGGAAGAGTTTCAGAAACTGCGCCGCGTGTATGCCGCGATGGGGGCGGCCGATAAGCTGGCATGGGGAGGAACTCCTCTGCCGCACTCTTTGGCCTATGATACGCGCCTGCAAACCTACAATTTCTTTGAGCGCTGGTTGAAAGGCTCCCGGGCGAAGATCGATGCGGAGCCGCCCACCTCGCCCGAGCCCGACGCAACGCTTTGGGTCTCGCCGAAGGGCAATGTGGTGGCAGGTTTCGGAGGGGACACTCCCTTTTCGCTGACACGCAAACGCATGGTTGGATCGGTGCCAACATCGCTGGAAGTCCTGCTGGCAATCGAAAAGCGCAAGCCGGAGTTCCGCAGCTTGAAGCGCGTGCCGGGGCGGGGAATCCACATCGAGGCGCTGGAATTCCGCACTACAGAATCGGTGTGGATTCCAGCTTGGTTGATCGATCCTGCCAAGTCTAGCGAAGACGTGTTGCTGGTGCTCGATCCGAACGGCCGCAACGTCACCTGGCAGGAGGATGGCCTGGGTCAGCAGTTGGCACAGGCGGGTGTCGCTGTTTGTGCGCCTGATCTGCGTGGTATTGGCGACACGCGTCCTGAATATATGCGCGGCTCGCCCGGCTACGCCCGCGGGCATCAGGAGGAAGAAAACTATGCCTGGGCTTCGCTCATGTTGGGCGTTCCATTGATTGGCCAGCGGGTGACGGATCTAATGCAAACTGCCGCCGCGCTTCGGTCCCGCTACAAGCGGATTCGCGTCGCAGCGCGCGGGCCGATGACGGTGGTCGCGGAGCTTGCCGCGGCACTGGATCCTAATGTGGAGAGCTTGTATCTGGTGTCGCGCCTGGAGTCGTTCCGCATGCTCAATGATCAGCAAACCCCAAACTTCCCGCTGGCTGGAATTGTTCCACGGATTCTGAACCATACTGACCTGCCGCAGATCAGGCAGCGTATTTCCCCGCGACGCATTGTTGTGGCCTCAGACTGGAGTTATGAAGCGCTACTTGGCTTCCACCGGAGTTAACCAGCGGTCCAAAATCGCCGCGAGATTCTCTGGCTTCACCGGCTTGCTGAGATAGTCGTCCATGCCCGATGCCAGGCAGCGCTCGCGATCGCCTTGCATCGCGTTTGCGGTCATGGCGATGATGGGTATCTGGCGAAGTGGCCCCGTCATTTTGCGGATCTCCATGGTGGTTTCGAAGCCATCCATTTCGGGCATCTGGCAATCCATGAGAATCAATTCGTACTTTTCTTTTTGCAACGCTGCCAGAATCTCCAGGCCATTCGCGCCGACGTCCGCTCTCAGGCCCAGTTTCTGCACTAAACGCACGGCCACTCGTTGGTTCACCAAATTGTCTTCGGCGATCAGAATCCGGCCGCGCGAAGGCTTCTCTTCCTTGATCGCTTCCTTCGCCGTCTTGGCATGCAACTGCTGAAGCGACTTGGAAACCTCTTCCCGCGATTGCAGTACAACGCCGATAGTATTCAGCAGGTGCCAGTCTCGAATTGGCTTGGCAAGGGTTGCCGCAAAGCCCGCTCCCACCGCTGCTTCGGTCGCGCCGCGCTGGCTGAAGGGTACCATCAAAATCATCTTCGTCTTCAGGTCGGGCACGTTGGCCTGTACACGTTTGGCGATTTCCAGGCCGTCGAGCATCGGCATTTTCAAATCGATTAACGCGATATGGAAAGCCCCGGCCGTCAGCGCGTGAATCGCTTCTTCCGCTGTAATGGCCGCATACACCAGAGCGCCTGTTTCGCGCAACCGCTCGGCGATAATCTCGCGGTGCGACGCGCCGCCATCGGCTATCAGCACACGCAGTCCACTCAGCTTTGGCATAGTGGGCGACGGTCTGATTCCATCGGCCTTCTTGAACCGCACTGTAAACCAAAACGTAGAGCCGATGCCGGGTTCGCTTTCCACGCCGATCTCGCCGCCCATCAGTTCCACCAACTGCCGGCTGATGGCCAGGCCCAGTCCAGTACCTCCGTAGCGGCGGCTGGTTGTCCCATCGGCCTGCACGAACGGACGGAACAGCAGGCTGCGTGCTTCCTTGGAGATGCCGATGCCCGTGTCGCGCACCTCAAAGCGCAGCACAACCTCGTCCGCGGTCTCTTCTTCCACCTGCCCGTTCACAATGACCTCGCCATGCGCGGTGAATTTCAGGGCGTTGCCAACCAGGTTAGTAAGAACCTGACGAATGCGTCCAGGGTCGCCTTTGACGAACTCCGGCAGTTCGCGCGGCAGTTGCCAGGCGAGTTCCAATCCCTTTGTATCGGCGCGTTCTGCAAGCAACTCCGCCACGTCCTGCACGGCGGCGCGGATGTCGAACGGTATGATTTCCACTTGCAGCTTGCCGGCTTCGATCTTCGAGAAGTCAAGAATATCGTTAATGATTTCCAGCAGGTATTCGGCTGAGCGGCGGACAGTCTCCGCGTATTCGTTTTGCTCGGCACTCAGCGCCGTATCAAGCAACAATCCGGTCATGCCGATAACGCCATTCATCGGCGTGCGGATTTCGTGGCTGACGTTGGCCAGGAACTCCGACTTCAAGCGCGATGCTTCCACCGCTTCGTCGCGTGCATTGGTCAATTCGAGCGACTGCTCCATCAACTGCGCGGCCTGCTGTTCCACGCGTGCGCGCGCTTCTTCGGCCGCAGCCCGCGCTTCTTCCGCGCTCGTCTTTGCCTCTTCTGCCGTCGAGCGCGCCGATTCCGCCGCCTTCCTGGCCTGTTCCATTTCCAGCGTTCGTGCCAATAGGGCGCGCTCGTATTCTTTACGTTGGCTAATGTCGGTCAGGGTGCCTTCAAAGTATGTCAGGCCAGTGGTTTCGTCGCGCATGGAGCGGCCGTTTTCGAGCACGGTGATCAGCGATCCATCCTTGCGCCGCAGTACGATTTCCACGTTGCGAAGTTCGCCTTCGCGTTCCATTTTGCGCAGCAGGCGTGCCCGGTCCGCCGGATCGAAGTAAAGATCCCGCCCCACGTTCAACTTGCGCAACTCATCGTCGGCATAGCCGAGCATGCGCACCAGACTGGGGTTGGCGGAGATAACGCGCCCATCGACGCTGGTCTGGTACACCCCTTCCAGCACGTTTTCAAACAGTCCGCGGAACCGCGCTTCCGACTTGCGCAACGCATCGGCCGCTTTTTTGTGCTCGGTAATATCGCGCAAGATGACCTGGACCGACGGCTTATTCTGGAAGTTCGCGCCGATGGCCGCTGATTCCACGTATATCGCCCTGCCATCGAGGCGCAGAATCTGCTCTTCCACGCGCGGCATCTCCTGCATGCCGCCCTTGATCTGCAGCCACCGTTTTTCGCAGCTCATGCGGTAATCCGGATGGATAAAATCGATCATGCGGGTGCCGATCAGTTCTTCTGCGTTCGCGGCGCCAAGCAGCTTCGTCGCGGCAGTGTTCAAAAAGACAAGCTTTCCTTCACAGTTCACCACCACTGCGTCGGGTGAAAGTTCAACCAGGCGGCGATATCGTTCCTCGCTCTCTTTCAACGCCGCTTCGGCGTTGCGGCGGTCCATAATGTCGCGCTGATAGATGCGGAAGAGGATGGCGCTCAAAATCGTGAGGAAGCAGGAAATCGCCATCAGCAGCGACAGGTAGCCCCACTTGCGCGACAATTCCACGGCACTATCGCTCTGCTTGTTCCACAGCTTGCGCACTGCGCTTTGGATCTCTTCGACGGTCTTTTCGCCGAGGTCCCGCACCTCGCCCATGCGCCGTTCGCGTGCGGCCGATGGCGGCAGCCCGAGAATGGTTGAGCGGAGCGCGATCATTTTCTGAATCTGCGCGTCGATGCGGTGCGGGTTGGCATTGAAATCGTCCGGCCCGTTTTCCGGCTGCGGATCGCGATCAAGCTGGAAGGTGTCCTGAAACTGCTGCCACTGCTCGCCGATCGACGGTGAGGGCAGTTTCTTGCCCGGCTGCGCCAACACGCTTTCCAGATCCCAAATGCCAGATTTTAGTTGGTTTAGACGGTCAACCCATTCCAGGTTTTGGTTGATTTCGATTTGCCCTTTTTGTGCCGATTGGATCAGCAGGGCGCTTAATGTGATGGAGAGCAGAGCCAGAGGGACGGTGATCCACGTCCATGCCGAGGACGCAAGTGAGGGCCGGAATGAGCTCTCTGCTTTGCCTTCTGATGGTGGAGGTGCCGATCTTGGTTTGTTGGCGCCTTTCCCCAACTCCGATATAACCATACATTCGGTCTATCGGCGGAATCCGTAAATACCTTCAGACTAAGCTCTTACTTTTCGATAAGGGTATAGCGGCGGGCGTCTAAGGCGCGGCCGGATTCCGGATCCACCTCTACGATAACCGCGTGAAGCTCGATTCCAGACTTCGATGCTTCCATGCGAACTGGTAAAGAAGTCTTGAACTTACGGAGGATTACCGCCTTGTCAACGCCGATCACCGAATCGTAGGGCCCGGTCATGCCGCAGTCGGTCTGGTAGGCCGTTCCGCCCTCCAAAATCCGTGTATCCGCGGTTGGAATGTGGGTATGGGTGCCGACTACCGCCGAGACTCGCCCCGCCAGGTGCCAGCCCATGGCCATCTTTTCGCTTGTGAGTTCGGCATGGAAATCCACAAACCGCACCTTTATGGCCGGATCCAGAGCCTCGAGCATTTCATCGGATTTTCGAAACGGACAATCGGTCGGCGGCATGTGGCTGCGACCTTGAATGTTCATTACCGCTACCTGTACTCCGTTGCGGGCCTTTACAATGCATAGACCGGTGCCCGGGAGCCCGGCCGCGTAGTTGGCGGGCCGGATCAGGCGCGGTTGGCGATCCAGGTAGTCGTAGATCTCACGCTTGTCCCAGATGTGGTTTCCGCTCGTCATCACCTCCACGCCCATTGCGAGGAACTCCTCTGCAATCTGCGGGGTAACGCCAAAGCCGCCAGCCGAATTTTCGACATTGGCGATGACCAGGTCAATGCGTTCGGCGCCAACGATATCTTGCAGGTGGTCGGCGACGATACCACGCCCGGAAGAGGCGAATATATCGCCGATAAAGAGGAGATTCATGCCAGAGATTCAGACCGGAGAGCACCGGGAAGCCACACAACCCCCGTCATTGACCCCTGAGTACCAAGGGGGAATCCCCCGAGCGCCTTCAGGCTTCTCCATGGCGTTACCGCCGGAGCTTGCTCACCAACGCATAAGACGAGTCGGATTCCATGACTATTGATTGTAGGATCAAATTATAGGGGTCGCACACAAGCCCCCCGGAAACGCTCCGAGTTCGATCATAGCATGGAAATCTGAAATTCAATCCTCCGCAATGGTGCTTAGTCCGATAGCCGCCGCAGGTCTTTCTTTGCTTCGTCCAGATCCGGTTTCATCTGCACGGCCTGCTTCAATTCGCTAACTGCTTCATTTTTGCGGCCTTGCTGGTGAAGCACCAGGCCCAGAGTCCAGCGTGCCTCGGCCCGCGTCGGCGCCCGGCCTTCCGGCTCCGCGGCAAGGTATTTACGTAGGTACGCCTCAGCGCGGACAGGCTCTTTTTGCATACGCATCAGGGTTCTTGCCGCCCAGTAGTAAGGCGAAAGATCCTCTGGATGCAGCCGTTGCGCCTCGGCCAGGGTGCCATCCAACTCGCCCCAGGCTCCGCGCGAGGCCTGGTAGGTGGCCCTCACGTTGTAAATTTCGACTCTGGACTGCTCCATCTTCGACAGTTGATTGGCTACCGACAATGCCTGATCGTACTGCGGATTCTTCGACAGGCAGCAGTAAATATGCGCCAGAATCGACCGGCCCAAGGCGTTGGAGGGCGAAACCTTGCCGATGGCATTAATCGCAGCCGGCTCGTCATCTTCCAGTTGCGCCAGTCGCGCCTCGGCCAGATGCCCCCAGTCGGAATTCACTTCGGTCAGTTTGGCCACGATCGAGCGTGCTTTTGGTTTACCCCCGCCGACTATTGAGGGTGCTTTGAACGTGAAGATCGTTTCAAGCAAGTAGGCTTCAATGTTCTTCGAATCCAGTTTGTATGCCAGATCGAGCTCATGCCTGAGCGCCCGCACCATGCCCAGCTGCTTCCAAACGGGCGCCGTAATGGCCTGAACGGCGTTCACGCGGGCCAGTTGGGCATGCGCGGCAGAGCTGCCAGGGCTTTTGGCCACGGCTTGTTCGGCGTACGACCGCGCGGTGTCGAAGCGTTCAAAGCTCTCCTCAATGATCGACATATAGGTTAACGCCATGCCATCGTTGTGGTCCGCAGCCAGGCGTGCCGCCACAATGGTTCGGGCATGTTTCCAATGGTCGGCATCCATCAGTTGCTTGGCCGAGGCCAGATCATCGGCAAGGCACGTGGATAGACACAGAACCGCCAGGACGGAAATACGGGTAAAGAAAGGAAGCACTGAATACCATTGTCCTATGCCCGCCGCCTCCGCGACAAGCAGAGCCACGGGGACGGAGGGGACGGAGGGGACGGACCGCATTGTCCCCGTTGATTTTCGCCA
>CAIRSA010000469.1 GCA_903881085.1 uncultured Acidobacteriia bacterium
AAAAAGGTGTCAGACCCCAAATGCGCGGCGTCGTGCGAATTGGCTGAAGCCCATCCAACTGCTTTTTCCAGGTGAAAATAAGGCCGAGCTCAAAGAACAAAGCGCATCCCCGCGGGCGTAGAATCGTCTTGGTCCCGCCGAATGAATTACCGGTGGGATGGGCTGTTCTCGCCTCTATCGGTAAAATGAATTGTAGGCGACCGGGCGAACGACCGCGTGAAACCTACCTTCCTATAAGGCCTGTTCACGTTCTTTGACCAGTGTTCAAGCGCGACGTGCTGGTGGAAAGCGCGGCGAACTGTCGTCAGGGCCGAGGTGCAAAAGTCTACTTCTTGATGGCCGACCAACCGGAAGATGTCTGACTATCGCGTTTTGATCAGAGACTTACAGAAGATCCTTCCGCCAGTCAAGAAATTGACTTGTTGCAAGTAACGTCGCAAATCCAATCGCCAGGCACCACGCGGCTAGCCTCAGAAATTGTGATCTCCGCCAGGGTGTAATGTATTGATAGAGGAGGTTTTATGCTTCGACTAAACGGTTTGGCCCGGCGCTTAGTGGCTATTTTCTCCCTGGCTGCTGGTTTAAGCGGAGAGGCAAGCGCACGCATCATGGATTTCGAGTCGGGATCCATGGGTGGTTTTCTTACCGCGCCTTTTCAACAAAATGGGATCCAACTGTCCCTCGTTGGTGGGCACTACGACTTATGGAACTGCACGGTGGTGATGATCTGCCCCTCGGCGAACGGAATTGTTGTTGGTCTTGATTCCGTGAATACAGGTCCGTCAACCGTCAGAATCTTTTTTATAGACGGAAGTTTGTTCAACCTTGACAGCATTCAAATCCTGGGTTCTTCTCCAATTAGCTTCATGCAGGCGTCCTCCGGCAGTACGTACAATTTTGGGAGCACAGGCGGTACATTCACGGGACTCCCCGGATTCCAAGGAATTCGTTTTTTTGATATTTCAAGCAATGTGGATATAGCTGGAGGATTCATGTTTGACAACATTGCCGTGACCGAGACGCCTGAGCCGCGGACATCCGTACTGTTGTTTCTGAGCATCGTGGTATTGTCGCTTTTGGGCAAGCGGCAATGGGCGCTGTGATGCTCCGATTACGTCAGATCTCTATCGGAAGCGGCCTGGCGACCAAGTGCTGCCAGCGGGATTAGCCGTAGTCCGGAGCGATTCGGATTCAGCCGCAATAGGCAGCCGGTTGGCGTTCGCGGTGCGAGGTTCATAAGAACTTTCGGCGCAATGCGGCTGGATCACGGCGCTACCGGAACTTGTCCTGGCTGCGTAGCGCCCTGGTGGCATAGAAGAGATGGGCACATCTGCTTTCGTGCCAGATTTTCGTCTTTCGGCATGAGTTGTGCTTTGAAAGTGCCATTATCTCAAATCATGCGTCAAGGCGGCCTTTTCGCGGTGACAACCTTCCCAGGTCCGCCGGGGGATAGCTATCGCGAAATTCCTTCCCCGCCAGTTCCATCGTTTGGCGGTTCTGGCATGGCTGCAAAGCCGATTCTTGACCTTGTGAAGGACCAGCCCCTTTCTATCAGTATATTTTCGATTCGGCGAGCCGCATTGCCGGTTTTAGATCACAAATGCGGGCAATCGAGCGAGAGTCGAATCTGGCGGTGTGAAACTCAAGCCTTCGCGCTGGGATCAAGCTTTGATATTTGCGGCGCCTATTTAGGCACCCCACAGCGGCGCCTATTTAGGCACCGCACAAGAGTAACTTCACATTGACTGCGCGAGCCCATGTGGGGCGGGCACTGCTGCCTGCTGTGTCCCGATGAGTCGGGACGCGGCAGAGTGAGACTCCACTGTCACTTACATTGCGTCGATGAGGCGAGCTTCCAATATGGTGAGCGATTAACTGGGGCA
>CAIRSA010000470.1 GCA_903881085.1 uncultured Acidobacteriia bacterium
GCATAGATGCGCTCAAAGTCGCCGTTCATTTCGGCAACCAACTCCGGCACGTCGCGCAACATCGCCACGAGGTTTGTAATGAGCTCCGATGGATCGATCATTGCTGCTTGCCGCCAAGTGATTTCTCCAGGAGCAGCCTGGGCTTCATCTCCTCAAGCACCTGCCGCGCAGCCGCGGCCGCAGCCGCTTTGTTCTTCGGAGAGAACACGACCCATGGTTCGATCTTCTGGTTGATCCACGCCTTCAGCCGGTCCTTCCGGGTCGAGTTGCTGGCCTTGGCCGAGTTTTCAGAAACCGTGCGCACCTGAAAATTGGCAAGCATGCTGCCCGTCAGCATCAGATTCCGACGATTTCCTTTTCCCGTCTTCGTTTTCTGGATCGCATAGCGTTTGGTAAGTGGCTTGGCAGAGGAGTCGTCCGGACCCTGGGCCGCAGCCAGCCTGCTCTTGACTGAGGCCACACCTTCGGTTCCGATCTTGAACATCGACTGCTGGCGGAAGCTCATCCGGTCAAGCCGGATCTGCTTTTTGAAATACACGCGCACCGACGCCATCAGATCTTCTCTCGAATTCCAAGCCAACAACCACCAGCTGAATCGTTGAGCACTTCGAACACGGTGTAGACATCGCCATCGATCGTCACCTCATCACCGTGATCAGGTGGTACCGTGAATCCGGCGAGCACCACGAAAAGCCGCGCGTACACCGTGTCGGGGTGCCGTTGCTCGTCGGTTCGTCTGTTCAGGATCCCGACGACCGTGAACGGATCCACCATGCCCTGCTGGTAGGAAACCGGCTGGCCAAACGCGGCGAGGACTGCCGCGTTCGCCATGCCGGATTGCTTTGTCCACATTATGCGGCCGCAGTCGTGTAAAGGACCCACGCTTCGATCACGCCCGCCGTCAGCGGACCCGAAGCAATCGTGATGTTGATCTTGCCGGCCGCAGTCATCTTGAACGGAGTGGCCGTGCAGGTTGGCACAACCACCGCGTCGGCGCCCAATGACGCTTTTGCCGTGGCCGTGAGGATACTCGTCGCGCTCGATCCGGCTGCTGTGCCGATTGCGACAGTCGCTGAACCCGCTGCGGCGACGGCGGTTGTTGCGTTCACCACGCCGCCGAACACGACTGCATTGTCGGGGATCGTGTCGCTGACTGCTGGCGTGCAAGTGACGCCGCCATCGACGCTGAAATCGTATTTAGCGTATGCCACCTTGAGGCCATGCGCCTGTCCCGAAAAGCCGGGCACGCCAAACAGGTTGACCCGCACAACAGTTGCGCCCGTCGCGGCGGACACCTCGACCGCGCCGATCAGCAGGTTGCTCGCCACCGTGGACGTCACCTTCTTTGCCGAGTCATCCCAGTACGCCAGGTCACCCTGCGCAAAGGTGCTCGCGTCCTTGGCGAGGTCGTAGACACCCTCGATCTCGCATTGGACGTCTGCGCCTGAGAGTGTGTCGTTGGCGGCTACACCGAAGACGTTACCAACCTTGAAGCCGGCGCCAGACAGCACGTCGTAAGGCGCGGTGAGGACGAGATTATCGCCGCTCTTGATGAAATTGATCATGATTCCTTTCTCCTTTTAAGCAGCCGTGTTCTTCTGCAGGCCGCGATGGTCGATCGCCGCAGCCGCAAAATCGAGGCGCGCCTTGATCTCGACGCCGTCCACTTCAAAGCCCTGCCGCGTCTCGATGTAGATACCCTGCTGCCCTTCGAGGTAGCAGTACTCAATCGTGTCGATCGTGCTCGGGTCTGCCGCCGTGTACCAGTTGGTGTCGCCCACGCTTGCCACCGCATCGAGGCGCGGCTCGACGATCGGCACCATGGCGCGAACGAAGGCCGGCACGTCAGCCGCGGATGCAGTGGCGGCCAGGTTGATCGGGTTGGTAAGTTGGGCCGCAATGCCTTCGAGCGCTGCCGGGACGATCAGGAATTTCGGGACCAAGTTCAGGATGGTACCCTTGGGCGCAGTCTGCTTCCGCATCAGCTTACGCGCCGTGGTGATGTTGGCCACCGCCGCAAGCGCATTGGTACCGCTCAGGTTCTTGTGCGTAGCGTGGAACAGCGGCAGGCCATCGGCCATGTTCGCGTTAGCCGTGACCACGGCCCACACCGCGTCACTTTCGAGCGTAGCGGCCGCGATGCCCAGCCCGGCGGGAATCCGTGTCAGCGCCTGGAGGTCGTCGTTCAAGACCACCTTGCGAGTGATCGGTACGATGCCGCCCCAGGTGGTGAGCGCGTAGGACTCCTTGGAGTCGCTCACATAGATACGCACGAACTCCCCGTTTTCATTGGTCTTCTGCAAAGCCGCAATGTCACTCAGCTGGATGCGATTCACCGGCTTGAAGTCGAACGCCGTGACTTGCCGGCAGAAAGGCATGAAGGTGCGGGGAGCTGCCTCATAGGCCTGGCGCAGGGTCTTGTTGGCGACATTGGCCAGGATGTTGGGAAAATCGCTGATCGTCATTGCGCCCGTGAAATACTCGGCTGCCCCATGACGGCCCTGGAGCGCCACCCGTGCGATGTCGCTGCGGGACATGCCCCGCGTCTTCACACCGGCGGCATTCAGGCACTCGCGCGCCATGTCGACCAGCGTGAGGCCAGCGAACTCGCGGCCCTTCTCAACCATCTCGCCTGAGGCACGCGGAGTGCCGCGCAGAAACAGCGCAGCCTCCATCCCCTCGCGCCGCTTGTCCGTCTCGTCCTGGCATCCGAGCGTGACGACCGGATTGATCGGCACGGTCGGATGCTTTCGGTACTCGGCATCGAGCTTGGTCATGATGCGCTCACGAGCGGTGTCGACAGACACACCCTCGTCAATCAACGCGGAGAGAAAGGTCTCCTCCACTTTGAATGGGCCGGTGGCAATCGCTCGAATAGTGTTTGCTCGCAGCCGCTCCGCCTTCACTGCTTCATCGCGCGCGGCGGCGAGTGTTTCTTCGTTCTGCTGGGCCTCAACGCCCGCGTCCTGCGTGGTCGTTTCCATAACAGGGTTCTCCTTTGTGTGGGCAGATGCCCGTTGCGTTTCAACTACTGGTGCAAGATTTGAAAGCACATTCGCTGGTTGTGCCGGCAACGTTCCCACCGCCGACATGAAATTCGTGTTGGGGTCGGCTGGCACCGATACGAGGGAGATTTCGAACGGCTCCCAGTCGGTGGCGGTGAACTCCTTGCGTTCCTGGCCCTTCGGCGTTGTATCGACTTTCTTGTAGATCCACATGCCGGGGCTGAGGTTCTGAATGATCCCGCCCTTGACGTCGTTCCAGATCGGGGTCACGTCATCCCGCTTGCTGAACTGGATCGTGGCGAAGCCAGTAGATTTCTTGGCCCACGCTTTGCGCACAACTCCCAATTGGCCCTCGACGCCGTAAGCACTGTGCGAGTCAAGCACCGGTCCACCGTTGTTCAGGCGATCTATGCGGCAGCCTTTCATGTCGAGGATAAGGTCGTATTCCTCGCCACTGCGCCAATCGAATCGCGGTACTTTAGCGCCGGTGTACCAGACCGCGTCGATGGTTCGGGCATCATCATTGGCCGACGGCGGTGCGAAGTTTGCTGTCACCGTGAAGCGCTCGACCAGTACCTCTTGGGGAGCCGGTTCGCTCTCGGGTTGCTCCGCGGCGGCAGTGACGACTTCCACTGGCGCAGTCTCCAGCACTGTCTCCTTGATTTCTTCGGACATAAATGCTCCTTCTTGTTGCTGTCGAGCTACGATGTGTAGATTCTCGCGTGCGAATCCCAATGCCGCGCGGAATGTTTCACCGTGCTGCTCTGCTTCACCGGCGGTACAGGCTGCGTCTCACCTGCGACGTTCTGCTGCTCAACTCCCTTGTCGTTCACCTTGCGAGGGTCGCAGTCAAGAATGATCTGCAACTGGTCAAGCAGTTCGTTCATCCGTTTGATTTCCTGCAACTGCTTCTCAGGGTCGTAGCCGTTCTGCGCAATCGCCTCGGACAATGTCAACGTGCCGGTGCGGATGCGCTTCAACTCGGCCATGGCATCCTTCAACGGGTCCACGGATTCAAACTTGGGAGCCGTCCATTGCACGCCGTAGTTTGCCTCGGGAATTCTCCCGATGAAGACCAGCGTGTCGATGAAGCGCCGCCAAGTCGGACGGCAGTACATCGGGATCAGCGTCAGCCAGCGGAACGCCTCGATGGCGTTACGGAATCCCAGCATGCCCGCGCGATACGAAGAGTAGTTGACGTTCGAAAGATCACCCGAAAGCAACTCGTAGGGAACATCAATGCCGGCACCGATGCCCTGCAACTCGGTCATCAGGTACTCGCGGTAGCCGCCTGCCGGAGACGGCGCGTTGAACTTGATGTCCTCGCCCGGCTTCAAGTACTCGATCATGCCGGGATACATTCGCTCGAGCGTGTTCCCCGTTTTTGGATCCGTTGACTTCGCACCGAGCGGCAATCCGCCCGCACCCTCGGGCCGTGTGACGATGCCAGCAAGACATGCCTCAGTCTTCTTCCGCATGCGCTCGGCATCCCGATAGTCATCGAGGTCGCGCATCGCGAGCATGACTGGGGCGAGCCACGGCACGCCGCGCACCTGGCCGGGCCGCAACATGCAGTAGGTGTGCATCACCTGCGACGCCGGCACTGGCTGGCTCAGAATCCCGCCGCGCGGATTCAACATGAATACGCCGCCCGGATGATAGTTGTATAGCCAGTACGCCTCACGCTGCCCGTACAGATTGAACTGAACGCCCTGCACAATGTGCCCAGAGGCGATTCCCATGGTCCGCGCGACATCGAGGAAGTCACCTTCCAACACCTGCAACTGGAGCGGCACGCGAAAATTATCCTGCGGCAGTCGTGGACGGAACCGGACGATCCCGTCACCGCTCTCTGCGGTGGTTCGCACGATGAGCGCCTGCATTCCATAGAAGTCCAATTGGCCGCCAGGGTCACAGTTCTCTGCAAAGTGAAGCCACTCTTCGTCAATGATCTTGTCGAGCGCGGGCGTGCCGGTCTTTGCCTGCGGCACAATGCCGGTCCCCACTGTGTTGCCGACCAGTTCGGCGATGGCTTTGCTGGCATAAGGGTTATTGCGCAACAGGTCGCGCGAGCGGTTGCGCAGGCTGATGAGCGATGTGCCAACCTCGGTGTTGGCGTCGCCGCCCGCCGCCACCCATCCGTCGGTGCGCCGACCCGACTTCGCACCGTCGTAAGCAAACGTCTCAGTTGCGAGGCGATACCGGGCGCGGCGATATGCTCGCTCCGGCGAGAAGTAACCGATCATTTTGTCGAGGGCGTTCACTTAGTCTCTGCTGTGCATGGCCAGGCTGAAAGAAGATGATGCCGTGCCCGATGTCTTGGCGATCGCAGAGTTTATGTCTGCCAGCGCCTTCCGCATGTCATCGACGCTGTTGTACTCAACCGCGCGATCGGTGAACTGCACGCGGCGCGTCCCGCTGAAAATGGCTCGCTGCAATTCGTCACGCATCGATTGCAGTTCCGTCAGTTGAATCATTTGAACCAACTTCTGCGGCCGCCAGGCGCTCCCCAGTAGTCATCGCGCGCGCCCCAGTAGCTATCGGTGCCTGGCGCTTTGGGTTTATCGACTGGACTGCTTCCTTCAAGCTCCGCCCAATCTTCGTCCGTGAAACGGTCGATGCCACAGACCGCTGCGGCCGCGCGGCAAAGCACCGCCAGATCGAGCGGTTCGTTCCGCACCGATTTATCAGGCACCCACTCCACCTTGCCGTTCGCCCTGACAATACGAGACTCCGAGCAGAGCCCGCGATAGAAGTCTTGATCCTTGTATGCGTAGTGCTGGTAGCCGGGCGGGAATGTGCCATCGTCCGGAAGCACGATCCGTAGCCAGTCGTAGAATTCCTGCTTTGCCCAGTGCGTGCCGATGTGCCAGATCCGGACATTCTGCCGCTTGCGGGCAGCATCGGTGCTCGACACCCGCGCGATCAGTTTCAGGAAGTCCGGTGTGCCCTTGGTCGGCACCACGGTGCGAGGTGCGGAGATTCGGTCGCCTGCCGGGCCGTGTGCCGGTTGCGGATGCCGCGCGGCAAACTCGTACACCATCTGTGGCCGGAAGCCAGTATCGATTGTCATCGCCATGATGGGCATCGTCTTGCCCGACTCGCATGGCCAGTCCACCGCAAGCAAATTCTCCAACTCCTGCCAGACTTCGGGCGAGGACGTCTTGAGATCCTGCCCGGCTTGGTCAGGTACCTGGATCACACGGTAATCAACAGACCAGGATTCCTTGCCCCGGCCATAGGCTTTGATCTCCACCTCAAGCCGGTCATCCTGCACATCAACGCCAGCCACCAGCAGCAACGCCTTTGCCGGCACGATCCCCAGGTCGTAATCCTCGCGCCGCAGATAGAGCTTTTCCCAATCGGGTGCAGAACCGCGCTCCGTCCAAAGCTCCGCCAGCACTGTATTCAGAAACGCCTTGAGCGTTTCCGTCGAGGACTTGGCGACCAGGAACTCCGCGGCGATTGTTCCCCAGGAGCGTTTCGGCGAGATCAGTTGCGACACGCGGAAGCCGGGGATCGGCGAGCCAGGATTCTGCGCGCGATACTCGCCGCGCTCCACCATCGTGAGCGTCCGGCAAGCATGCGTGACTGAATCCGGCCCTCCATAGTAAGTTTGGGAATGCCCCAAAACAACACCCCAATCGCCGAAGAATTTCTCGATTTGCGGCAGCGTTTGGCGGAATGGAAA